>NZ_VTOW01000002.1:600000-900000 GCF_012184425.1 Candidatus Manganitrophus noduliformans
CCGTTTACCAAACGGAGGAGGTCACGCTCTGCCGCGCTAAGGTTCACACTCTGAAACAGAGAGCGGGGATCGGTGGAGAGGTGTAGGACACTATTGAGTGGAGGAAGGTCGTGGATCAACCGGTTCCAGTCCTGGATCCGCTTGATCCCATCCAGGATAATATCCCCGGTGCTGATCTGAAGCGTGATCACCTCCTCCGAAGGGAGCGGTCCTTCTATAAATTCATAATCTCCTTCGACCCAGGTGAAAGGGCTCAAAACGATTTCTCTTACCTGGAAAACCACCCCTTCGAAGAGATCCTTCGGAGCGATAAAGCCCTGTTCAACCAAGATCGTCCCTTGCCGCTTCCCGGTCTTCTTCAAAAGATCGACGGAGATCTCGTACTGTTTAAAGTTGATCTTCCCGGTTTTCAGGAGCACCTCTCCCAGGCGGTCATCAGAGTAGAGTGAAGAGGCAAAAATAATGTCCCCCTCCTGGATGAAGATCGATTTATTCAAATCGTTTCGTTTGAGGGTAAGAACGCCGGTTTTAAGCTCGCTTCGAAGGAGCTGCAGGAGGACCGGCAACCGGGTGTCCCGGAGCCGGCCGGAAGGGAGGATAGGCGGTGCGGTCATTGTTCTCAGCTCTGTGAAGAAGCTCTTTTCAACACCCTGGCTCTCTTTTCCCACAAGAGAAGCAGCGGGCTGGCGATAAACCAGGACGAGTAGGTCCCGATGACTAATCCAAACATCATTGCCAGGGCAAAATCATGGATGACCTCTCCGCCCAAGAAAAAGATGGCCAAGAGGACCAAAAAGGTGGTCACGCCGGTGATGAACGTCCGGGAGAGAACCTCATTAATAGAGCGGTTGATAATCTGATCGAAAGATTCCCTCTTCTGGAGCCTGAGATTTTCCCGAATACGATCAAACACAACCACCTTATCATTTAAAGAATAACCGGCGATGGTCAGCAGCGCGGTGACGATCAACAGGGTGATCTCTTTATTTAAAACGAAGAAGATCCCGAGAACCGTCAGAACATCGTGAAAGGTGGCGAGGGTCGCTGTGACGCCGAATCGAAATTCAAAACGGAAAGCGATATAAATAATGATTCCGATCATCGCGATCGCGATCGCCAACAACGCGTCCTTCTGAAGCTTTTGTCCGACGGTCGGTCCGATTTCGGTGCTGCTCTCCACCGTGAATTGATTCTCCGGAAATTTTTTGTTCAGCGCCTCCTGGACCTGCTCCACCACATTTTTCTGGACGATATCCTGTTTCAGCCGGACCAGCAGCTTATTCTGCGCGACGACTTCCTGAAGTTCAGCCCCTTTCACGCCGGCTTCTTCCAGGGCCGCTCTTGCCTCTTCTATTTGTATCGGCTTCTCAGACCTGAGTTGGATGGCAGCCCCCCCGGCAAAGTCGATCCCCAGATTCGCTTTTCCCTGCGAGATGAAAACCAGAGACGCGATCCCAAAAGCAAGCATCAACGCCGAGAGGGCGAAGGAGAAATAGCGTTTTCCGACAAAGTCGATATTTGTTTTTTTAAATACTTGGAACATAGACCTCCTCGTGCGATACGTCCGCAGGAAAAGAATGCCGGACACATCAGATGCTGAGCCGCTGCAGTTTCCACCGGCTATTGATAAAATCATAAACCACTTTGGTCCCGATCAATGCTGTAAAAAGATTGAACATCACGCCGAGGCTCAAGGTAACGGCGAAACCCTTGATCGGGCCCGTCCCGAAGAGAAAGAGGACGAAGGACGTAATGAGGGTCGTCACGTTGGAATCGAAGATGGAAGAGAACGCCTTGGTATAACCCGCGTCGACCGCCAGCCGGACCGGCTTTCCCGCCCGGAGTTCATCCCGAATCCGCTCGAAGATCAAGACATTCGCGTCGACCGACATCCCGATCGTCAAGATAATCCCGGCAATCCCCGGCAGGGTCAGGGTCGCATTGAGTGCGGCCATGGCCCCCAGCAACAAAACGATATTGAGGACCATCGTCAGGTCGGCCAACAAACCGGAGGCCCGGTAATAAACAACCATGAACGAGACGACCAGGAGGGTCCCGATCATCCCCGCCTTTAATCCATTCTCGACCGAATCTTGCCCCAGGGAGGGTCCCACGGTCACGTTCTGGATGATTTTTACCGGCGCCGGAAGCGCGCCGGCCCGGAGAACGATCGACAAGTCGTTCGCCTGATCCATCGTAAACGTGCCGCTGATCTGAGCCCGACCGCCGGAGATCCGCTCTTGGATCACCGGAGCGGAGTAGACCGTGTTATCGAGAACGATCGCCAAGCGCCGGCGTCTGTTCTCTTCCGTCACCTTCTCAAAGAGTCTTGCGCCGACCGGATCAAACGTAAGGGCGACATACGGCGTATTGAAGTCTCCGATCGACACCCGAGCGTCACTCAACAGATCACCCGACAGCGCGGCCTGGCGCTTGACCAAAAATGGCCGCTTCGTGACCTTGCCGGTCTCCTCGTTCACCATCCGCTCAAAGAGGATCTGATCGTCCGGAGGAATCTGGGCTTGATATTCCTGAACGAAAGCCGCTTCCTGGTCTGCCTCGATCTCAAGCGGGAACTGTCGCGCGATCGGGTTCTCATCGTCGACCAGCTTGAATTCGAGTTGGGCCGTCCGCCCGATCAATGCGATCGCCCGCTGCGGCTCTTTCACCCCCGGAAGCTGGACCAGAATCTCGTCAGCCCCTTGCTGCTGAATCAGCGGTTCGGTCACGCCGAATTGGTCGATTCGGTTTCGGATCGTCTCCAACGCCTGGGAGGTGGCCGACTCCAGAATTCGGTTGACCTCCGACTCCCGAAGGGTGAGGACCATCTCCCCCGAGCCCGATTGCTTCGTCGCCAGGTTGGGATAGTCCTCATCGAGGATTTTAGAAATCGCCTCCTTATTTTCCGGAGCAAAGGAGAGAAGGATATCCCTTCCTTCCCTTCGGATCGATTGAGCGGCCAGATTCTTCTCCTCCAACGATCTCTTGAGGCTCTCGGTGGTTCGCTCCACCGTGTTGTCGACCGCCTTTTCCCCTTCGACCTCCATCACCAAATGCATCCCCCCTTGGAGATCGAGCCCCAGGGTAATCCCCTTGTCCGGGAAAAACCGGCCCCACCAGGAGGGAAGCTTCGAGTAGAGCGGGGTCGACGGAAGGAAGAAAACGATCGAAACAAAGACCGTGAGCAGAATGAAAATCAAACGTCCGCGAATTCCTTTCTTCATTTCGCCCGCTCCTCGGCCCCTCCGGCCTCCGCGGTTTGAACCTCTTCAATGTAATTTCGTCCCACTTTCACGCGAACCCCCTCTGCAATCTGAATCGTCACGACATCCGGGGAAAGATTGGTCACCGTTCCGATGATCCCTCCCGTGGTCGTCACGCGGTCCCCTTTTTTGAGCGCCTCGATCATCGCCTTCCGTTTTTTCATCTTCTTTTGTTGAGGCATGACCAAAAGAAAATAAAAAATAACAAAGATTAAAATAAACGGGATAAAGGAGAGCATCGGATTTCCGGGCGCCGCCGGCGCTCCTCCCGCCTGTGCCCATGCATTTGATTCAAACCATTCCAGCAACGCAACCTCCTAGTAGTATATCCGGAATTAAAAAAATGGGGGGGTGAAAACACTCAGGCTTCCGGCTCCGCCCCTTCGATCTCCGGATTCCGCTTCTGATAGAATTCGTTTCGGAAACTCCCCAGCCTATCCTTCTCAATCGCCTGACGTAACCCCTCCATGAGGGTGAGATAATAATACAGGTTATGCAGAGTATTCAACCGAATTGCCAGGAGCTCTTTCGCCATGAAGAGATGCCGCAAGTAAGCCCGCGAAAAGTTTCGGCAGGTATAACAGCCGCAATCGGCGTCGAGCGGCCGGTCATCCTCCGTATACCGCGCGTTCTTGATATGAACTTCTCCGCGAGAGGTGAAGAGCGATCCGGTCCGGGCGTGCCGCGTCGGGAGGACGCAGTCGAACAGATCGATCCCCCGCATCACCCCCTCCACAAGATCTTCCGGTGTGCCGACCCCCATCAGATAACGGGGGAACGCCTCCGGAATGAGCGGAACCACTTCGTCTAGAATATGGAGCATCTGCTCCTGGGGCTCTCCCACCGAGAGACCCCCGACGGCGATCCCGTCGAATCCGATCTCCAGGAGACCTTCGGCCCCTTTTTTCCGAAGATCCTCATAAAAGCCCCCCTGAACGATACCGTAGAGGAACTGGTCCTCCCGTCGATGCGCCGCTTTGCAGCGGCGGGCCCAGTCGAGCGTCCGTTCGAGCGAGGCGGCCGTCTTTGCATAGTCCGACGGATAGGGCAGGCACTCATCGAAGGCCATGATGATGTCGGCCCCCAATCCTTCCTCGATCTCGATCGCCTTTTCCGGCGTAATAAAATGGCGCGAGCCGTCGAGATGAGACTGGAAGGTCACCCCCTCGTCGGTCACCTTCGTCAGAAGATTCAGGCTGAAGATTTGATAGCCGCCGCTGTCGGTGAGGATCGGCCGGTTCCAGCCGATGAAGGAGTGAAGACCCCCGCGCCGCGCGATAAATTCGTGCCCCGGTCGAAGATAAAGATGGTATGCATTTCCGAGGATGATCCGCGCGCCGAGCCGTTCGAGATCTTCGGGAGACATCCCCTTGACGCTTCCCAACGTTCCGACCGGCATGAAGGCGGGGGTCTGAATCTCGCCGTGGAAGGTCCGGACCACCCCGCGCCGCGCCGGTGTCCCCTCGGAGCGGTGAAGGAGCCGGAAATGCTCCCCAGCGAGTCCCTCTTTTTTCTCGGTCGCCGTATCGATTTCAATCCGCTCCATTACATCCGCTCCGGCGCGCGCACCCCTAAAATGGCCAGGGCATTCCTCAAGACGATCTGGACCGCCGCCATCAAAACCAGCCGGGCGCGCGTTCGGGGAAGATCCTCCGTCACCACGCGATGATCGAAGTAATACCGGTGGAGCATTCCCGCCAACTCCTGAAGGTAGAAGGTCAATCGGTGAGGCTCCAATACCTCCGCGGCCGATTGAAGAAGGTCGGGATAATTGGAGAGCTGTTTGATCAGCGCCTGCTCCTCCGGAAGATCCAAAACCGTCAGGTCGGCCAATTTTACATTTTGGATTTCCGTTTCCACATTCAGTCCCCGCTCGGTCGCCACGCGGAGGATGCTGCAGACGCGGGCATGGGCGTACTGGACGTAGTAGACCGGATTTTCGGTAGAAGCCTTCTTGGCCAAATCGAGATCGAAATCGAGCGACGTATCGGATCGGCGCATCAAAAAAAAGAACCGGGTCGCATCGACCCCCACCTCATCCATCACCTCTCTTAACGTCACGAACTCACCGGAGCGCTTCGACATCGCCACCGGCTTTCCTTCGCGGAGGAGATTGACCAATTGGTGGATCAGAATATCAAGCCGATCGGGAGAATAGCCCATGGCGGCGGCGACCGCTTTGACCCGGGCAATGTAGCCGTGATGGTCGGCTCCCCAGATGTCGATCAGCCGATCATATCCCCGCTCGAATTTGTTCCGGTGATAAGCGATGTCGGAGGCGAAATAGGTCATCTGCCGATTGCTCCGCATCACCACCCGGTCTTTATCATCCCCAAAGCGGGTCGTCGCGACCCAAAGGGCGCCGTCCTGCTCATAGAGCACCCCCGCCGATTTCAGGAATTCAAGGGAGGCATCGACCTCTTTGTTCCGGTAAAGATCTTCTTCGGGAAACCACCGATCGAAGCGAACACCGAATTGATCCAAGTCCCGCCGGATCCATCCGAGGATCGTCTGGTAACTCGTCCGGACGAAAAAAGGAAGGTGCTCCTCCTCGGAACCGGTCAGATACCGGTCCCCGGCTGATTTCTTGATCTCCTCGGCAATCTCGATAACATAACTACCCCGGTAACTCTCGTCCGGAAGGGTCACCTTTTCGCCGAAGAGCTCCCGGTAACGAAGATAAGTGGAGCGGCCCAACAGGGTCATCTGATTGCCGACATCATTAATATAATATTCCCGGTCCACCTGGTAACCGACCGCCTGGAGAAGAAGGGCCAATGCATCCCCCAATGCGGCCGCCCGGCCGTGCGCGACATGGAGCGGGCCGGTCGGATTGGCGCTGACGAACTCGATCTGGACCTTCTTTCCCCCCCCAATTGACGTCTGACCGTATCGGCCTTTCTTCTCTCGGATGTCAAGGAGGCTTTGATACCAGTGGTTCTTGCTCAGGAAAAAATTGATATAACCGGGGCCGGCGATTTCGATCTTTTCGATCAGCGGGGAGCGTCCCTGGAGCAGGGCGACTAAATCCGAGGCGATTTCCCGCGGCGGACGACCCTCTTCCTTTGAAAGAGAAAGGGCCAACGTCGTTGCAAAATCCCCCTGCCCCTCCCGCTTCGGGACCTCCAAAATAATCTGAACGCTCTTCCCCTGTTTGAGCTTTCCCTGCTTTCGGGCCTCCGCGATGACCTCCGTCAGGAGACCCGTTAATATGGCTTTCATCGATTCTTCCCGGCATGTATGAAGCCGCCGTGAACAGGCGGCCGACCTTTTATTCTCGGCGAGCGACCTTCACTTGAAGCGCTGAAGAAAAAAGGAAAAACAAGCTTTTGAGTATAGCGGATCTGTTTGAAAAGTCAACTCTCCGGGTCGATTTCTTCAGGAAACGCTCTTGATGCCGAATAGAATTCGCCGCGCCTCCTCGAGCTGATGGTGATCCCCGAGGAGGAGAAGTTTATCGCCGGCCCGGAGCTCCTCGCTCGGATCGGGATTGATGATCCGATCTCCATTCCGCTCGATCACGATAATACTCGCCCCCGTTCTGCTCCGGAGCTGGAGCTCGCTGATCAGTTTTCCGGAGGCCGAGGATCGCTCCAGGATCGAGAGGGTATCCAACTCTACCTCCTTCAAATTCGCCAGCAGCGGAAGAGACAAGCCCTCCGAAGGATGGGGCGGCAAGGGGGACCAGACCTCGTCCAGGGCGACTTGGGCCAGATTGTGGATTCGAGAGAGCTTCCGCCAAAGCAATGACGAGACCGCGGCGATCAAAATCAGAGAGACAAAGAGGACCGGCCAGGGAGGAAGGAAAGTGGCGCTGATCAGAAGGATCCAAAGCGCCAGGAAAACGGTTCCTCCAAACAGAATGGTATTAGCAATCGTGGTTCGGATCGCCGGAGCCCGGACCCCTGCGCCGCTGCGGCGGACGCTGATCTCGGCAAGAAGGAAACCCAACGATTGAAACTTTCGGAAGGTGGCGAGAAGCGGAACAAGGGTGATCAGAAGGGTGATCAACCAGACCAGCGCCTTGGCCCCTCCGATCCACTCGGGGAGCCAGGGCGCTTCAATTCGTTTGGCCAGGTAGGCGGCCACCAAAAAGGCGCCGGTAATCAAGGCCATGTTCAAACCGATCTGCCAGGCCAGCCGCCGGGCGAGACGCTTCGCCTGGCTTCGTTCGGCGGTGTTTCCGAGCCGTTTGATCCAGTCGGCGTAGAGGCTCAAAGAGCCGACCAGCGTCCTGGGGGCGGTTCGATCGAACCAATTGACAAACCCGTCTGCGCTTCGGATGAAAAAAGGGGTCAGGAGTGTCGTCGCCGCGGAGACGGTCACCGCGATCGGATAGAGAAATTGGCTGGTGACATTGAGCGTAATGCCGAGCGAGGCGATGATGAAAGAGAACTCCCCGATCTGCGCCAGGCCCATTCCGACCCGCATCGAGGTACGAAGGTCATGCCCCGCGATGAGGGTTCCGACCGTACAGGTCACGATTTTCCCGGCCACCACGACAAGCGTAATGACGATAATCGGGGTCATATACTCCGCCAGGAGGGCCGGGTTGATCTGCATGCCGATCGCCACGAAGAAGACGGCGCTGAACATATCCCGCACCGGGGCGACCAGATGCTCGATCTTGCCGATCTCCCTCGCCTCCGCGATGATCGCGCCGATCATAAAAGCGCCGAGCGCGATGCTGTAGCCGAACTTCACCGCCAACAATGAGAATCCGAAGCAGAGCCCGAGAACGGTGACCAAGAGCATTTCATTGCTTCTGTATCGGGCGACGTACCGGAGGAGCCGCGGCACCGCCAGCAAACCGAAGACAAGCGCGACCACCAGAAAGATCGCCAACTGCCCCGCCGTGAGCAACACCTCCGTCAACTGCAGTGAACCGGTCACGGCGACCGTTGAAAGCAGCGCGATGATCATGATCGCGAGGATATCCTCGACGATCAGAATCCCGAAGATCATCTGGGCGAATTTCTCCTTGGTTTTCCCGAGCTCTTCAAGCGCCTTCAAAATAATGGTCGTGGAGGAGATCGAAAGGATCGCGCCGAGAAACAGGGAGTCCATCTTTCCCCAGCCGAAAAGCTGCCCCACCTCGTAGCCGAGCCAGACCATCACGAGGATCTCCAATATCGCGGCGCTCAGCGCCGCGCTCCCCACCTGTTTGAGTTTCCGAAGATTGAAGTCGAGTCCGAGGGCGAACATCAGAAAGATGACCCCTAACTGCGCGAGCGTCTCGATCGAGGCCTCATCGCTGATGAGCGGATAGGGAGGGGTATGCGGACTGATGATGAACCCGGCAAGGATATACCCGAGCACCACCGGAAGGCGGAACCGGTGGAAAAAAACCGTCACCAGACCCGACACGATCATGACAACGGCTAAATCTTGTAGAAGAATAATGTCCCGCATGGCCCTCCGTCGAACAAAATAATATTACATCCTAACAAGCTCGTCTTACTTTTTCAATCGATCAAGAAAAAAACATTTCATGTCGGCATATCTCGCCGCCGAGGAGGGTCGCCTATCTTTTCACTTTACATTTTGATAGAATCGGCTATCATACAAACCCAAATTAAACATGAGCATGAGGAGGAGATGAGGATAATATCGATCGGAACGATCTTATTTGCTTTGATCCTGTTTTTGAACGGACCGCTGCAGGCGGCCCCGAAAGCGCCTGCCAAGGGCGCGGAGAAAAAAACCGAGAAGGTCGAGGAGAAAGCGCCCGGGGTCTCGGTTCCCTCTCTCGGCAACGACCATATCCAATCGATCGATTCCCCCCATCCCCCTTATAATAGCAAGCCGCCGACCTCCGGACCGCATGTCCCCTTCGTCGCCAAATGGGGGATCTATCGGCAGCAGATTCCCAACGAACTGCAAGTACACAACCTGGAAGACGGCGGCGTCATGATTCAATACGACTGCAAAAATTGCGCGGAGATGATCCAGAAGCTCGAGAACCTCGGAAGAGAGTACCTCAAGATGTCGCAGATGACTCCGCAGAACGGCCGTTTTGGACATCTTATCGTCGCCCCCTACCCCGGCATGGAGACGCCGATCGCGCTGACGGCCTGGGGAAAAATCGACAGGCTGAATGAATTTGACGAAGCCAGAATCCGCCGCTTTATCGAGGCATACGTCGGGATTGACCACCATCCGCGCCACACAGAATAAACGCTCCACCGCTCCATCGCTCCCATCGAATCCGGCGCTTGTGAAGAGGCGACTTCTTCCCTTTGCGCTGGCATTTTTATCCGGTTTATTTCTCGCCCTCAGTTTTCCACGCTGGGAGCTCTTTCCGCTCGCCTGGGTCGCCTTCATCCCCCTTTTTTTCGCTGTCCGGAATGTCTCCGCGGCCCGATCGTTTCTGATCGGCTGGACGGCCGGATTGGTTTATTTTTCCGGCACCCTCTCCTGGGTCACGATCAGCATGACCCGGTACGGGAAGATCCCCCAGCCGATCAGCTATCTGCTGATGTTGCTCTTGGTCGCCTATTGCGCGGTCTACGTCGGACTCTTTGCGGCGGGTAGCCGATCTCTCTTTGAAAAAAAACGCGGGTGGGCGCTTCTGTTGATTCCGGTCCTCTGGGTCGCGCTGGAATATGCCCGCGGACACCTTCTCTCCGGTTTTCCCTGGGCCGCTCTCGCCTATTCGCAATATCGCTTTCTTCCGTTGATTCAGATTGCCGATCTCGCCAGCATCTATGGGATCGGATTTCTGATCGTGCTGGTCAATGCCGGCCTCTTTGAAGTGATCCGGGGGGGATGGATCGAGCGTCGGATGGCATGGCGTCCACTGATTTTGACCGGAGGGCTTTTCCTCCTTAGCCTCGGATACGGCCTCTATCGTCTCGATCAGCCGATGGGAGAAGAACGAAGCCTGACGGTGGCGGTGGTCCAGGGGAATATCGAGCAGGATCAAAAATGGGATGCGCGCCTGCGCGATGAGACGGTTCAAAAATACAAACGTCTCTCCCTCGATTCGGTTAAAAAAGAAGCCCCTCCGGAGTTGATCGTCTGGCCGGAATCGGCGGCCCCTTTCTTCTTTCAGACGGAAGCCGCCCTTCGGAACGAGCTGCTCGACTTCGCCCAAGAAGGGAAATTCTATCTTCTCTTCGGAAGCCCCGCGTTCGAGCCGGCCTCCTCGGGACAGATGGCGCTGTTGAACAGCGCCTATCTTCTCTCGCCGGCCGCCGAGGTAGTGGGGCGCTACGATAAGATCCACCTGGTCCCTTTCGGCGAATATGTCCCTCTCTCTTCCGTTCTCTTCTTTGTCAATAAATTGGTGGAGGGGATCGGAGAGTTCATACCCGGACGCGAAGCGACGGTGATGGAAGCGGCCGGGACACGAATCGGAACGGTGATCTGTTTTGAAGTGATCTTCCCCGAGGTGGTTCGGCGGTTCGCCCAAAACGGGGCGACGGTGATGACGACGATTACGAACGACGCCTGGTTCGGCGATTCGGCGGCCCCCTATCAGCATTTCTCGATGGTGGTCTTTCGATCGATCGAAAATCGGGTTCCCTTCGCCCGCTCCGCAAATACCGGCATCTCCGGCTTTATCGACGCGCACGGGCGGATCATAAAGCAGAGCCCGCTCTTCACCGAAGCGGCGCTGACGCAATCGCTTCACCCCGGCACGCGGCGGACCCTCTACACCGCCTATGGAGACGTTTTCGCGATCGGTTGTGTTATAATCGCCCTGGGATTTGCATTGTTTTCCTATAGAGAGAAGAGGAGAAAAACCGATGCTGATTGAATTAAAACAGAACCTTGAAGCGGTGCGGCAGGAACTCGAACAGCTCCGGAGCCATCTTTGACCTCGCCGACCATCAAGAGCAGATCGAGAAATTAACGTCCGAATCGAGCGATCCCAACTTTTGGAAAGATCCGTCCATCGCTCAGAATAAGCTCGCCCTCAAGTCACGCTTCGAGAAGGAGATCAAGCGCTGGAACGAAATCGAGACCCGCTTCGAAGAGACCTCCGTAATGTTGCAGCTGTCGGAAGAAGAGGGGGACGCGTCGCTTGAGAAAGAGATCGAGGCCAACCTTCTGCAGCTCAAATCGGAGATCGATCAGTTCACGATCGAAACCCTTCTCTCCGGCGAGAAAGATTTCAACAATGCGATCGTCACCCTCCATCCGGGGGCCGGGGGAACCGAATCTCAGGACTGGGCGCAGATGCTCATGCGGATGTATGTACGCTGGGCCGAGCGGAAAGGGTATCGGATCGAAACCCTCGATCTCCAACCGGGAGAAGAAGCGGGAATCAAAAGCGTCACCTTTTCCGTGAAGGGACCGTACGCTTACGGATATCTAAAATCCGAAAGCGGGGTTCACCGTCTCGTTCGGATCTCGCCGTTCGATGCCAATAAACGAAGACACACCTCCTTCGCTTCGGTTTTCATCTCCCCTGAAATCGAGGATGATCCCGACGTAGTGATCGACGAGAAAGACCTTCGGATCGACACCTATCGCGCCAGCAGCGCCGGAGGGCAGCATGTCAACAAGACCTCCTCGGCGGTGCGGATCACCCATTTGCCGACCGGCGTCGTCGTCCAGTGCCAGAACGAGCGCTCCCAACTCCAGAATAAAGCGGTGGCGATGACCGTCTTGAAGTCCCGGCTCTATGAAATCCAGCAAGCGCAAAAAGAGGCGGAATTGTCAAAATTGACCGGAGCGGGGGAGAAGAAAGAGATCGGATGGGGGCATCAGATCCGGTCGTACGTCTTTCAGCCTTACCAGATGGTGAAAGACCACCGGACCGGTCTTGAAAAGGGAAACGTGACGGCGGTGATGGACGGGGAGATCGATCCGTTTATCGAGGAATATCTGAAGGGGGAGAAGAAGCGTTCGGGTTCATGAAAAAACCGTCGAGGAGGTTTTTGACCTCCTTAATCGTGAACGGCTTTTCGATAAAAAGATTGCCGGTCTCTTCGAGGAATGAAATCGTCTCCGGATTGGCGACATCTCCGGTAATAAAAACCACCCGCTTGGCCATGTCGGGGAAACGTTCCTGAATCTGAGAATAAAGCGCCTTCCCGTCCATCAGCGGCATTTTCATGTCGAGGAAAACGGCGTCGTACTTCCGATCTTTTAATTTTCCCGCCGCCTCCCGGCTGTCCAAAGCCTGATCCGCCTCATATCCGATTTTGGACAGAAGATGGGTGAGCAGATCGAGAAGGAGCTGCTCATCGTCGATGATCAGGATTCTCTTGGCCATGATCCCTTTTGATGGCATCCGTGCCCGACGCGATCGGCCATGTTACGCTTCTTGATCGATTTTAACCAATCCTTTTTGAATCGCGTATCGAATCAACTCGGCCAGGTTTCTGAGGGCAAGTTTATTCATGATATTGGCCCGGTGGGTCTCCACCGTCTTGACACTAATCTGAAGCTTTTCCGCCACTTCCCTATTTTTAAAGCCGTCCGCGACAAGACGCACAATTTCGGTTTCACGCTTCGTTAAAGATCTCTTTTCCGGCATTCTCTTCCTCTTTATGCGTTCAACATGAATAGGTTATGATCCAAGGGGAGGGAACAATCGTGTTAAAAATGAGATTAAAAAGGGTGAGGAAAAAAACGGATGGAACTTTCGCTGGTGCCTTCGTCTCTCCATCATCAAACCAGTTTTCCAGGATAACCGGACAACCGCTCTAACCCTTCCCGCCAATCCGACCTTTTTCGGGGACCGACCCCGCAACTTACCCGTCGATTCCGGGGCAAACCAGATGTGATCCGGACAAGGGATATTCCATCTGAGGGTAAAAACGCTAATACTTATAACTGATTGCGATTCATTTGTAAATCAGGGGAGTCCCTGACGGTCGTTCAACCAAAACGGGAAGGCGTAAAAGCGGGGATCACCTAGGGTGGTGCGCTACCGTTCCTGCGCGTGAGGTCCTTCAACCCAGCCTTTCTGAATGGCATATCGGATCAATCCGGCTGCGTTGTGGATATTCAATTTTTGCATGATATGGGACCGGTGCGTTTCAATGGTCTTGGCGCTAAGAGAGAGTCGGGTGGCGATGCGCTTGCTGGTATAACCCTCCGCAATCAGCTGCAGGACCTCCCGCTCCCGGGTCGTCAGCGGTTGAGACCGCGTCGTGACGGGCCGTCTCACCCCACCGCCGACATAATCTTCAATGATCGACTTTGAAACGGCGGGGCTAAGATAAGATTCCCCCCGATCCACGGCGTGGATCGCCGAGACCAGCTCTTCGATGGGAGAGCCTTTGAGCAGATAACCCGAAGCGCCCGATTGAAGAATTTTGAAGATGTATTCCTTCTCCGCATGCATCGTGAGAATCAAGATCTTTATTTCGGGAAGCCGCTTTTTAATCTCGCGGGTCGCCTCCAGGCCGTTGAGGCCGGGCATGCTGATATCCATGATGATCAGGTCGGGAAGGAGCTGCACGGCGATTTCCACCGTCTCCTCCCCGTCTTGCGACTCTCCGACAATCTGAAGCTCCGGATAGGTCTCAAGAAGTTTTTTCATCCCCTGCCGGACGATGGTATGATCGTCGGCGATCATGAGCTTGATTCTTCTCGTCACGATCCCCTCTTTACGATCGGCACCTTGATTGAAATCCGCGTTCCCTGTCCCGGGTCCGAGTCGATGAAAAAGGTCCCTCCCGCCAATTCGACCCGCTCCTTCATCCCTAAAATCCCGAGACCCCGTCGGATCATCGGCGGAGAAGAAAAGTAGCGCTTCACCTCAAAGCCCTTTCCGTCGTCGGTGATGTAGAGATGGATATGGACATCCTTTTTTTCCAGGGAAAGGATGACCGATTCCGCCTGCGCATGTTTGGCGACATTGGTCAGGGCCTCTTGGATCACCCGATAAAGAAGGATCTCGATTTTCGCCGAAAGCCGCTTCTGCAGGCCGGTCGTCTGGAGGTGGACGGCGGTCCGGGTGCGCTTCGAATACTCCTCGATGTACCAGCGGAGCGTCGGCACCAGGCCGAGTTCGTCCAGAATGGCGGGACGCAAATCGTAGGAGAGCCGCCGGAGCTCTTCCATGATTTTCCCCACCTGGGACTTGACCTCCTCGATTTTCTCCCGGATCGCTTTCTCGGAAGGGGGAAGCTCCTTTTCCACCCACTCAAGATTCATCTTGATTCCGGTCAGCGCTTGCCCCGCCTCATCATGCAGCTCTTGAGCAATCCGTCGCCGCTCCTCTTCCTGGATGTTAACGATCGCGGAAGAGAGGGTCTGCAGGCGCTCCATGTGTTTGGTCACCGCCTGGTAAAGGGTGGCATTTTCGATGGCGACCGAGACCTGATTGGCCATCGTGACGATCTTCTGGATCTCTTCCGGAGCGAACTGCCGGAAATAACGGGTTTCATCCAGAAGGAGCACGCCGATGACCCGCTCTTTAATAATGAGGGGAACCGATAAAAGGGATCTCGACTTAAAGAGATCGATCCATTTCTTGCTGACCCGCGGATCTTGAGGGGCGTTCTCGATCACGAAAGAATGCTGCTCCCTCGCCGTGAGGGAAAGGAGCGTATTCTCATTCATTTTGATTTCCACCTTCCGGATCGCGTCCCCCCGCTGATCCGACGCGGCCACGCCGTAGAGAAGGTTTCGCTTGTCGTCTACGGAGAAAATATAGCAGTTGCTCGCCCCGATCATCCGGGTCAGGCTGTTGGCGACCGAAGAGAGCAGTTGATCGAGGTGAAGGCTTTTCGTAATCGACTGGCTGACCTCGTTCATGATCGTCAGATCTTCGACACGCTGGCGCGCCTGATCGAACAATTTCATATTGTCGATGGTAAAGCCGATCTCTCTGCCGACGAAGCCGAGGACGCCCAGATCACTTTCGGTGAAGAGCCGGCTCCGGCTGAACAAGGAAAGGGTCCCCCAAATCTGTCCCGAAGCCTGGATCGGCACCCCCATATAGGCGAGAAGACCGTCCTCTCCGACAAATCTCTTTTTTAAAGGACCCTTCGCATCCTCCGCGACAACAAGGGTGGGCGATTTTTTCTCCACAATCTTTCCGATCACATTTTCGCCGACTTTTGCCCCCTGTTTTTCAAGGCGCTGCGCTTTTTCGGGGGATAGGCCCTTTTGCGCGACCAGGAGAAATCGTTGTTTCTTATCATCGAACCGGAGAAGATACCCCCCCTCGATATTCATCAGCGAGAGGATTTTTTCCAAAGCGGTCCGGAAAACATCTCCCTCCTGGAAAGAACGGCTGAGGCTGGCAAAGAGCGACTCCAACAGATTCAATTCAATTTTCTTATCGGAGAGATCTTTCTCCAAGACGTCGATCTCTGTTGCATCTTGTGCTGAGATCGTCACGCCGGCCATCTTCGTCTCTTTTAGATATGGCGAGAGATGGACATTGAGAATCCGCCTTGACTCGCCACGCCTTAAGACCTCCAGATGGAAAGGGGGAAGATTCCTTTGACCCGACTTGAGGGCTTCCACCTGGCCGGAAAAGGTGCTCAGTCCCGTCGCGGTCAGGTGCTGAGAAAAGGGGGTCCGATGGACCTGTTCTTTTTCATAACCGAGGAATTGAGCGAATTCGGAATTGATCGAAACGATCCGGCCGCTGAGATCCAGACCGGCGGTCAAACGGGGCGTTTCCGGCGCGGCGGCGGAGGGGGCTCCTTGTTGTTGGGTAACAAACGGGGAAATCAGCTTGGCAATCATTAGAAAGAGATCTCGATCTTTCGGCGTCATTGCATCCGGCTTCGCATAACCGACCGAGAGCGATCCGAGCACTTTCCCCTCCGACTGGAGGGTGGCTCCGCCGAAGCTCTGAATGTTCATCCCGCGGATGATCTGACCGACGAAAACGGGATCTTTTGAGATCTCATGAGAAAAAAGGGCGGGGCCCTGCTGGAGGACAATCGTCGGAAGGGACTGCCAGGCGCGAGGGATAAAACCATTCTTCCCGAAATCTTTCGGCATTCCCCGATGGGAAAGAAGGACCCATTCCTTTGCCTTCTCCTCTCGGCTAAACAGGAGAAGAATGTCCGAGCCGAGGACTTTGAAGATTTGATCCAAGAGGAGATTCAAGAATTGGGGGGGGTCGCGAACCAATTCGGCATGGTCCGCCATGATTTGGAGGATCGGCTCTAGTTTTTCGAAAGGAGAGGATGACGCACTGCTCTCGCTGGGAGGAGGGTCATAATCGGCCGATTTACTGAAGGAGCTTCCGCTGTCTTCCTCCATTGGGACAGGTACCTGTTCTTCGTACATCCTTAATCCTTACCCGCTCACACCCTGTGTCCTTCAAAATCGTATGGTACTTGCCTCTGCGATAGTAAGGGGGTGGAACTTCCTCTCTTGGCCAGTTCATGAGTGAGGGTGTCTGCCGCAATTGAGTTCATCCAGAGGGACTGGATGCGGATCATAGTCGGCGGTGACTTTAACATAGATCCCTCTGAATGTCAAAGCGATTTTGAAGATCTCCTGATTAAGGAGGAGGTGATCCTCTCGTCCGAAAAGCACCGTCCCGGACGGCGCTCCGAGCCGATTTCTAAGAGATCATGCGGGCAGCCTTCCGCGCGGAAATCCTCTCTACCGCACAGCAAAATATTTAGGCGACTTCCCTCTCCTCTTCATAGAGAAGGGGGCGCTCCCGCACCCTGAGCCATTGCTCTTTGGGAATGCTCATGAAAACACGGACAATCTCAGGATCGAATTGGATCCCCGCCGAGCGTATAATTTCCGCACGGGCCGCCTCAAAGGGGAGCGCCTTTCGATAAGGGCGATCGGAGGTCATTGCGTCGAGCGCATCGACGATCGCAAAGACGCGCGCCCCCAGCGGAATCTCCTCTCCCTTCAGCCCCCTTGGATAACCGGACCCGTCAAAACGCTCTTGATGACTGTAGACGATCTCGGAGGCTTCTCTCAAAAAGTCGATCCTGGAGAGCAGCCGCTTCCCCAATTCCGCGTGGGTCATCATGATCTCCATCTCCTGCTTGGTCAGCTTTCCGGGCCGGAGGAGAATATCATCGGGAATGCCGATCTTGCCGATATCGTGAAGGTAAACCCCTCTCTCCAATACTTCCAGTTCTTGACCGCTCATGCCGAGAGTGCGTCCTAGAAGAAGGGCATAATGCGTCACCCGCCTCGAGTGAGCATGGGTGCCGATATCGCGGGTATCGAGTGCGGAGCCGAGCGCTTCGAGTGTTGCCCGATAACTTGCCTGAATCTTCTTTAAGGCATCGTGCAACTCACGGGTCCGCTCCTCCACCTTTTTTTCAAGGTGAAGTTGATACTCTCTGTTCTCGATAATCAATCTTCGACGCTGAAGCGCCTTCTCGACACTCAGGATCACCTCGTCCAAATTGAAAGGTTTGATGAGATAATTGTCGGCACCCAACCGCATTGCCTCAATGGCGGTTTCCGCCGCATGGACGGCGGTGACCATGATGAACGACAAATCGGCATCGGCCGCTTTGGCCTCTTTCAGCAAGTCAATCCCCGACATGCCGGGCATGAGGATATCCGACAACACCAGATCGAAAGACCTCTCTCTTAATACTGAAAGGGCCTCTTCACCCCCTTCGGCGCGATGACACTCATACGCTTCATTGGAGAGGACCTCGAAGAGGATATCACGGATATTTTCCTCGTCATCTACAATTAAAATTGTTCCCCTTTTTTCCATTATAAAAGCCCAATTATTCACAAATCTGCTACGTATTCTAGAATAAAAAAGCCAACACTGTCAACGACGGAGGGTTCTTGATCGGTAGGGACGAATCAACGAGTCGCCCTCTTAATCAGTACCGAAACATCAAACCTAATCTCCAAAAAAAAAGGGGGAGCGAAAGCTCCCCCTTTTACTACTTTTTTCGGCCGAGGCTTCTCTCATAGAGAAGCACCAACCAGGCCTCTTCATCGGTGATCACGCTTCCGACCATCGGCATCATCGCCGTTCCCGGACTCCCATGTTTGATCACCCAGAAGAGTTCCCCATCCGTACGCATCGCATGGAAGGCGGCGCTTGTGAAATTGCGGGGAGGAGGATCCAGCCCTGCGGCTGCCAACCCTTCCCCTGTCCCTTCCTTACCGTGACAGGTGAAACAGGTTCCTTTTCCCTCAAAGAGCGCTTTTCCTTTCGATATGTTCTCCGGAGTCGGCTTAAAGGGACTCTTCAAACTCTGAGCCTCTTTCAGACGATCCGCAGGAACCCTCGGTTTTGCCAGTTCCTCCTCGGCTGAAAACGCAAAGGAGGCCATCAAAACCAAAGTCAAAAGGATTGGGAAAAACCTTCTAAACACCTCTCATGCATCCGAACTTATGGCTGGTCGTGCAGGCTTCTCTCAAAAAGGATCACCAGCGCCATTTCTTCTTCGCTGATCACGCCGGGGACATAGGAGATCATCCCGGTGCCGGGGCTGCCGTTCTTGATCACCCAAGCAAACTCACCATCCGTCTTGCCCTTCAGTTTCGGATTGTGGAAATTGCGGGGGGTGGGATCAAGCGCCGCGCCGGCGGGACCGTCACCGCGTCCTTCATTTCCGTGGCAGGTGAAGCAGGTTCCCTTTCCGTTGAAGATCTCTTTTCCTTTGGCAATATTATCAGGGGTCGCCTTCATCGGGTTCTTCCACGCCTTTGCGGCCGCCATCTGGTCCGCAGGAACACGGGGCGCCAGGGGATCCTTTTCCGCCGCCGAACCGATATTCACGCTAAACGCTGTTGCAACGAGCATTGCCAAACCGATCCGTCCAAACTTCATTTTGTTCCTCCTTGTTTATTTCTAATGAAGCTCTGCTGTCTGGTGTTGCTGATCCGGTATTGCTGGTGCTTGTAGAGATCTCAGAAAGTGAAAAAACACTCGCTCCCGCGCTCTGACTATTAAGAATGCTCAGCTGGAAGAACAAGTGACCTTTTCGGAATAACAAGGCGATACTATATCGATTGACCCCCGGAGTGTCAAGTCTTTTTTGCAAAACTTGACACCTCATTCCTGATTCAGTAAGATCGGCTCACTTAAAACCGGACCCTGCGGATGATCCATTATAGAAATAATATCCTTGCCCTGTTCCTGACCGCTCTCTTACTGGCCTGTTCGCGTCGTCCTCCGGAAGGAATGGTCGCTGTTCCCGCCGGTGATTTCATCCGAGGCACCGATGAAGTCGATGAGGAGCACTTCGCTCAGGAGCAGGGGATCGTCAAACCCTGGTTTGTCGATGAAGGTCCGGCCCATAAAATCTACCTGCCGCTGTATTATATCGACCGGACCGAGGTCACCAATGCGCAATACGCCGACTTTATTCGTTCGACGCGGCGCGCGCCTCCCGGCCATTGGGAAGAGGGACAATACTTGAAAGGGAGTGATCATTATCCGGTGGTGAATGTCCCCTGGCAGGATGCGCAGGACTACTGCCATTGGAAGGAAGGCCGGCTGCCGACCGAAGCGGAATGGGAGAAAGCGGCACGGGGAACCGACGGAAGAAGATATCCCTGGGGGAACGAGTTCGATTTGACGAAGGCGAATATCGGGGGACAGTCTCAAGACCTGACCCCGGTAGGCCACTATCCCGCAGGCCAAAGCACTTACGGCGCAGTGGATATGATCGGGAACGTTTGGGAATGGACGGCCGACTGGTACCACCCCTACCCCGGAAGCAAGTATCAGAGCAAGGAGTATGGAAAGCAGCTCAAGGTGATTCGAGGCAATTCGTGGTCGGCGATCGGGCATTTTCCTCCGGATGTCCAGGAAGAGTTGGTCAAGCATCATTCGACCGTTACCTTTCGCCTCTATGCCCCCCCCGATTCCACCATCAGCGATGTCGGCTTCCGCTGTGTCCGGCCCGGTTAATTCGTTTCAGAGAGAACAGATGCCCCCCGCCGATCGCCTGATATTGGACCGCCCTCATAGGGATCTGATTGTCGAAACGCTTCCTACTCAAGGAAAGTCGGCGACGGCCCTCTTCGAGCGGCTCGGATGGAAGGAACAATCGGTCCTCTTCGAGGGAATGCGAGGAGGGTGGTTCGATGGGCGGTTTTCACTCATGGCCGGAACTCCCTTTGCCAAGTTCGAGAGCAAAGAGGAGACAAGCCGATTCGAACTGCTCGGTGACGGGAAGGGATACGCTCATCATCAGAAGGGAAACCCGCTTGCTCACCTTCAGCGGTGGCTCGATCGATTTCAATCTTCCCTTTTTGAAGGATCGCTTTCCGAAATTCCGTTCCTACAAGGAGGAGCGGCCGGATTTTTCAGCTATGATCTGGTCCGACGATGGGAAAATATCCCCGCCCCTTCCGTCCGAAATCCGGCCATTCCCGATATCCTCCTTCTTTTCTTTAATCTCTTCGTTCTCCTCGATCATACAAGAGAGCGACTCTATCTGGTCTACAATCCCTTTCCTGAAATGGAAATGGGAAAACCGGAGGAATCGGCCTGTCGGGACGGACGGGCGAAGATGGCTCACTTACGATCGGAGTTCCTCTCCTCTCGGCCGTCGCGGGCAATTAAACCGCAAATCCTCACCCCGACCGTCGAAGAAGATTTTTCGGAACGCGAGTATGTTGAAATGGTTCTCCGGGCGAAGGAGTATATCGCAGCCGGGGATATCTTTCAGACCAATCTCTCGCACCGTTTTCGTATCGCTTCCCCCGCTCCCTCTCCTTTTCAGATTTATCGGCGGCTTCGCAAGATCAACCCCTCCCCTTTTGCCGCGTATCTCGATTTGGGCTTGATTCAGATTGCAAGCGGCTCGCCGGAACGGCTCGTTCGGGTAAGCACCTCGGGGGGAAGACGCCTCGTCTCGACGCGACCGATCGCGGGAACCCATCCGCGCGGGGGAGATGAAGCAGAAGACCAGCGGATGATTCAATCCTTGTACAAAAGCGAGAAGGAACGGGCGGAGCATCTGATGCTGGTCGATTTGGAACGGAACGATCTTGGAAAGGTCTGCCGATACGGCTCGATCGAAGTGGACGAGTTGATGTCGCTTGAAAAATACTCGCATGTCTTGCATCTGGTCTCAAATATCCAGGGAGAGCTTCGGCCGGAGATGACCTTGACGGAGGTCGTGCAGGCGCTTTTCCCGGGAGGGACGATCACGGGGGTTCCGAAAGTTCGCTGCATGGAGATTCTCTCCGAGCTGGAGAAACGCGCCAGGGGCATTTACACCGGGGCCGTCGGCTATATCGACTTTACAGGGGAGATGGATCTGAACATCGCCATTCGGACCTGGGTCCGGCAGGGAGAGGAGATGACCTTTCAAGTGGGGGCCGGCATCGTCGCCGACTCCGATCCGGAGAAGGAATACCGAGAGACCCTTCAGAAGGCGGCCGCTTTGATAAAGGCGCTGGAACCATGAAACACGTGAGGCGCCAGGCCCTTACGCCCCACCCCTCACCTTTCACGGCCGATTAGATGTGGATCTACCTCCAAGATCGATTTGTCCCGAAAGAAGAGGCAAAGATCTCCGTCTTCGATCATGGTTTTCTTTATGGAGACGGTCTCTTTGAGACCCTTCGCGCTTACGATGGGGTTGTTTTCCGTCTCTCGCGGCACCTGGAACGATTGGCCCGGTCGGCCCGGCGATTGGAACTTCCCCTTCCTCCCCTTCCTCGGCTTGAGGCCATTCTCTACGACACGCTGAAGCGAAACGCCCTACGGGATGCAATTCTCCGTCTCACCTTTACCCGTGGAGAGGGGGAGATCGGCCTCGATCCGGCGCTGTGCGATAAACCGACGCTGGTCGTCACGGCCCGGCCCTTTACCGGCTATCCTCCGGAATATTATCGCGATGGGATTTCCGCCGTCATCGTTCAGGTCCGGCGGAACGCGACGACGGCGCTCGATCCGGCCCTGAAATCGATCAGCTTCCTGAACAACGTCATGGCAAAATCGGAGGCGACGAAAGCGGGAAGCGACGACGGGCTTCTTCTGAATCCGGAAGGATATCTCTCCGAAGGGACGACGAGCAATCTCTTCTGGGTGCGGCGGGGAAAACTGGAAACCCCTTCACCGGCCGTGGGGCTTTTGGAGGGGATCACGCGGGAAGTGGTCATCGATCTGGCCCGGAAGAAGCGTCTTCCGACCGAGGAGGGATTCTTCAAGCCCGACGCGCTCTTCGAAGCCGAGGAGGCCTTTCTCACGAACAGCGGTTTTGAATTGATGCCGGTGACGCGGATCAACGGGAACCCGATCGGTAGCGGGAAACCGGGGCCGATCACCCGCCGGCTTCATCAAGCCTTCAAAGAGGTGATCAGAGAGCGATAAACCGCCTCTTTTAATGCCGTCATCCCGAACGGCCTGAAGAGAATTTCCACTTTTCTCTCTTCAAGGAAACGCCGCGCCTCCGGGTTGATCCGCTCCTCGGCCAAGAAAAGAATCTTCTCCGCCATCACCGGATACTCTTTAAGAAGCGCATCGTGGAACGCCAGTCCCGGCATGTCGGCGATCCCGAGGTCGGTCAAGATCAGATCATAATCCTCCGATCGAAGCCGCTCCAATGCAGCACGACCGCTCTCCACCCCCTCGACACGGAATCCTTCCGACCGCAAGATATAGGTGCACATTTCCAGGGCCGCATTGGAGTCATCGACGATGAGAATTCTCCTCCCCGCATAGCTCCCCCCTTTGGCCCCCTCAGCCACTCTCCGATCCCTTCCCTGTCCGTTGATCGGAAAGGTGACGATAAAGGTCACCCCCTCTCCGAATAAATTTTCGATGAGGATCTCCCCGCCATGCTCCTTGACGATCCCGTAAGAAATGGAGAGCCCCAAACCGGTTCCGACGCCGACCTCTTTGGTCGTAAAAAACGGCTCGAAAACCTTCGGCAAGACGTCCGGGAGAATCCCTTGACCGGTATCGTGGAAGGAAATGGAAACAAGACCATTCCTGCTCTCGCTTGAAATCGTCAACCGTAAAGGGCTGGTGCTCAATTTCTTCTTTTCAAGCAGCGCTTGGTGCGCATTATGGATGATGTTGAAAAAGACCTGCTGCATCTGGTGCGGATCGACCCATATGGGAGGGATGGAATCGGAGAGGTTCTCGATGATTTCAACGCCGTCGGTTTCAAGCTGATATCGTTTTAGCTCAAGCGCTTTCCGGATAATATCGTTGATGTTGTTATAGCTCTTTTCGGCAGGATGGCGCCGGGCGAAGGTCAGAAGATTGCGGATGATCTCGGAGCAACTCATCGCCTCGCTGAATATTTTTTCGAGAAATTCCCGATCGCGCGGATTCTCGGTCGTCTCCAGCAAGAGCTGCGTAAACCCGACAACGCTCGTGAGGGGGTTATTGATCTCATGGGCCACCCCGGAAACCAACTCCCCGATGGCGGAGAGCTTTTCCGTTTGGATCAGTTGCCCCTGGAGCCGACGCAACTCCGTCACCTTCTGCTCCAGATCTTGATACAGCTTGACATTATCGATCGCAATGGCGACCTGCGAGGCGATGGTCGTCAGAAAATCGAGCCGCTCCTGCTGAATCCGCCCCGCCTCCACCGATTTGGGGCAAAACAATCCAATCACCCCGATGGCTTTCCCTTTAACCATCAAAGGAATTCCAATCATAGAGGTGATTCCGGAGCGCTCGGTCACGTCCCGATAAACCAGGCGGTGATCTTTCCGCACATCCGGAACAAAGATCAACTTCTCTTTCTCGAAAACCTCTCCTAAAACCCCCTGCCCCGGACGAAGGGTGAGTGATTTCAGGGAGATCTGGTCTGAAAACCCGCGCGCGGCGACTACCTCCAAGAGCCGTTGAATCGGATTATACAACATGATCCAGACCGCCTCCGATTCGGTAATCCCGGCGACATGATTCAGAATAATTTTGACAACCGTATCGATCGACAATGAGGAGGTCGTCGCCTGACTGAGTTGAAAAAGGGCCAGCGCCTCTTTTTCCCTTCTCAAATGCGACTTCTGAAGCTGAATCCGCTCCAGAGCCAAACCAATCTGTCCGCCGACCGCCTCAAGCCATTTTTTTTCCCGCGGCGTCAGATCCGTCGGCTGACTCGACCAGAATGAAAGAACCCCCACCACCCGCTCCGAAGACCGAAGCGGGACAGCGCCGCAAAGGGTCGTTCCCTCCTTTTGTAAAGACGGTAAAGAATCCTTCTGCTGGGCCTCTCCTCCCTTTGCAACCCTTTCGATAACCCCGTAACCTGACTTGGCTCGCCGTTCTTTTAAATCGGAGATCGACTCAAGAGGAAGCGCAACAGAGGCCGCCAGACCGAGATCTTCTCCCTGCCAATCGACGAGAAAGAGCGCGCCGGCGGAAAGTGCCGGAAGCTGCTCCTGCACCTTTGCAAATACCTTTTTGAAAAGATCATCGACCTCCACCCCTTGCGTCATTAATACCGAGATCTCATTGAGCGCATCGAGATCCTCGATGGAAGAACGAAGCTCTTGTTGATGATCAAGACGGAAGAGAGCGAATAAAACCCCGCCGACCAGCAAGGAGAAAAGAAAAATAGACAAAGGGATCGAAGCGGGAGAGATATTTCTGGTGATCAGATATGCGAATAAAAGATAGGAAAAGGAGAGGACGAGAACCGCCGGAAGTATATACGGTCTGGTTTTGTTCTTCACATGAGGGTCCCAAAATTTAGACTTATATAAGGGAATCCCTCTTATTTGTCAATCGATACTTTGTGTGGAACCGTACTCCGCGGGGGCCCCAAAGTGCCTCCGCTTTGGGGTTGCGTTGTGTCCGGTTTTTTTTCAACTTTCAATTTGGCGATCCGGCGGCCGTCCATGTCGACGATGGTGAATTTATAATCGCCATATCGAATAATTTCTCCCCCCTTCGGCATATTCTGCAGCTGTGAGAGAGCAAATCCCCCCAACGTTTCATAATTAGCCGATTCCGGGATGGGAAGCCCATAGTCGGTGTTGAGGTCTCGAACCGAAAGCGACGCGTCGATCACCCAGGAGCCGTCCTTCAAGCGTTCGACGGGCCGATCCTCGACGTCGTATTCGTCTTGTATCTCACCGACAATTTCCTCCACCAAGTCTTCCATCGTCACCAACCCTTCGACACTTCCATATTCGTTGATGACGATGGCCATTTGAATCCTTCGCCGTTGAAGCTCCTTTAGAAGATGGCTCACCTGCATGGTTTCAGGAACGAAATAGGCCGGATGAAGGAGGTCCTTTAAATGAACGGCCTTTTCCTGAATCAAGGCCGACATGAGATCCTTAAAATAAAGAATCCCAGTGATGTCGTTGATATTGGTTCGATAGACCGGATATCTTGAAAACTTATTTTCAGTTACATATTTCAGAATTTCTTGGAAAGGGGTATCGATTTGGACGGCATGGATCTTCGGACGCGGAACCATCACCTCTTTCACAGAAATATCATTAAACTCAAAAACACTATGGATCAGCTCCTGCTCCGTCTGGTTGAAAACTCCTTTTTCCCGGCCTTCTTTTAACAGGTATTTAATTTCCTCTTCAGAGATGAAGGTGCCTGGAATAACTTTTCCCCCAATCGGTTTCAGGACGAAACGAACCGACGTCGTCAGTACCCTTACAAAGGGCCCTAAAACCCGTGCCATCAGATCAAGCGGTTTCGCAAAGGCAAGGGCGATCTGTTCAGGATACTTCAGACTCAACGATTTTGGGACAAGTTCGCCCAAAATCAACGAAAGATATGAGATAACAATGACCATTACGGAGATGGAGGCCGCCTCACTGAATCGATTTAACAGGGGAATTTTGTCAAAAATTGGACGGATCGACTCCACGGCAACGGCACCGCCGACGGCTGCAGCAGCAGAACCGACCAGAGTCACGCCGATTTGAACGGTTGCAAGGAACCGTTCCGGTTCACTCTGAAGATGATAGAGAATCCCTGCGCGAGTATTCCCTTTTTCCGAAAGACTCTTGATATTGCTCTTTCGGGCGGTGATCACGGCAATTTCTGCGGCCGAAAAAAACGCATTGATCAGAATTAATACAATGATCAGCGTCAGTTCGAGTGTCATGAAGTTGTTCTCCTTCGCTTAACATAGCACAAAATCCTAGGTCGAACAAGAATAAGAATTCGCTTGACAGCTGAAGCTCTATCGTTTATAAATTTATAAAATACTTAATCTCTATCGGAATAGTAGGATATATGGTTCATTTCTCGGCAAAAAGTGAATATGCAGTCTTGGCGATTCTTGCACTCTCCCTTCACTCCGGGGAGGGCCCTCTACAGGTCAGGGCGATCGCCCAAAAAGAGAGAATCCCCCTCCGTTTTTTAGAACAGGTGATGAATCATCTCAAGAAGCGTGGTTTCGTCGAGAGTGTGCGAGGTCCTCATGGCGGCTACCGTTTAACCCGGCTTCCGGAGCAGATCCGTTTAGGAGAGGTGCTTCAAGCGATGGAGGGCCCCCTCGTCGAAATCGACTCCGCCCAGCGCCGCCAGCGGGAATCGCTGAACGGAACGAATGGGGAGATCGACAACATCCTCATCAAGGAAGTCTGGCAAGAGGTGAACACCTCACTGAGAGATCATCTTGATTCGATCAATTTTAAAGACCTTGCTGAAAGAAAAAAGGAGTTGGAAGGAAAGCAGACATTGATGTTTCATATTTAGCGAATCGTTCATAAGAAGCATGAGAAAGTGAGACTCCTAAGAAAGTAACCATGAACCCCATCGATATCAGTTCGATCGTCCTAATCTCAATCACACTCTTTGCAGCCGTCGTGAATGGCGCGCTGGGGTATGGTTTTTCTTCAATTACGGTCCCCGTCGCCCTGATTTTCCATACCAATCGCATCCTCAATCCGGCGCTGGTTTTGATCGAAGTGGTCGTCAACATCTACGTCCTCATCATTAATAGAGAGAGCGTTCCGACCGTTTGGCGGCGGGTTTATCCGATTTTGATCGGTCTCGCCCCCGGCGTGGTTCTCGGCAGCTATCTCCTCTCCTCCATTCAACCCGGCTGGATTAAGTTCTTCACCTATCTCTTTCTCCTCCCGCTGATCCTGATTCAGGCGGCGGGAATTCGAAGGCCGATCCAATCGGAGAGGGCCCTCGGCGTTCCATTCGGCACCGGCATCGGATTTCTCTACTCCGTCACGACCGTTTCCGGCCCTCCTCTCGCCGTCTTTTTTAACAATCAGGGTTTTGTGAAGAAGGAGTTCCGCGCCGCCCTCGGGATCATCCGCGTCGCCGAATCGAGCCTAACCGCCCTGGCTTATTATTACTTGGGACTCTATTCGGTGGAAAGCAAGGCGATCCTCTCGACCATCATCCCGAGCGTGATCGTCGGGATCCCGGTCGGCGCCTTTTTGATTCGCCAGATGGATGCGGAGACCTTCCGTCGCATCTGCATGAGCTTCGATGTCTGGATCGTCGGTTTCGGTCTCTCCCGCGTGCTGGTTGATCTGCATCTGGTCGGCAGTCCCTATGCCTATAGCGTCATGCTCTCCGCGCTCGCAGTGGACGGCTATCTTCTCTACACTTTTTTTACCCGGCGCAAACCGATTGAGATCCAAACCGAAAATCCAGAGATAACACCGGAGGTGATCCCTTCGGTCCAGAACATCTCTCCGGTAGAGGGCCGATGGAGCCAGAAAGAATAATCAACCTCAGCAACATGTAGCAAACTGAAAGGAGCCTATGGAACGGAAGATCATCGAGACCGATATTCTCATCATCGGCGGGGGAACCGCCGGATGTATGGCGGCAGTGGAGGCAAAAGAACGTTACCCGCAACTGAATGTGACGATCCTGGAGAAAGCCCACATCGACCGAAGCGGCTGCCTCGCCGGCGGGATGAACGCCATCAACGCCTATCTGAACAAGGGGGAGACCCCGGAGAGCTTCGTCCGGTATGTCCGGTCCGACTCGTGCGGCTTGATCCGGGAAGACCTGGTCAAGACGATGTCGGAGTTCTTCGAGTATTGCGTGAAGAAGGTGGAGAAGTGGGGCCTGCCGATCCTCTGTGACGATCAGGGAAATTATCTTCCGAGAGGTCGATGGAACATCAAAATCAACGGCGAATCGCTCAAGCCGATCCTTGCCAAAGCGGCCCGCTCGGCGGGGGCGCAGGTCTACAATTGGGTCACCGTCACCAACCTTCTCACGGATGGAGACCGGATCGCGGGGGCGGTCGGGTTCTCGCTCCGAAACGGCACTTTCTATGTCGTCAAAGCCAAAGCGACGATCATCGCGACCGGCGGCGCGGCGGGACTCTATCGGCCGAACAATCCGGGGGACGCTTCGCACAAAACCTGGTATTGCCCCTACAACACGGGAGCGGGATACGCCATGGGAATCCGGGCCGGCGCCGAGATGACCTCGTTCGAGATGCGCTACGTCGCCCTCCGGACGAAGGACACCATCGCGCCGACCGGCACGATCGCCCTCGGCGTGAGGGCGCCGCAGGTCAACGCCAAGGGGGAGCAGTTCATGAAAACCCGCTACGCCCACCTCGGCGGCGACGGCGCCCCGACCCCCTATCGGACGTACGGCCCGTTGATGGAAATTAAGGAAGGGCGCGGCCCGGTTTATCTCGACACCCGCGGCCTCACGGCGGAACAGGTTCGAGAGCTGAAGGCGGCTTATCTCGACATGTATCCCTCGATGGTCCTCTATTGGGCCGCCAACAACATCGATCCTTCCAAAGAGCCGATCGAAGTCCAAACGACCGAGCCCTACATCGTCGGCGGCCATTGCCAGGCCGGTTATTGGGTCGACGGCGAGCGCCGGACGACGTTGAAAGGCCTTTACGCCGCGGGGGACGTCGCCGGAGGCGCCCCTTATAAATTCGTCTCCGGATGCTGGGCGGAGGGGGTCATCGCCGCCCGGGCCGCCGGGGCCGATATCGCGAACATGCCGCCGATCACTGTTTCGGACCAGCAGATCGCGGCGGAGGAAGCGCGCGCTTTCGAGGCGATCAAGCGGCCAGGCAAAGTGCGCTACCCTATTCTCCCCACCGACATGGAGGCCCGGCTTCAGAAATTGCTGGAGCAGTATGCCGGCGGCGCCTCGACCTATTATGAGATGAACGAAGAGATGCTCCAGATCGCACGGCAGCGGCTGGCCAAATTCCCGGCCGACTTCGATCACCTGGTCGCAAACGACCTTCATCAACTGATGAAGGTGCACGAGATCATGGACCGGGTCGATGTCGCCCAAACGCTGGTCGAACACCTTCTCCACCGGAGAGAAACCCGCTGGCCGTCGTATCAGACCCGAACCGATTATCCCGAGCGGGATGATGTGAATTGGCTGAAGTTCGTCAACTCCCGGCGCGACCCGAAAACCGGGAACATCGAGGTCCTGACACGGCCCTACGAGCAGGTCATCCCTGGAGATCGGTACAAGCCGTAGAGGGATATCGATCGGCCCATGGAATGTCATTCATCGCGGTTTTAATTTAAGGAGGTTTTTAAATGCCTGTTTGGGTAGATCCAGAAAAGTGCAACGGCTGTCACGGAGCCAGCCAGCCCCCCTGTCTTCGGATGTGTCCGGGCGACCTGATCGTCAAGGACCACACCGCCAATAAGGCCTATCTAAAATATCCGGAAGATTGCTGGGATTGTCTCCCCTGCGTCAAGGTCTGTCCGGAAGAGGCGATCGAGTTTCATCTCGCCTACCAGTTCGGAGGGAAGGGCGCCAAGCTGATTCCACATATCCACAAATCGCACGATCAGATCTCCTGGGAGCTGATCGATACGCAGGGAAACAGCGAGACGTTCACCATCCGAACCAAACTGATGCCGGTGGCGCTCGATGAAAAGGTCGAAGGGGGAACACAGACACTCGACTTTTCGATTTAGCAGAAATTCATCTCAATTCAATTATCACTATTCCGAAAGGAGCTTCAAGCATGGCTATTTCCGTTCCGCACGGTGGAAGATTGATCAACCGTTTTGTTGATCCGAAGGAGGTCGATCGGCTCACGCAAAAGGCCTCTCAAATGAAAAAGATCGAGTTGACCCCCCGCGAGATCTCCGATCTGGAGCTGATCGCAATCGGCGTCTTCTCTCCCCTGGAAGGATTCATGGGGAGCGCCGATTACCAGAGCGTGCTGGACCGGATGCGGCTTGCGAATGGCCTCCCATGGAGCCTCCCGATCACCCTCTCGGTCACCGCCGCCGAAGCCGCCGAATTGAAGCAAGGGATGGAAGTGGCCTTGATCCAGGAGACCGGGCTCCCCCTCGCCATTCTGAAGATCGACGAAATCTACCCCTTCGACAAAGAGAAAGAGGCGGTCGCCGCCTACGGAACGAACGACGCCAGCCATCCCGGCGTCGCCTACACACAGACCCTCGGCGACTTTTACCTCGGAGGCAAGATCGAGATGCTCCGCCGCTCGCCGATCCAGCGCTTCCACGAGCACCAGATGGACCCGGCGCAAACGCGCAAGCTCTTCGAGGAGAAGGACTGGAAGCGGATCGTCGCCTTCCAGACCCGCAACCCGATCCACCGCGCCCACGAGTATATTCAGAAGTGCGCCCTGGAGATCACCGACGGCCTCTTGCTGCACCCGATCGTCGGGGAGACGAAGAGCGACGATGTCCCCGCCGATGTCCGGATGCGCTGCTACAAAGTGCTCCTCGAGAACTACTACCCGAAAGATCGGACGATCCTGGCCGTCTTCCCGGCGGCGATGCGCTACGCCGGCCCCAAGGAAGCAATCTTCCACGCCATCTGCCGGAAGAACTATGGGGTGACCCACTTCATCGTCGGCCGCGATCACGCCGGCGTCGGCAACTTCTACGGCTCGTTCGATGCCCATCACATCTTTCAGAAATTTACGCTGGAAGAGCTCGGCATCCAGCCGCTCTTCTTCGACCACACCTTCTACTGCAAACGCTGCCTTGGGATGGTCTCGGCCAAGACCTGCCCACACGATTCGTCGGAACATATCGCCCTCTCCGGAACCAAAGTGCGCGAGATGCTTCGCGGCGGGATCAAACCTCCCCCCGAGTTCAGCCGCGCCGAGGTCGCCGAGATTTTGATCGAGGCGATGTCCGATCAAGCCCGCCAGCCGAAATAAGATCGATTCCCCGCTGAACACTGAAGACCCCCCGGGCAGGACTGCAAGCCGAGAGGCCCAGCCTGCCCGGAGGGGGGCAGAAATAAGTCCTACCCCTTTCTGTTACCTCTAAAAAGGCTTTGGACAGCCACTTCTTTACTCGCCTCCATACTTTACCTGATTAACATCTCCTACTTATAGAAGCCTAAAAAAATATTGCACGTATAAAAAATTAAGAATATAATTTGCCCTTCCAGCCATAGGACAGACCTCTCAGAACCTTAACCCTCGTCAAAAAGGAAGGAGAGAGAAGATGATCCCCCCGCGATTCGACTATTTTTCTCCCGGCACCCTCCCCGAAGCGATTTCCCTTCTGCAAAGACATGGCGACGATGCCAAAATCCTTGCGGGAGGACATAGTCTCATCCCCCTCATGAAGCTTCGGTTCGCCTCCCCCGCCGTTTTGATCGATATCAACCGCATCCCCGACCTCGCCTATCTGCGTGAGTCCAACGGATACCTGGCGATCGGCGCCCTCACACGGGAGTCGGACCTCGACCATTCCGAGCTGATTCAAACCAAATATCCGATTCTCGCCGACACGGCCGCCGTGATCGCCGATCCCCTCGTCCGGAACATGGCGACGGTCGGCGGCAATCTCGCCCACGGCGATCCGGCCAACGATCACCCGGCCACCATGCTCGCAATGGATGCGGAGGTGGTCGTCCTCGGCCCGAACGGCACACGCGCCATCCCGGTCAAAAATTTATTCAATGGGCCGCTCAGCACCTCGCTCAATTCCGACGAAATTCTCACCGAGATCCGGATTCCGATCCCCCCGCTTCACAGCGGGGGCGCTTATCTGAAAATAGAACGGAAGGTGGGCGATTTCGCCGCCGCCGCCGTCGCCGTCCAACTCACCGTCGGAAAAGGAAACATCTGCGAGCGGATCGGGATCGGCCTCACCAACGTCGGCCCTACCCCGATCAAGGCGATCCGCGCCGAGCAGCTGCTGCGCGGGCAGACGATCAACGATCAGATCATCCGGCAGGCGGCGGAGACCGCCTCGGAAGAGGCCCAGCCGAGCGCCGACCAGCGGGGCTCCGTGGAGTACAAACGGTCTCTGGTGAGGGTTTTAACCACCCGCGCGCTCAACCGGGCGCTCCAGCGGGCGATGGGAGGAAAAGAGCGATGACGAAAAAGAAGATCGAAGTCACCGTCAACGGGGCAAAGGTCGAATCGGAGGTAGAGCCGCGGCTTCTCTTGGTCCACTTCATCCGGGAGATCCTCCGGCTGACCGGAACCCACATCGGATGCGACACCAGCCACTGCGGCGCCTGCACTGTCTTGCTCGACGGCCGGGCGGTCAAATCGTGCACCCTCTTTGCCGTTCAGGCCGACGGGCGCCGGCTGATGACCGTCGAAGGGCTGGAGCAGGAGGGAAAGCTTCATCCGATCCAGGAGGGATTCGTTCAGGAACATGGCTTACAGTGCGGCTACTGCACCCCCGGTATGTTGATGACCGGCTATGCCTTTCTTCAGAGAAACGGCAATCCGATCCCGTCGGAGGCGGAGATCCGCGAGGCAATCTCGGGAAATCTCTGCCGCTGCACCGGATATGTCAACATCGTGAAAGCGATCCAAAACGCCGCCCACAAGATGCAGCAAGGCGTCTAACAAAAAGGAGCCCGACATGACACCTCGAACGAGCGAAGAGATCGGTGGGATGGGACATTCCATTAAACGGATGGAGGACCCCCGCTTCATCCGGGGAAAAGGAAGTTATGTCGATGATATCCAGATGGCGGGGATGCTCCATCTCGACATCGTCCGAAGCCCCTACGCCCACGCCAAAATCAAGCGGATCGATCCAAGCCGCGCGCTCGCCATCCCGGGGGTCCTCTCCGTCATCACGGGAGAAACCCTCGCCAAGTACAAGCTCCATTGGATGCCGACCCTCATGTCCGACACACAGATGGTCCTGCCGGTCGACAAAGTGATGTTCCAGGGGCAGGAGGTCGCCGCGGTCCTCGCCACCGACCGATACATCGCCGCCGACGGGGTGGAAGCGGTCGAGGTTGAATACGAGCCGTTGCCGGTCGTTGTCGATCCCTTCAAGGCGCTCGAGCCGGGCGCGCCCGTCTTGAGAACCGATAAGAAAGATAAAAAAGACAACCTCATCTGGCATTGGGAAAACGGCGACCGGGCCGCGACTGAAAAGGCGTTCCAAGAGGCGGAGGTGGTGGTCAAGGAGAAGATCTACCTGCCGCGGATTCATGTCTCCTCGATCGAGACCTGCGGCTGCGTCGCCCACTTCGAGAAAGCCACCGGAAAATTGAAGCTGATCATGACGACGCAGGCCCCCCATGCCATCCGGACGGTCCTGGCGCTGGTCGCCGGCCATGTCGGCCTCTCGGAGGAAAAAATCCGGGTGATCTCCCCCGACATCGGCGGCGGGTTCGGCGGAAAGGTGCCGGTTTATCCGGGGTATGTCATCGCCGTCGCCGCCTCGGTCCTCACCGGCAAGCCGGTCAAGTGGGTCGAGGACCGGATGGAGAATCTCCAGTCCGACTCCTTCGCCCGCGATTACCACATGACCGCCGAGATCGCCGCCAAAAAAGACGGCACGATGACGGCCCTTCGGATCAAGACCCTCGCCGACCACGGCTATACCGACGCGGCGGCGAACCCGTCGAAATACCCGGCCGGACTCTTCAGCATCTGCACCGGCTCTTACGATTTTAAAAATGCCTTCGTGGAGATGGACGCCGCCTACACCAACAAACCTCCCGGCGGGGTCGCTTACCGTTGCTCGTTCCGGGTCACCGAGGCGGCGCACGCCATCGAGCGGATGGTCGACATTCTCGCCCACCAATTGAACATCGATCCGGCGGCGCTGCGGAAAAAGAACTTCATCCGGAAGGAGCAGTTCCCTTACAAGTCCGTCCTCGGGTGGGAATATGACAGCGGCGACTATGCCCCCGCGCTCAATCTGGCGATGGAGAAGATCGGCTACGATGCGCTTCGAAAAGAGCAGGCCGAAAAGAGAAAGCGCGGGGAGCTGATGGGGATCGGGATCTCCAGCTTCACCGAAATCGTCGGCGCCGGCCCCTCGAAAAATTTCGACATCCTGGGAATCAAAATGTTCGACAGCTGCGAGCTTCGGATCCATCCGACCGGCAAGGCGATCGCCCGCTTCGGCACCAAATCGCAGGGCCAGGGACATGAGACCACCTATGCGCAGATCATCGCCGAGGAGCTCGGCATTCCCGCCGTCCATGTTGCCGTGGAAGAGGGAGATACCGACACCGCCCCCTACGGCCTCGGCACCTACGCCAGCCGGAGCACCCCCACCGCAGGCGCCGCGGCGGCCCTTGCCGCCCGGAAGGTCCGGGAGAAGGCGAAAAAGATCGCCGCCTACCTCATGGAGGTGAGCGAAGAGGACCTGATCTGGGAGCCGGGGAAGTTTATCGTCAAAGGGGTCCCGGGCAAATCGAAAACCATTCAGGAAATCGCCTTCGCCGCCTACACGAACCACCCCCAGGGAATGGAGGCGGGAATGGAGGCGGTGAACTATTACGATCCCCCTAACCTGACCTTTCCCTTCGGAAGTTATATCTGCGTCGTCGACATCGACCGGGGAACCGGAGAGGTCAAGGTCCGCCGCTTCGTCGCGGTCGACGATTGCGGCAACATCATCAACCCGATGATCGTGGAGGGACAGATCCACGGCGGGCTGGCCCAGGGATTCGCCCCCGCCCTGCTCGAAGAGATCATCTACGACGACCAGGGGAACAACCTCTCCGGAAGCTTTATGGATTATCTCCTCCCCACTGCGGTGGAGACCCCCAAGTGGGAGACCGACAAGACCTGCACCCCCTCCCCCCATCATCCCCTCGGCGCGAAAGGGGTGGGGGAATCGGCCACGGTCGGGGCCCCCCCCGCCATCGCCAATGCCGTGGTCGACGCCCTCTGGCATCTGGGGGTCCGGCACATCGACATCCCGATCACCGCCGCGAAGGTCTGGAAGATTTTGAAGGAAAAAGGGGTCGCCGAGTAGGGGCGTATTGCATACGCCCCAAAGGATCGACATGAAAGAAGAAATCGCCACGCTGCAATCCCGGATGGCCGAGGCCGGGTATATCGCCGAGCGCCCGATCACGACGGCGCTCTTCTTGGCCCGGTCGCTCCAGCGGCCGCTGCTGATCGAGGGGGAGGCCGGGGTCGGGAAGACCGATGTGGCGCGGGTCTTCGCCCAGATTCAGCAGACCGAGCTGATCCGGCTCCAATGCTACGACGGACTCGACGTCCATTCCGCCCTCTACGAATGGAACTACCCCCGGCAGATCCTCCGCATTCGTATGGAGGAGCGGCGGGGACTCGATCCGGATCGATCCCATCGTCCGAACCCGATCGCCCAGATCGAGGAAGAGGTCTTCAGCCGCGACTGCCTCCTGGAACGTCCCCTTCTAAAAGCGATCACGCAAAAGGAGCGCCCTCCGGTTCTCCTCATCGACGAAGTCGACCGCGCCGACGAGCGGTTCGAGGCTTTTCTGCTGGAGCTTCTCTCCGACTTTCAGGTCACCATCCCGGAGTTGGGAACGATCCGGGCGGAGCAGATTCCGATCGTCCTCCTCACCTCCAACCGGACCCGCGATTTAAGCGACGCGCTGCGGCGGCGCTGCCTCTACCTCTGGATCGATCCCCCCGGCTTCGAAAAAGAGATCGCGATCCTCCGAAGCCGCCTCCCCGACATCAACGCGCGGCTCGCCCAGGAGATCGGCCACTTCATGCAGCGAATCCGAACGCGCCGGCTCTATAAAACCCCCGGGATCGCCGAGACCCTCGACTGGGCCCGTGCCCTCATGCAGCTGCACAGAGATCATCTTGACCCGGAGGCCATCGAAGAAACGCTCGGCTGCGTGTTGAAGAATTATCACGACGTAAAGGCGTTCGGTCCGGAGGAGACGAAGACGCTGCTGGCGGAAGTGGAAAGGACCCTTCGATGAAGACGCAAGCGTTTTCTGATTTCCCATCCCGTCCCGGCGATCTCATCGAGAATCTCGCCCTCTTCTGCCGACATCTCCGGGAGGCCGGCGTTCGGGTCGGCCCGTCGGAAGAAATCGACGCCGGCCGAGCGATCCTTCAGGCCGATCTGGCCGATCTCGACGAATTCCATCTCGCCCTCCGCTCCACCCTGGTCCGGCGTCACGCCGACTTAGCGCCGTTCGATCGACTCTTCCGCAAATTCTGGAAGGGGGAGGAGATCGTCTCTTCCGAATCGCCTCCCCGCCCGGCGCGCCGATCCCGGCCCTCCGGAGAGGGTCCCCCCCTCTCTTGGCCCGGCGAAGAGGAGCGCTCCTCCCGATCCGAAGAGCGGCAAGAGACGGTTCAGGTCGGATCGAGCCGGGAAGCGCCGCTCCGGAAAAGGTCGTTCGAAACCCTTACCCCGGAAGAGCTCGATGAGATGGAGGCGCTCCTCGACAAGCTGGTCTGGCGGCTCGCCACACGCCGGAGCCGGCGGAGGGTCCCCGCCCATGGCGGAGAGGAGATCGATCTGCGCCGGAGCTTTCGCGCCGCGCTCTGGTATGGCGGGGAATTCATCACGCTAGCCCGCCGGACACGCCCGATCGAGCGGGCACGGCTGGTTTTCCTCTGCGACGTCAGCGGGTCGATGGACTCTTACAGCCGGTTCTTGATCCGGTTCCTCCTCTCCCTCCGACGGTTCACTGATTCGGTCGAGATCCTCGTTTTCAACACAAGCCTGACTCACCTGACGCCGCTTCTGAGGGTCCAGACGGTCGACCGTCTCCTCGACGAGATTGCGGAAGCGGTCCCCGGCTGGTCGGGGGGGACGATGATCGGCGAATCGCTCGACGCATTTCTAACCGGATACCCGTCCTTGTTGAAGCCGGAATCGGTGGTCGTTATCCTCAGCGATGGGCTTGACCGCGGGGAGACCGACCTGTTGGCTCATGCCATGCAAGGAATCCGGAGAAAAGCGAGAAAAATCATCTGGCTCAATCCGCTGTTGGGAGACCCCGAATACGCGCCGCTCTGCCAAGGTATGCAGGCCGCCCTCCCCTTTGTCGACCACTTCGGGGCCGCGCACAATCTTGAATCGCTGGAAACGCTGATCACCCAGCTTGGCGTCTGATTGAAGGAGAAAGACGATGGGACTCACATTCGATAAAAAATTTGAGATCAACGCGCCGATCGAGGCGGCCTGGGCATTCCTGACCGATCCCAAACAGGTGGCCCAATGCCTCCCGGGCGCCGAGCTGACAAAACAGATCGATGCGACGACTTATGAAGGGACCGTCTCCGCGAAGGTCGGGCCCATCATGGCGAAATACAAAGGGGAGGTCCGCCTGGAAAAACTGGACCGCGCAACCTATGAAGTGGTCGCCGTCGGCCGCGGCCAAGATGTGACGGGGAAGGGCGGGGCCGACGGAAAGATGGTCAGCCGTTTTCGAGCGATCGATCCGGGCAAGACGGAGATCTCCATCTCCTCCGAGGTCAACTTGACCGGGAAGCTGGTCCAATTCGGCCGCGGGCTCATTCAAGACGTCGCCGACCAAATCTTTCACAAATTCACCGCGGCGGTCCGCGAGCGCCTCGAAAAGCCGGCTGATGCCGCGGCGGCGGTCTCTCCTCCCTCCCCTGCGGCGCCGATCAACGCCTTCGCCCTGTTGAGCCGGGCGATCTGGCAATGGTTGCTGCGGCTCTTCGGAAAAAGGAGCGCCGATGGAAAGGGATAATCCGAAAATCGCGGCGGTCGTCTTGGCCGCCGGCGCCTCCCAACGATTCGGCCAATGCAAGCAGTTGATCCGGCTGAACGGCAAACCCCTTCTGCAGCATGCGCTCGATCCGGTCCTGAAAGCCGGGATGGATGAGGTGATCCTGGTCCTCGGGACCGAGGCCGAGGCGATTCTCAAAGAGATCGATGTCGGCCGCGCCCGCGCCGTCCGGAACGACCGGCCGGAGGAGGGGATGAGCCGTTCGCTGAAGATCGCCCTGGCCGCTCTGTCCCCGGCGACGGAAGGAGCGCTCATCGTTCTGGCCGACCAGCCGTTCGTCTCCCCCGAGACGATGGCGGCCCTGGTCGACACCTTCCGCAAAACGCATCCCGCCGTGGTGATCCCTACCTACAACGGGTTCCGCGGAAACCCGGTTCTCCTTTCAAGGTCGCTCTTCGACGAGATGCAGCAGATTGAAGGGGACATCGGCTGCCGCGCCCTCTTCGGAAATCATCCCGGCCGGATCGTGAAGGTGGCGGTCGACGATCCGGGAGTGATCATCGACATCGACACTCCGGAAGATTTCGAGCGGGCGGCTGAAGGAAAACCGAAGGGGCCGTCCGAAAAGCCGAATGACCGGGCCGTCTCCGCCGTTCCGGACGACTTATCGCAGATCGAAGCCCGACTCCGCCGGATCGGAACCCCCTTCGCCCGAGCAACCGTGGTCCGGGCCGAGCGGCCGACCTCCGCCAAGCCGGGAGACAAAGCGATCATCCAGGAAGACGGCGCCCTCCACGGATGGATCGGGGGAAGCTGCGCCCGGGATACCGTGATCGAAAAAGGAATCGAGGCGATCCGCGGAGAGAAGCCCCTTTTCCTCCGGATCACCCCTCGAAAGGAGGAACCGATGGAAGGGATGGAAACGGTCCCGATGCCCTGCTATAGCGGGGGGACGATCGATCTTTTCATCGAGCCGCAACTGCCGAATCCGCCGCTGATCGTCTTGGGACGCGATCCGGTCGCCGCGGCGCTCGTCCGGCTCGGCAAGGCGATGCGATTCGACGTCACCCTGATCGACCCTCTGGCCGATCCGAATTCGTTTCCGGCGGCCGACCGGCTGATTCATCGGCTCGACCTCCCCGCGCTCGAAATCGGAGCGCGCGCCGCGGTCATCGTCGCGACACACGGCCGGTTCGATGAAGAAGCAATCGAGCAGGCGGTCGGAACCGGCGCCGGATATATCGCCCTGGTCACAAGCAGGAAGCGGGCCGATGCGATCTTACGGCGTTTGCGCGAGCGGGGGGTCTCTCCGGAAGCGCTGGGGCGGGTGAAGGCTCCCGCCGGTTTGAACCTCGGAGCAGAGACCGCCGAGGAGATTGCGCTGAGCATCTTGGCTGAGATCGTTCAACTCCGGCGGGCCGAAAGAAAGGACCAACCGAAGGTCCGTCGGGAGGATAAAGTCGTCGCTAAGACCAAAGATCCAATTTGCGGGATGATGGTCAACCCGGTCGGAGCCGAATACAAATCTGAATATCAAGGAAAGTTATTTCATTTCTGCTGCGACGGGTGTAAAGCGAAGTTTGACGCCGCCCCGGCCGCCCATGCTGCGTAGAGTGAAGACCCCATGAAAAACGGCGACAAGCCAATTCCTGTTTTGATCGGAGCGCACGGCGGATACCGCGAGCTGAAGTCGTATCAAAACGCGGAGATCGTTTATGACGCCACCGTGAGGTTCTGCGACCGGTTTGTGGAGCACCGATCACGCACGCGCGACCAGATGGTTCAGGCGGCGCGGAGCGGCAAGCAGAACATCGCCGAGGGGAGCGTGGCGTCGGGCACTTCTAGGAAAACAGAACTGAAACTGGTGAGCGTGGCGCGGGCGAGCCTCGAAGAATTGTTGCTGGACTACCAGGACTATTTAAGGCAACACGGGCTGGCCCTTTGGGCAAAGAATCACTCCACCGCGCAAGCGGTGAGAAAACTCGCTTTTGAAAAGGATAGGTCGTATAAGACCTATAGGACCTATGTCGAAAAAGAAAGTGCAGAAACTGCTGCAAACACATTGATCTGCTTGATCCACCAAACCAACTACCTGCTCGACCGGCAATTGCGACAGCTTGAAAAACAGTTTCTAAATGAAGGCGGTTTCGCAGAGCGGCTCTACCGGGCGAGAAAGAAAAGACCTTTATAGGTCCTATACGACCGATAGGACCTATAAGACCTATAAATTTTTATGGAAACTTTTGACTTCATCGATCAACTCCGCCGCACCCGGACCCGCGCCGCCATGGCGACGCTGATCCGGACCCGCGGGACGACCCCCCGCAAAGAAGGGACCAAAATGCTCGTCGATGAGGCGGGCCAGATCCTCGGCTCGGTGACCATCGGCGGCTGCGTCGATGCGCAGGTGATCGAGGCCGGCGGAGAGGTCCTCCGCGACGGACGGCCCCGCCTTCTGTCGCTCCGACTGGGGGATGAGGAAGCCTGGGAGATCGGCTTAACCTGCGGGGGAACCCTCGACATCCTCATCGAGCCGATCCACCCCTCCGACCCGGCAGACCCCACCGCCCGCGGATATGATGCGGCGCGCGCAGCCGCCGAACAGGGAGGAGCGGTCTTGGCGGCCGTCATCGGTGGAGAGGGCCTGTCGATCGGGGCGCGATTCCTGATCGGCACAACGGGAGAGGTAAAGGGTCCGGTCGATTCGGCGCTCGCCGAGGCGCTTCGCCGGGAAATCCCCGCTCGGATTGCAAATCAAGCCGTTTCCGAGACGATTCCCCTCACGTTGTCCGACGGCCGAATGATTGATCTCTTCCTCGAAACCTTCGGCGCCCCACCGACGCTGCTGATCTTCGGCGCCGGGGCGGTCGCCATCCCGCTCGCGACCTTCGGGAAGGGACTCGGCTTCCGGACCGTCCTGGTCGACGGCCGTCCCCGTTTCGCCAATCGGACACGTTTTCCGGACGCCGACGACATCCGGGTCGGGATTCCCTCGGAGATCGCCGAAGCCTTTCCGCTGAACCGGGGGGTTTGGGTCGTCCTGGTCGCCCATGATTACAAGTATGACGTGCCGGTTCTGGCGCGCGCCCTCCGGACCGATGTCCCCTACATCGGAATGCTCGGGAGCCGCCGGCGGGGACGGGCGATCCTCGACCTCCTCCGAGAAAAAGGGATCGACGAAGGGTCGCTTCAACGGATTCGCGTCCCGATCGGCCTCGACCTCGGCGCGCAGTCGGCGGCGGAGATTGCGATCAGCATCCTGTCGGAGATCCTCGCCGTGAAGTATGGGCGTGAAGGAACCCCGTTGAGCCGACCCGCGGTTGCAACGACCTCCGGCCGCTCCGCACCGGGAGGACCCCAATGAAGGCGATATTGGTCCGGCGGGAGGCGCTTCGCCCCGAGACGCTCGTTCTTCAGCGTCTCTGCCATGATCTCTCCGACTCCGAGGGGAAAATACTTTTCAGAAAGGGAGCGCCGATTCTAGAAGCGGATCTCCCCGCCCTCCTCGCCGCCCCCTGGGAAACGCTTCACCTGGTCCAGCTGGAGCCGGGGGACCTCGATGAAATCGCGGCGGGAGAACGCCTGGCCCGCGCAATCGCCGGAACCGGGGTCGTCATCCAGGCGGGGGCGCACGGCAAGCAGACCCTCCGCGCATCGCACAAAGGGCTGCTGAAGATCGACGCGGCGACCCTTCAAGGGATCAATGCCCTTTCGGGGATCGCCGTTTATACTCTCCTGAACGGCCAGGTCGTCTGCGGCGGAGATGTGATCGCCTATGCGCAGATCACCCCGCTTGCCCTGCCCGACAAGACGATCGAAGCGGTGGAGCGGTGGACCCGGCCGGCGGGATGCCTCCTCTCCGTCGCCCCCTTCTTCCCCTGCTCGATCGGCCTCATCCTCTCTGAGCGAAGCGATCCGGTCGCAAGGGAGCGTTTTCTCAATGTCCTGAAAAAAAAGCTCGATTGGTTCGGCGCCACGATACGGGAAGTCGTTGATCTCCCCCCCGATCCCGAGGTGATCCGCGTCTCGCTCGTGGACGCCGTCGCGTCGGGGGCGACGCTGATCTTGATCGCCGGCAGCAATGCCATGGACCCGCTCGACCCCTTTCTCCTCGCCTTGGAAAGGGCGGGGGCCCGGATGGAACGGATCGGGATACCGGCCCACCCGGGAACGTTGCTCTGGCTCGCCGGTTACAAGGGTGTCCCCCTGATCGGACTCCCCCGCTGCGGGCTTTTCTCACAGACAACCGTCTTTGATCTCATTCTCCCCAAACTCTTGGCGCGCGGAAGGATCTCCCCGGAGGAGATCGCCGACCTCGGCCACGGGGGGATCTTAAATCGCGACATGATGTTCCGTTTTCCCCCCTATGAGAGGGAGAGCGCGCCATGATCGCCTACGGCGGGCGGATCTTGGAGCACTACCGCCATCCCCGAAATGCCGGATCGCTCCCAGACCCCGACATCTCTTATGAGGATGTAAATCCCCTCTGCGGAGACCGGATTCGGATCATGTTGAAGCTCGCCGCGGGAGAGACGGTGGACGCGGCGCGGTTTCGGGCCGACGGCTGCATCATCAGCCAGGCGGCCAGCTCCCTTCTCACCGAGATGGTCACCGGCCGGCGGCTCGATGAAATCGAAACGCTTGCTCCTGAAACGTTGCTGCAGGCGCTCCAATGGGAGCTTCGGCCCGCGCGGATCAAATGCGCCCTCCTCCCCTATGAGATCCTTCAAACCGGAATCAAAGAATACCGCCGAGAACACCGATGAGCCTCGACGCCGAACAATTGCGGAAAGACTTTCCCCTTCTTGAGCGGACCGTTCATGGAAAACCGCTGATCTATCTGGACAACGCCGCCACGACACAAAAACCGGTCCAGGTCCTCGATGCTATCCGGGACTATTACCTCTCCTCCAATGCGAACGTTCATCGCAGCATTTACGCGCTGGGAGAAGAGGCGACCGCCCGGTATGAAGCGGCGCGGGACCGCGTGGCCCGATTCATCGACGTTCCCCGGGAAGGGGTTGTCTTCACGCGGGGAACGACCGAAGCGATCAATCTCGTCGCGCAGAGCGGGGGGAGGAGCTTTCTTCGGAAAGGCGATGAGATCTTGCTCACTGACTTGGAACATCACAGCAACCTGATCCCCTGGCAGCTTGTCGCGAAGGAGCGCGGCGCTCGGCTGCGCTTCCTCCCGGTCCGCGACGGCGCGCTTGACCTCGATCGGCTCGCCGACTGCGTCACCCGCAAGACCCGGCTGATCGCCGTGACCGCGCTTTCAAACGCCCTCGGCAGCGTGACGCCGTTGGAGCGATTCCGAGAAGCGGCCCTTTCGGTCGGGGCGCTGCTCCTTGTCGATGCCGCACAGGCGGTCGCCCATCAGCCGATCTCCTTTGCCTCCATCGGCTGCGATTTCCTCGCCGTCTCCGGCCACAAGATGCTCGGCCCGACCGGGATCGGCGTCCTGGCCGCTCGGCCCGATCTGTTGGAGCGGATGCCCCCTTTTTTCGGAGGGGGGGAGATGATCCGGGAGGTCTGGCCGGAGACGGCGACCTGGAACACCCTTCCCTGGAAATTCGAGGCAGGGACCCCGCACGTCGCCGGGGCGGTTGGCCTCGCCGCTGCGATCGATTATCTCGACCGGGTCGGAATGAAGGGGATCCAGGCGCACGGGGCGGCGTTGGCGGAGGAGGCCGCGGCCGGCCTCTTGAAGATTCGGGGAACGACCCTGTATGGCCCCAAGCCGGGAGAGGCCCGCGGCCCGATCGTCTCCTTTACTTGTGATGGAATCCATCCCCATGATCTCGCCGCCTCCCTCGATGAAGAGGGGATCGCCATCCGGGCCGGTCACCACTGCGCCCAGCCGCTGATGCGCCGTCTCGGAATCGCCGGGACCGCCCGCGCGAGCTTCGGCCTCTATAATACTTCGGCCGACTTAAAGATATTTCTCGAAGCGGTGACCCGGGCGGTCGATCTCTTCCGCTCCCTTCGCCGGGGCTGAGTCACAAACCCTCAATAAATCATTCAAAACGGCTCTCACGAAGCCGATGACCGATCGGCTCTCAGGCCTTCAAAACGGACAAATTCATTGACATGGTTCTCCCGATGTTATAAGATTCGGGCCATATTTATTCGGAGTGCCGGAAATGTCCCCAGAAGCTCAAAAAGATTTAAAAACAATTCTTAAAAAGATTCACTTTACCGATGACGCGCAGGTGATGAAGCAGCTGGTCGACCAGTCGCTCCAGGTCAAGATCCGGATGGGCCAGATCCGCCGGAAAATCGTGATCATGAGCGGAAAAGGCGGCGTCGGAAAAAGCATGACCACCGCCAATATCTCCCTTGCCTTTGCCCGGCAGGGAAACAAGGTCGGGGTCCTCGACGTCGATTTAAACGGCCCCTGCATTCCGAAGATGCTTGGCGTCAAAGACCGCTTCGAGTTCACCTCCGAAGGAGCGATCCCGCCGGTCGGGCCGTATGAAATGAAGGTCGCCTCGATGGATTTCTTCCTTCGCCAGGAAGACTCTCCGGTCCGTTGGAAGGGACCGATGGAGCTCTCCCCGGTTTGGCTCGGATTAATGGAAATGAACGTCATCCGCGAATTTCTCGGGGACGTCAACTGGGGCGAGATCGATTATCTCTTCACCGATCTTCCCCCCGGCGCCGCCGCCGATAAGCCGCCGGTGATCGCCGGATTCATCCCGGAGCTGGACGGCGCGGTCGTCGTCACCACCCCTTCCGAAGTCGCCAAAACCGTCGTGAAGAAATCGATCGTCTATGCCCGCGATCTCGGCATTCCGATTATCGGACTGGTCGAAAACATGAGCGGCGCCCTCTGCCCGAATTGCAGCACCGCCGTCCCCTTCTTTGAGGGAGGATGCGAAGACCTCTGCGAAGAGCTCGATGTTCCCCTTTTGGGAAAGATCCCCTTCGACCGCGAATTGTCGCACGCGTGTGACTCGGGCGAGCCGCTCGCGGCGACGCATCCGATTTCGAAGCGGTTCGATGAGATCGCCAACCGGATTCAACAGCTCTTGGATTATAAAAAGATCGTTGCCGAAAAATTGTAGCGTCCCACAAAATCTCTGATTTTTCCTTTTACGGAGGACCCCATGAAGTTCGTATGTATGAAGTGTGAAAGTTTCATGACCTTTGAGAATGTCCAAGTCCCGGGAGAACAATCGCTCGGCGTGACCTTCGCCTGCCCGACCTGTAATGCCAAGGTGGCGATGGTGACCAACCCCGGCGAGACGGCGATGGTCCAGGCGCTCGGCGTGAAGCTGGGCGGACGGACCGCTCCGGCCGAGCCGATGGAGCTGACCCGGCAGACATTGAAAGAGACCCCCGACAACTTCAGCAAGCCGGCCCCCTCTCCCACGGTCCAGAAAGAAATGATGGCGGCCGAGATGGCCAAGGCCTCTTCCTCCGGCGGCGGGACCTGTCCCTTCTCCAGCATGATCGCCCAGATGCAGGGGGGAACCAAGAAGGAGGCGGCCACCGGGGAATTGACCTGGACCGCCGAAGCGAAGGAGCGGATCGAGAAGGTCCCCTCGTTCATGCGGCCGATGATCCAGATGGGGATCGAAAGCTACGCCCGGCGCAACGGCCTCTCGACGATCACCCCGGACGTCATGGACGCCTCCAAGAATGATCAAGGTGAGATGGTCTGGTCGAAGGAGGCGGAAAGCCGCCTCGACAACATCCCCTCTTTCATCCGCCCGATGGCCAAAAAAGAGATCGAGCGGATGGCCAAAGAGCGGGGACAGACGCAGATCACCGCCGATCTGATGGAAGAAGCCAAATCGAAGTTCATCGGCATGGGTTATTAAGCGGAAGAAACCATGTCGACGACGATGGACGCCCAAACGTTTATCCACTCCCTTGAGGAAGAGATCCTGCATCATGAAGCGGTGCATCATCCCTTCCTCAAGCGCTTCGCCTCCGAGAAGCTGACGGTCGAGCAGATCCAGACCTTCGGCCTTCAGCATTATCAACTGGTCAAGGTCTTCGTCAACTACATGACCAACCTGCTTCCGAAGATTCCGGACAAAGACGCCGCCGATCTTTTCCGGACCGTGTTTGACGACGAGTTCGGCCAGCACACCATCTTCCGAAGCCACCCCGCCCTTTATCGAAATTTCTTGAAGGCGCTCGGTCTCCCGGACGAAGCCTGGGGCAGGGTGAAGATCCTTCCGGAGACCTCCCGCTTCATCGAGGGCCACAAGGAGATGACCCGAGGGAAAGACTTTCTCTTCGCCCTCGGCGCCATCGGTCCCGGACACGAGTTCTCCATCCCGACGATGTTCGCCTATTTAATTGAAGGGCTCAAGAAAAACACGAGCCTGACCGATGAGGATGTCGAGTACTTCTCGCTTCATATCGTCGAAGATGTCGAGCACGCCGTCGTCTTCAACAAGCTGATCTCCCGCCACGTCGAAACCGAAGAGGGCCAAAAGCGCCTCCGCGACGGCGCCCTGCAATCGCTCGCCTACCGGAAAACCTTCTGGGACGGACTGCAACGGGCGGTCTTCGGCGCTTGATCCTTTTCTGATCACCCGCCCCACTCAAGAAAGAACGAACTGATTCATTTCTTCTCACTTCCGAATTCATCGCCGTTCCATTCCCGATAAAAAAATCAAAAAGAGCATCTCTCTTCACTCCATTTCTACCGGCACTCATTTTGCTGTTTCACCGGACACGTCGAGCAGTCCGATTTCTTCTAAAACTTCAAGCAATAAAACAACCTCTAACCGAAGGAGTGAGAAATGGCGATGAACCCATTCAAAGAGAGAGGGATCCCTCTGGAAAAACAGATCCGAAACTGGAAGCAGATCGCCCTGCTCCCCTATCGAAAACAGCAGGTCGATGCCTACACCCGCACCCGGATTATTCTCATGAACGGAATCGAGAACGAAGGGTGGTTCTTCAAACATTCCTTCGCCCGAAACACCGACCATAAGGAGATTCAGGCGCGCCTCGCCGAAACGCGACGGGTGGAGCACCAGCAGCAGGTCACGATCAACTGGCTCAACCCGCCGGACCAGACAATTTTGGAGACGAGCATCGCCTACGAGCAGGTGGCGATCGATCTCACCGCCTATTTGGCCCGCACCGAGCCCGATCCTTACGTAAAGGAAGTGTTCGATTTCGGACTTCTTGAAGATTTCGATCATCTATTTCGTTTCGCCCAGATGCTCGACCTGATCGAGGGGAAAGATCCGGACGAAATTCTCCAGGGAAAAACCGATGTCTTCCCCGGACGGCCGACGCAGGACCATCACAACGATCCGATCCTTCGCCTTCGGAAACATTACGAGAAGAACCAGGCGAATCCGATCTCAAAAGCGAACATCCTGACCCTTCTCTCGGCGGAGCAGCAGACCGCCCTGTTCTACAAGTCACATGGGTTTCAGTATGGGAGTCCCGATTTAAGGGAGCTGTACGCCGAAATTTCGGAGGTCGAAGAGGAGCATGTCACACAGTATGAATCGCTGATGGATCCTAAGGAAACCTGGCATGAGAAATGGGTCTGCCATGAATTTGTGGAGTGCGCCAATTATTATGCCTGCTACACGACGGAAGTCGATCCGAAGCTGAAGCAGATCTGGGAAATGTTCCTCGGCTACGAATTGGAGCATTTGAGGATCGCCGGCGAGATGCTCAAGAAGTACGACAAACGCGATCCGGAGGAGATCGTCGGAACAACCCTTCCGACCCCCGGCACATTTGAGGAGAACAAAGCGTACGTCGCCGACGTTCTCTTCAACACGGTCAACAAACGCCTGATGCCCGACGGCGCGTTCGAGCGAATCGACGCGCTTCCGAGCAACTGGCCGAGCTACGCCTATCAACGGATCGTCAACGCGTCCGGAGCCCCTTCTGAGGAGGTCGTGCGGCTGAGAATGGAGTCGGCCGGACAGGAGCTCGTCCGGGCAAGCGAAGCATTAGCGAAGCGAACCGCCGAGATCCGCCTGAGATCACTCGACGCCGAGAAAGCCCCCAACACGGCGCCGGAGCGGGCCGAGGAGGTGAAGCCGCAATACGTGGCGCGGGCCGCGTAACCGTCCCGTTTATCTTCAGGGTTTTATCGTTGAAAGGCCGCTGCCGCTTTCGAAATGGAAGCGGCGGCGGCTCAATGGATTATTTCAGATTGAAAGAAGCTCCCGGAACAATCTTTCCCAAGAGGACAGGCCGTCGCGCCCCGGTCACGGAGGGGATGTTCGTCGGCTGGCCGTGGAAGGTTTGATAGGCAAAGAGGGCGAAGGTCATCGCTTCGATGGCGCGGCTTTCATAGCCGAACGCCTCGAACGGTTGAACGGGGATGGGAGCGAGCAGTTCGGCAAGGCACTCCATCAGGACCGGATTCCGCACCCCGCCCCCTCCGACGATCACCTCGTGAAGGCTTCCCCGTTTTAAGATGAATCGATCGATGTTCTCGGAGATCGCCGAAGCGGTGAAAGTCGTCGCCGTCGCCACCAGGTCCTCCGGCGGGAGACGGCGCATCCGGGTCGATTGGAGAATCGACGCCACCATCGACGCCCCGAAGACCTCGCGGCCGGTGCTCTTCGGCGGCTTTCTTCGGATAAAAGGATGGCGCATCAGCTCCGACAAAAGGGCCGCGTCCGCTTTTCCCCGGCGCGCCATCTTTCCCCCTTCGTCGATCTCCTTCCCGGTGAGGGTCCGGACCAACCCGTCGATCACCATGTTCCCCGGCCCCATATCGAAGGCCGCCGTCTTTTCCAGAGACGCCCCCGCTTTCAGATAGGTGACATTGCTGATCCCTCCGATGTTCACAACGGCGCGCGACCGTTTTGGATCGGAAAGGAGAAGGAAATGAAGATAGGGGGTCAGCGGCGCCCCCTCGCCTCCAGCGGCCATATCGCGGGGGCGAAAGTCGGCGATGGTGGTAATTCCCGTCCGCTCGGCGATCACCGACGGCTCCCCGATCTGGAGGGTGGAGCGGATCGCCCGCTTGCCTTCCCGCTTCGGCTCCGGAAGATGATGAACCGTCTGTCCATGCGATCCGATCAATTCAATTTTGCCAAGAGGCACCCGCCCCTTCCGGGCAATCTCCCGCGCCGCCTCGGCGAAGAGCTCGCCGACGTAAAAATTCAGATGACAGACGTTCGCAATCGATTGAGGGAAACCGGAGGCCAGATCGATTAATTGCCGCGGGAGAGATTTCGGATAGGGATAAACCTCAAAGGCGATCAACTCCAATTGAAGCCGCCCTCGATTTTTTCGGATATCGACCAGAGCGGCATCGATGCCGTCCGAAGAGGTTCCCGATATGAGGCCGATGATCTTCACAAGGCGGAAGGCTACCGAATTTGATGAGAAAGGTCAAGTAGAGACGTTCCGGCGGAACGTCTCTACTTGTTCCGAAGGGTCCGGCGTGTTATTGTCATCGCAGGTAGAGACGTCCCGCCGGGACGTCTCTACCGTAACGGTGGATAGAGGAGGTCATCATGGCGAGTGAATTGGCGCAGAAAGAATGTATCCCCTGTAAGGGAGGCGTTCCTCCGCTGAAGGGGAAAGAGCTATCCATTCTCCTGGAAAAACTCGGGAACGGCTGGAAGGTGATCGACGAACATCATCTCGAAAAGGAGTACACCTTCCCCAATTTTCGGCAGGCGCTCGATTTTACGATTCGGGCCGGCGAGCTGGCCGAGGCGCAGTTCCATCACCCCGACATCTATCTGGCCTGGGGAAAGGTCAAATTGACCATCTGGACGCATAAAATCAACGGCCTGACCGAGAGCGACTTTGTCTGGGCGGCCAAGGCCGATCAAGAGCGGGAAAAACTGTAAGGCGATCGGCCGGATTGTCGATCATCCTCTATCGGAATTCGATTTGACTTATTCCTCACATGGTGTTATTTTTTCCCGATGCTTTTAAGCCGACAGCATAAAAAGTTGTCCTTCCAAGCGGTTCTCCTCCTGGGAAGCCTTCTCTTTGCGACCGGACTCCACGCGGAAGATAAAATCCCGATCGTGGTGACCCTCCCGGTCCTTAAAGATTTCACGGAACAGATCGGCGGTTCCAGTGTCGAGGTCAAGTCGCTGATCACCGGCATGGAAAGCGAGCATACCTACACCCCCAAGCCGAGCGACCTCCTTGCCATTAAAGAAGCGAAACTGCTGGTCAAGATCGGATTGGGATTGGAGATCTGGGTCAACGCCCTGATCAAAAATGCCGACCGCCCCGATTTGAGGATCGTCACCACCTCCGACGGGGTGGGACTCATCCGCGATCACGCCGAACGGCCCGAACGAGAGCACCTGGACAAAACCATCGACCCGCAGCATGCCTTCAAGGAACAACATACGATGGGGAATCCTCATATCTGGCTCGATCCGGAAAATGTTAAAATAATGATCAGGCACATTACGGACGAGCTGATCCGCTTCGATCCGGCCCGCCGCGGCGAATACCTGAAAAATCAGTCGCGCTACATCCTGGAACTGGAATCGCTCGAAGCGGAGCTGAAGAAAAAGGTGAACCGCCTGCCGAACCGAAACATCGTCACCCATCATCCGGCGTGGCCCTACTATGCCCGGCGGTTCGGCTTCGTCATCAAAGGGGATATTCTGACCCAGGTCGGCACCGAGCCGTCGGCCAAACATCTCGGCGAACTGATCAAGTTGATGAAGCGGGAGAAGGTGAAAGTGATCGTCTCGGAGCCGCAGCTCAACCCAAAAGTTCCCCAAATCCTCTCCGAGGAGACGGGGGCCGGAGTGGTCGTTCTCTCCCCGTTGCCGGGCGCCCTTCCGGGAACCGAGAGTTATGTCGACCTGATCCGTTACAACACCGAGACCTTGATCAAGGCTTTGGGAGGATCTTAATGGCCCATCCGGCCTTGAAAACGGTTCCGACACCGCACACCGCCGCAAAACCGATCATTCATTTCGTCCGCGCCACGTTCGCCTTTGCCAACCGGATCGCCATGGAAGAGATCACCCTCGATATCATGGAAGGGGAGTTTGCCGGCGTCATCGGGCCGAACGGCTCCGGGAAGACCACCTTCCTCAAAGCGATCCTCGGCCTCGTCCATCCGGTTTCTGGAAGCGTCCAGATCTTTGATTGCGAATGCCATGCCTTACGATGCGAGCACCGCGCCCGCATCGGATATCTTCCCCAAAAGGAACTGATCGACCCCCATTACCCGATCACCGCGTGGGAGGTGGTGATGATGGGCCGCTATGCCGCGATCGGGCTCTTTCGCCGTCCTGCGAAGGCAGACCGGGAAATCGTCTTCGAGTCGCTGCAAGCGGTCGGCGTCGAACCGTTGAAGGATCTCCCCTTCGGCAGTCTCTCCGGCGGACAGCAACAGCGGGTCCTCATCGCGCGGGCGCTGGCCCAACGTCCGCAGATCCTTTTGCTGGACGAGCCGACCACCGGGATTGACGCCGCCGCGCAGCATCATCTGATCGATCTGATTCGGAGCCTGCATCAGAACTACGGCCTGACGATTGTTTTCGTGACGCACGACATCAACATCATCAGCCCTGTCGTCGACTCTCTGATTCTCTTAAAAACCCGGCTCTACGGGAAGGGGCCTCCCCGCGACATTTTAAAGCAGGAGATTCTCTCCGGCGTATACGGCAAAGAGACCCTCCTCGCCGAACGGGAGAAGGGACCCTACGTCATCATGAGCGATCACCATCATCACTGATATGCTTGAAATGCTTTCATACGGTTTCATGCAGCGGGCGCTGCTCGCCTCTTTCTTGATCGGACTGGTCTGCTCGGTCATCGGGGTCTTCGTCGTCTTGAAGGGGCTTTCATTTATCGGGGCGGGGACGGCGCATGCCGCTTTTGCGGGGGTGGCGCTCGCCTTCCTGATCGGGGCGAACCCTCTCCTGATGGCCGTTTTCTTCGGCCTCTCCACCGTCTGGATCACCGGCTACCTGCAACAGACCGGAAAGATGAAGCCGGATGTCTCGATCGGGATCTTCTACACCTTGACGATGGCGCTGGCCATTCTCTTTATCGGCCTGATGAAGGCGTACAATCCGGAGGTCTACGGTTATCTCTTCGGAAGCATCCTCTCAGTCACCCCGTCGGATCTGAAGGCGATTCTCCTTCTCTCCCTCGGCATCCTCCTGACGATCTTTCTCTTCTTCAAAGAGTTCCACTTTATCTCATTCGACCAGGAGATGGCGGAGGCGAGCGGCATTCCGGCCCGCAATCTCTTTTTTCTCCTGCTGAGCCTCATCTCCCTGACCATCGTGATCTCCCTTCAAGCGGTCGGCGCGATTTTGGTCTTCGCGCTGTTGGTGATCCCCGCCGCCGCGGCCCAGCAGTGGGCGACCAAGATGAGAACGATGATCATTATCTCCATCCTCATCGGCATCTCTTCCTCCTGGGCGGGGGTGATTCTCTCCTACTGGTTCGACCTTCCCTCCGGATCAACGATCGTTCTCCTGGCAACGCTCTTCTTCTTCCTCTCGGTCCTCTTTTCACCGAAGCGACGACGGAGCGCGTTTCGCAAGGAATCGGCGGAAAAAATCCCGGAGTAAACGCTCCACCGCGACTGCCGCCCGCCCGACAATCTCATTTCTACCTCATGAGGTCGACCTCAGAAACATCCGCTCCAGAGCGATATTTGCATGAAAAGCAAAGTGCAGAAAGAGCTGATAATCTTCCTGGCTGATCACCTCTTTGGAGAGAGCCTTGTCCGCATAGAAGAACCCGATGACATTCCCCTTGGCGTGAATCGGGCTGATCACGAAGGACCGGGACTCGAAGAGAGAGAGAAAAGTCTTCGATATCAGGGATCGGACCGGCTCGACATGAATATCCTGGACGAATACCGCCTTTTTCTCCAAGTAAACTTTTCCAAAAATATTATCGGCGGGGTCATTCGGAAGCTTCAACCGATCCGCCAGTTCCTGAGACAGGGCGCCAAGACCGTAGCGGCCCGTAATTTGTGTTTTCGAAGGATTACAGAGAACGAGAAGGGCCCGGTCAAAACCGATTCCGATGTGAATCCCTTCCAGGATGGCGCTGAAAAGGACATTGATATCTTGATTCTCGGCGATGTGATTGGAAATGTCCCGCAGGAACTTCAACTGCAGCGAAGGCCGGTCGATCCCTTCGATTTTTTCCGGCGCTTCAATCTTTTCTGTCTCATTCGTCGATTCTTTGATCTGGACCGGAGGGATCGGCACCTCTTCCTCGGCTCCCTCCGAGACCCGGAATATCTTTCCGAGACGCTCCAGCAAACCACTCCGGGGGGAGGAAGTTTTTGAACCGGATGTGGGAGGCCTGAATTTCTCCGCTTCAATTTCAAAGCTGTCCGAAACTTCCTTGATATTTTTGTATGCCTTCTGGATCAAGCCCAATCCCTCCTCGGGCGGGATCTTCAGGCAGACCTCCATCTGCTGCATCAACCCGGCCATCTCTTCTTCCGTCCCCTTCTCCGTGAAGAGATTCCCGACGATTCTGTTTGCGAGGTATGAGACGGCCCAGAGCTGTTCCCGAGGGGTGTTCGCAGGGGAAAAAAGGATCTGGTCGGAGGCGGCCAACGGCTCCGCCAGATGATCAGGAACCTTGCACTCCTTCGCCATGGCGATGCCGAGCTGGTTGACGGAGGCCCCCAAAACCTGTTGCTCCGCTTTCCACAAAGGGAGCCCCGATTTTTCCACCAGGCGCTGAATCTCAAGATGCGACTCCGGAAGATAATAAGCAAGCGAGATCGGTCCGAGATTGTAAAAAAGCGTTGCGAGAAAGAGCTCTTCTTGTTTCGGATAGTGGAGGCGTTCACCCAATTCTTTCGCGAGGGTGGCCGCGATGAAGGCGTCTGCAATGATCTTTTTTAAATCGATCCCGGGGTGCTGCTTTTGGAATAACTCCACAAACGACAGACCGAGACTCACCGAACGGATCATATCGAGGCCGAGAACCACGACGGCCCTTGAGACGGTGTAGACCTCCCCGTAGCCGCCGTTGAAGTAGGCAGAATTGGCCACTTTAAGGACCTTCACGGCGAATCCCTGATCCTGAAGGATGCTTCTGGCCACATCGGCGGCGCCTGAAACTTTGTCCTCCGCCGCGCGCAGCGTCTGAATCACCGTATCGCGCAAAACAGGAAGATCCCCCCGATGATGGATCCGATCCTGTAACTTCTGGAGGATCGTCGGCTGAGCCGTTGATTTGAACTCTGCCTTCGGCGACTCCGGTGTCGGCTTGGAAGGGGGCGCCGCTTTTGAAGGACCCGAAGGGGGAGTTTGCGCCCCCCCTTCAATCTTCGATTTTTCCGAGGTCGCCAAGGCGGCCTTTTTCATCCGCACCCGGTCTTTCTCGATCTCCTCGTTAAAAAGTTGGTGGAGATTTTGGGCCAGCCCCGCTTGGACCTCGCTGAGCGGCTTCGACAAACACCGCTCCAACTCCCTCTGCATCTGCGCCGCGGAAGGGCACCGATTCCCCGCCTCCTTGACGAGCGACTTCGAGATGACCGTCTCGACCTGCTCCGAGATATCGGCATTAAACCGGCGCGGCGGATCGAATTTCGCCTCTCGAACACGGTCGAGTGTGTTGATTTCGCTGTCCCCTTTGAAGAGCCGCTTGCCGGTGGCACACTCGTACAAGACAATTCCCAGAGAAAAAAGGTCGGAGCGGTGATCGACTTTCTTTCCCCAGGCCTGCTCGGGAGACATGTAGGCGAATTTTCCTTTCAACGTTCCGGTCCGGGTTTCGTTCTCCTGGAGGGCCGCCTTGGCGATGCCGAAATCGACCAGCTTGATCTCGCCGTCGTAGGAGATCAGAATGTTCTGCGGGCTGATGTCCCGGTGAACCAGGTTCAGCTCGTTTCCGTGCAGATCTTTCTTCTTGTGCGCATGCTCCAGCCCGCTGCAGACGCGGCTGACGATGAAGAGAATCTGATCGATCGGAAGGGGCCGGTTGCTCTTTTGACTCCGCTCCATGATCGTCCGAAGATCTCTCCCCATCACATATTCCATCCCGATGTAGTACGACTCTTCAACCTGTCCGAAATCGAACACCTGGACGATATTCGGATGGGAGAGTTGGGCCGCGACTTTGGCCTCGTTGATGAACATCGAGACGAATTCGGCATTCTCGGTAAACTGGGGAAGAATCCGCTTGATGGCAAGAAGCCGCTCGAATCCTTTCGATCCGGTCTGCTTCGCGAGGAAGACCTCCGCCATGCCCCCCTTGGCAATCTTATCGATGAGGAGATACTTTCCGTATTGCACGGGAAAATCGGTCGGCATTTCCGGTCGCCCTATCGTGATGGTCGGGATACGCTTTTGAAGCACTGAGGAAAGAGAGGGAAGAAGACCCGTAAGCAAGTAAATCGCACGGTGCCGAACTTGTCAAGGAAAGGGGGGCTCTCCCTCGATCACAGGGCCTGATATTTCCAGCTTCCCTGCAATCATCACGGAAGGGACTCTAAAGGCGGCCGTTCTTTGAATTCCGGGATCAGCGCCGTTGCTTTCTTTGTTGATTGAAGAGAGGGTCACCAACTTCACTTTTACCTCATTTTCAGCGACGCTCACCCGCCCGTATCCATGCCCGTCAGTATCGGCATATCTCAGATGCCCGTTCACGTCGAGATCTTTTGCCGCCTCGATGGCGGAGAGGGCGTTGGTTTGAGCGGCGGCAACGCCGGCGACGACCCCGTTCAACAAGGTGTTGTTCAGATTATTCGTAACACGGTTCTCACCGGGCTCATCCGCCCGGGTGGCATCGTAGCTGATGAGGCTTTGCAACAACCGTTCATTCTCCGTCGGATTCTCTCTTTCTGAAAGCTGCCTCGCTGCGGCAAACATCGAGACGGAGCTAACACTCCCGCAGACAAACTCCGCCATCGCCGGCGCCGGCGCCGGGGGACTCGCGTCGTAATTGCTCAGGACGACTCCCGCAAAGTGGGCATGGAAATCTCCGGAGAGCGAGAGGACGTCCCTGATCCCGTTGGAGACAAGGAAAGCCATTAACTCGTTTCGCTCCGTCGCATAACCGTCCCAGCTGTCGGTGGAGAGAACCACATCGGGCAGCCCGGTGTTCAACGCGCTGAGGTTGACCAAAAACCGCATCAACGGAACCGAATTCCCCCATACCTTCCAGCGGGCCTCCGACCGGAGCATCAACGCTTTCCACCACTCCTTCTGTGTTCCCCCCAAGATCGTCCCCGGCGGCCGGTTGAAACGGGGATTGATCTGCACCCCTCCTGCGAAAATGAAAGAGTCGGGATCGCCGTTGTTCGCCGTTCGGCCGGCATCGAGCTGATTGACCAGCTCCAACGGCAGCAACATCCGAGGATCGACGAAGACCGACCCGTTCCCGCTGATCTCTTCCGGCACGGGGTGATCGCTCCGGTAAGAGCGGTTGTCGGTCACCGCCAGCTCCAGCCATCGGCCGAAACGGAAGCTTCGATAGATCGTCAACGTGTCGATCGCTTTAAGGTTGTCTTCATTGTCGGCGAAATTGGACTCATCGACCCGGTCGTTCAGCGTCTCCCTCACCTCGGCGAATTCAAACGCTTTCGTCTGCTGGAGATCGGGGTCGATATCGCCCCGTTGGAGCAGATTGACCGGAAGGTATTCGAACCAGGCCTGGTTGGCCGCCACCTTTCGCGGCTGGGAAGGTTCATCGGTGCTGCCGTTCGTTCCGGCAGATTCGTAATTGGCCTCGGTTTGCCAGCTGTCGTCCGAAAATTCATGATCGTCCCAAATATGGATGAACGGCCATCGGGCCCGCGCCTCCAGCAGATCGGGATCGGTCAAGTATTCCCGATAGAGATGACGATAGTCGTCCAGCGTCCGGGCATAAGAGATGCCGTCCGACGTTTTCCCTCCGTTCGGAAACGCCCCGACCTCCCGCCGGTTCCCGTCGCCGTCGATCAGCCCTCCGGGAATCGGCTGAAATGCTTCGTCCAACGGTGCCATCAAGGGATCGTTGTTCGTCTCATAGATGAAGTCGCCGAGATGGAGCACGAAGCGGATTTGTTGATCGGCCGGCTGGTTTCGATCATCGTTGATCATCCGGCGATAAGCATTATAGAAACCGTGTCCCCGGTCCTGGCAACTGACGAAGGCAAAATGGATTTCCTTCGCATCGGACAACGGAGGCGCAGTCAGAGTGCGGCCCGTCGGAGAGACCTGTCTTGAAGCGGTGATGAACCGGTAAAAATAAAAGGTATCGGGCTGGAGATTTTCGACCACCACCCGCAACGTGTAGTCGCTGGCGGAAGAGACATGAAAGGTTTCCTGGAGGACCAGACTGGTGAAAGCCTCATCCAGTGCGACTTCGGCGGTCACGGAATGCGGCTGCCCGAGCAAATGAGGAAGGGCGCGCGTCCAGATAACAACCGAATTCGGCCTCGGATCGCCGGAGGCCACCCCCTGGGGAAAGGTTTTGGAGGTACTGCTTTTACCGTTCGAAGCGCAAGCGGTCAGCAGACCGGGAAGGCCGGCCGCGACGAGAAAGGCGCCGGAGAGCTTTAAAAAGTCGCGTCTTAACACGGTGAAGACAATATCATAAACCTGCCCGCTTCAATCTTTTGGTGGAGCGTTAAAGATCGTCGAGCACAAAAGAAAAGGGCGGACGAGGGTCCGCCCTTTTCGACGTCGATCCAATACTAAGGTATACAGGGTATCGATACCAATGGAAAACCAAAGCTGGGGCGCAGCAGGAAACAATCCCCTGCAACAAGACTCTCTGAAGGGAAAGTAACACCGTCTCCTGTAACGGTAGCTGAGCCTTCCTCAATTCGAATAATGGGCTCCGTCGTAAGAGCTGTGCTTTCCCGAAGCGTCCATTTCGTCCCCTGCGGGATGACCACATTGACGGTACCGGTCAGCCCACTGCCGCCCCCGGGAGGCACTGGACTGAACAGACCGAACACATCCTCAATCGCGAAGTCGCTATTGTATTCCTGATCAAACGTGATGCTGTCGTCCGCTCCATTCAGGGTCACGCCGAACGGCACAAACCCAAACGAAAAATCAACATTCGGGCTATTAGCCGGATCGTCCACATCAAGGCTGAACGGCGGCGGGCTGTTGATGCCGATCTTCGTAATGACCAGCGTCTCCGCCGTCAACGCCGCATGGAGTGTCGCCCCATTCAGGGCCAGCTTGGTTGGGAAGCTGACATCGTTCAGATCTTCCACAGGAAACAACGCATTAAGCGCGCCCAGACCGAGTTCGGCCGTGAGCGTTCCCCCCGGACCGTCGGCGGTGAATTCAAAGACCTTCTCGGTCGCGGCGATATTGATGTTGAAATCGCTCGCCGCATCGACGATGTTAATCGCCTGTACGATCGAAAAGGTGAACTGTGCGTGATCGATGCCGAGTTCCGTAAATGTTGCCCGCACAACCCCTTCCAACGTTTCCGGAAGCTCCACGTCAGGGCGGGCGGCGGATGCAATCGCCTTCAACTGGGCGAGGTCCAATTGAAGGGAAACGGACCCGCTGCTGTAATCGATCGTCGCTAGAACGAAATTATCATATTTAATTTCAAGCGTACCCTCTTCGGCATTGCCGCCGGGGGTTAATACAACCGTGATGTGACTGTAGAAATCGATACAAGGTTGACCCTCGAGGGTAACTTGCCCCAACAACGGATCAGAGCAGAGCAGCGTTTCATCCGGATCGAAGGTGATGGCATCTCCGGTTCTTTGGCCGTTCTCAAGGATCAGCGCAATCGCCTCCCCGAGTTGGGCTTCCAAATTGGCCGTCGGATCGGGATCGGGCGGAATGCCGAGCGCATTCAGAATCGTTTCGGCCGCTGAAGAATTGCCGACAGATTTCCCTATCGAACCGAGCAGGCTTTTCGAAGCCCCGCCGACCGTGTCGGCCGCCCCCGCTGCGGCCTGCTCTGGGGTCACTTCAACCGGAGCACCCGCGCTCGACCCTTTAGACCCCCCACCCCCGCACGCCGCGATTGCTCCGACGGCGACAAAAAACAAGAGCCCCCATAGGATATAGCGCGTGGAGGAAGGCCACGCTTCATTTTTCATTTTACGTATGAGCCAACGCATTTGAGTTCCTTTTTGAGTTTGAATGGTTTATACCGAGCAAGCGCCGAGCACAACCGCGACCAAAACGAATAGAACAGGGTGGTAAAGCCGACCGATAAGTTGGTTCATGTGATCTCTCCTTTTATTTTTTATTTTTATTCTCTATCGAAAACCCGGTCTTAAAATGCTCCCATTCATAAAATACTTTTAATGTATGAGTCAACCCCCTCTTTGGAGGGGGTATCCAAATAAAGACATCCCCATCATCCCTTGAAGAAATCGCTTTTTTCTTTTAAGGTAAGCTTCATGAATCGACTTTTAACGACTTGCAGGACACTTTATGTCATTGGTTGATCGTATCCTCGGCAGCATTGCGCGCTCCGTCTGTAAAGATCGCGGGCGATGGGCCGTTGTTTTCCTATCGATCGCGCTGATTGCCTCTTTTTCAATCTCCCGGATCCAATTGACGCTGGACGCGGAAGACTTTCTCCCCAAAAAGCCGCCCCGGGATCGACACTTTCAACAGCAAGTATTGGAACAATTTGGAGGGAAGGCGCCGGTCGTCATTGTTTTTCGAAGCAACAAAAAGATCGAAGCCCGAAACATCGCGCCGCTCATCGAAGCCGTCGCCGGGAAATTAAACGCCGTCGAAGAGGTCAAAAAAGTGACCTTCCGTCTGGAGCCCAAGCTGAAGGCGTTCATCGACGCGGAGCTGCCGAGGATGCTTCTGCTCCACCTGAACCCGAAAGACTTAAACCTTTTTTCAAAAAAAATAAGCGCCTCAACGATGAAGACGCTGATTCTTCCGACCGAATTCGGAAACCCGCAGCCGGAGGGGGTCCTCAATCGGGACCCGTTGGGACTCTTCACATTGACCGGCCCCTATCTTTTCGACTTGATGACCGGGTTCCGGATCGTGCTGGTCGACGGGTATTTTGCCTTCAGAGGAGAGGAGTCGTTCTTTATTTTGGTCGAGCCCAAAGATCCGATCCGCAAAGCGGAGGACGCCAAACGGATCACGACGAAGATCGATGCGGTTCTCAACGAGGTTCGCGCCGACCCTTCGTTTGAATCGCTCTTCAAAGAGATCGATGCGACCCCGATCGGCCGCCCTTACATCTATGCCTCCACCTTTGACACGGCCATGAAGGACGCCAAACAATCCCTTTTTTATTCCGTCGCATCGATTTTTCTCCTCCTGGTCCTGTTCTACCGGCGGCTCGCCGCTCCGCTTCTCGTCATGCTCCCCGTCTTTTTTGGTCTTCTGATCATTGCCGGTTTAAGCGCGTTGATCTTTCCCTCCGTGAATCTCTTCTCTTTGCTCTTCGCCGCCGTCCTTGCCGGACTCGGCATCGATTTCTCCATTCATATCGGAACGCACTATTGGCTTCACTCTCATCCGTCCCGGCCTCGCGAAGAGGCGGTTGTCGGCGCGGTCGTGCGGCCCGGCAGAGGCAATCTGTTCAGCGCCCTCACCACGGCGGCCGCTTTTTCGGCGCTTGCATTCAGTCAATACAGAGGGATCATCCAAACCGGTCTCCTCACGGCGATCGGGATTTTGGTGATGTTGCTAAGCGCCGTCACTTTTTTCCCCTTTTTTATCTCTTTTTCTAAAAAACCAATCGAGACACCCAAGGCGATCCTCCGCTGGACCGAAGCTTTTATTTTCTTAAGCGAGCGGTTTCCGAAGCGGGGAGTGTTTGTCTGGGGACTCCTGGTCGTGATCGCCACGTTCGGTGTGTTTCGGCTTGGTTACGAAGATCATCCGTGGAGCGTGGCGGTTCGGGGGAACAAAGAGGCGGAGGAAGTTCTTAATTTAGACAAAAGAGTCGGGATGAGCTTTGTCCCCATTTTGATCGTGAGTCGCGGGGAGACCGAGACGGAAGCCATCGAGAAAGACCGGCGGGTGGCGAAGATTCTCGCCCAAATTCGGAAGGGAGCGGGGATCGCGTTTTTTCAATCGGTCACGAGCCTCCTTCCCGAGGAATCCCAACAGCGGGAAAACATCGCCTTCATCAACGCAAATCAATCCCTCTTTTCTGCGGAAAGATTCCGAAAAGATTTTCATGGAATTTTAAAAGAGGGCGGCCGAGATTCCGAATACTTGTTGGGCCCCTACACGGATCAGGTTGCAAAAACACTCGGCCCGCCGAGGCAGACGCCGATCCGCCTGGAAGAACTCAAAGAATGGGGTCTGAGGCCGGAAATCGATCGCCATCTTGGGACGATTGGAAACGATCCTCTGGCGGTCACCTACGTTTACCTCACGCAATTTCCGTGGGCAAAGGGGGTGGTCAAGCGGTTTACCAGCCGGTTTGAGGCGGCCGGCGGAGGACAACTCGATGGGGTTTTTCTCGCGGGCGAAGGGATCGGCTCGGAAAGCCACGCGAACCTTCTCAAAAAAGAGGTGATCCAGGCCGGCTCCATTGCCCTGATCCTGGTCACCCTGTTGCTGACCGTTGCTTTTAGGAAACCTTCATCGATTGCCTTGACGTTGCTCCCGTTGCTCTGCTCGGTCTGGATCACCCTGGGGGTGACCGGCTTTTTGGGCTATGAGCTCAACTTCCTCACCCTTTCCGTGACGCCGATTCTGCTCGGGATCGGGATCGATTACGGCATTCATATCATGGAGCGTTATCGGAAAGAGGGCTCCGTCCGGGTGGTGCTGAAAGAAACCGGCTCGGGCCTGACGGCGACCAGCCTGACCACCGCCTTCGCCTTTTTAAGCTTTTGCTTCTCGGAGAGTCCAGCGGTTCGCGAGTTCGGCATCGTCGCATCAATCGGGCTGGGGATCTGCCTGCTCGCCTCGCTCCATCTTCTTCCCTGCATTTTTGAGAGCAGACGATCTCGGAAGGTTTGATCCGGACGGTTTATTCTTGATTGTTCGTGATCTTCTTTTCCCGGCGGGCGACGCCGGTTTCGGTGGCCGCTTTCGAGACCGCCTGGGCGACCACCTTTGCGACCTTTCGGTTAAAGACGCCGGGAACAATATAATCTTCGGAGAGCTCGTCTTTTCGGATCACGGAGGCGATCGCCTCCGCTGCGGCGAGATTCATCGCGTCGTTGATCTCGGAAGCGCGGACATCCAAGGCCCCCCGGAAAATTCCGGGAAAGGCGAGGACGTTGTTGATCTGGTTGGGGTAGTCGGATCGTCCCGTCGCCATGATCCGGACGATCCCCTCCGTCTCCTCCGGCATGATCTCGGGGGACGGATTGGCCAGGGCGAAAACGATCGGATCGCGCGCCATCTTTTTCACCGCGGCGGCGTGGAGGATGCCGGCGACCGAAACGCCGATGAAGACATCGGCCCCGACCAGCGCATCCTCCAGTTTCCCCTTTACCCGCTCCGGATTGGTTCGCTTCGCATACCGGCGCATCACCGGGTTCATCTCGACTCTTCGGCCGGCACAGAGGATGCCGTCCCGATCGCAGCCGATAATCCGCTTTACCCCGGAAGAGAGAAGCATGTCGATGATCGCGGTGCCCGCGGCCCCCACGCCGTTCACGACGACTTTGAGATCCTCCCGCTTCTTTTTTACGATCCTCACGGCATTCAACAACGCGGCCAAAACCACCACGGCGGTCCCGTGTTGATCATCGTGAAAAACCGGGATGTCGAGCGTCTTCTTAAGACGCCGCTCGATTTCGAAGCAACGGGGCGAAGAAATATCTTCCAAATTGATCCCGCCGAAGCCGGTGGCAATCCGCTGGACCGTTTCGACGATCTCATCCGGATCTTGCGTCGCAAGACAGATCGGATAGGCGTCGATCCCGGCGAACTCTTTGAAGAGCATCGCCTTCCCTTCCATCACCGGCAGCGCCGCCTCCGGTCCGATGTTGCCCAGCCCCAAAACCGCCGAGCCGTCGGTCACCACGGCAACGCTGTTCTTCTTGATCGTCAGGGCGAAGGCTTTGCCTTTGTCCTCCTGAATCGCCCGGCAGACCTGCGCCACCCCCGGGGTGTAGACACGGGAGAGATCGTCGCGGGTTTTGATCGGAATGCGATTCGCAATCTCGATTTTCCCCCCGAGATGAAGCAAAAAGGTCCGGTCGGAGAGATGAACCACTTCGACGCCGGGAATCCGCTTGACCGCCTCCACGATCCGGGCCGTATGCGCTTCATCCCGTGTGCTGACGGTGATATCGCGGGTGATCCCCCCCCGATCGACGCTGACGATATCGATCGCGCCGATATCCCCCCCGGCCCCTCCGATCGCCGACGTAATTTGGCCGAGCATGCCGATTTTATTCTTGAATTTCAGCCGCAGCGTTACGCTGCGGCTGGCGCTGGGATAAACCATATTAAAAAGAACTCTGACAATAAACGAGCCGAAGCCGCGTCGGAGGCAGAATTCCGACGACGCGCTTCTACGCAGGGGTCTATGGGACGCGAAGACACGATGAACGCCGCCCCATCCTCCGGCACCCCACTTTCTTATTTTACACTATTTTGTTTTCAGGCTGTTGACGTCGATGAACGGCATCGCCCCCCCGGAGACCTGAGGGAGTTTCCCGTCCCATTTTTCGATCGCGCGAAGCTGCAGCAGGATCGGCGTCAGGGTTTCCCGCTGTAACCGTTGCCCTTCCGCCTCGGCGCGCGCCTGGGTGATCCGCTGATCCGCCTCGATCTTGATCCGGTCCAGATCCCGTCTTGCCTTGAGCGCCGACTGCTCGGCGGTCTGCTTCGCCTCGATCGCCCGGTTGAATTCCTCCGAGAAGGAGAAGTCGATGATCGAGAATTCGTCAACAAGGATATGAAACTGGACCAGCCGTTCAATCAAAGTCGTCTTGATCGCATCCTTGACCTCGCCCCGCCGGGTGATCAGCTCCTCGGCCGTAAAATGCGCCGTCGCCGCCTTGACCGCCTCCTGGACCGCGGGATCGATCACCCGCTCCTTGTAGCTGACGCCGACCTCCTGGTAGACTTTCTGCGCGCGGCTCGGATCGATATGAAAATTCACCGCGATCGTCGAGGAAACGTTCTGAAGGTCTTTCGACGCCGCCGGCGCGGCGGTTTGCGACTTCTGGACCCTCACATCCATCAGAACCACCTCTTCAACAAAGGGGATCTTGAAGTGCAGCCCCTCATCCAGCGTCACATCCCTGATCCCGCTCAGCTTGCTGAAGACCACCCCCCGCTGCCCGGCTCCGACCACCTGAAAGGAGCTGAAGAGAACAATCAGCAACAGCAGGACGACGGCTCCGAGCACGATCAATCGTGGAAGATTCGCCCCACCCGGCATTTTCATCTCATAGATATCGGCCATTCATATACCTCCTTTGTTTTAAATTCGGTTTCGGTTACATCTACCTGTTCGATCACCAATAATTCGTTGCGCTCCGGGAAGCGATGCCGGGGGTCGAGCCGTCGAGGGCTCCTCTGCGGGATGAAATCCGTATCGCGGTGGATCTCGTCGAGAAGGTCTGATTCGAACGGACGCCAGTGGAGGAAGAAAGTCCCTCCGTGTGGAGGGCTATCCCGATCGGACCGAGCGGAGAGTGAATGAAATTATTATAAAAAGGGGGGAGTTGACTCATTCGCTTGTCCCTTCTTAACACATTCTCGACCGAATGGCAAGAATGTCAATTGACTGGGTCGCCGAATCCCGCTATGATAGAAAGCAAAGGAGAGAGCAATGAATCAGATCACGCGAACGTTCGGTTTTCTCTTCATCTTGTTCTTTTGGGTCAGCTTCGTCCAGGCGGAAGAAACGCCCATTCCTCAGGTGGAGCGCTATTTTCCGGATGAGGTGGGAATGTCCTGGAGCTATCGGGGATCGGTCGTTGACGACGTGCAACGCGTCGGCGCTTATATCAACACCGCCGCCGTCAAGGGAACCGCGGAGAAAAAAGGAACTCAAGTAAAGATCTTTACGGAGAGCAATCAGGCCGATGAGGGCCCCGCCGAGAGCTACTTCGTCAGAGATGAAGAAGGGATCTCCTACTACGGCGGCAAACCGACGACCCCTTTCGAAAACCAGCTCGTCCCCTATCGGGTCATTCGATTCCCGCTGATTCTCAACAAACCTTTCTCTCAAATCGACAAGTCGATCACCTTCGCCCGCGATTTGGACGAGGATGGAAAAGAGGAACAGGCCCACGTCCAGGCGGAGATTGTCGCCTTGGGATTCGAGACGGTCTCGGTGCCGGCGGGGGTGTTTAAGGATTCCTTGAAATTAGAGGGGAGGATGAAAGTTTTCATCACCCTCTCCGGCGATGGGAAGGTCCTCCTCATGACCGACAAGACGACCAATTGGTTCGCGCCCGATGTCGGCATGGTCAAGGGGATCGAGAAGACCGAATTCCCCTCCCCGGACGGAGGGAATCCGACCGGATCGATCATCACCGAGGAGCTGTCCGAGTATTCAACAGGACGATCCTCGGCACATTAATTGGAATTCACTCCTCTCGGGACATCTTCCAGACGAAAGCCATCGCAATCAGAAGGGGCAGGACGATGATCGCAACCTTGATCAGTTCGATCACGGCCGCGTCTTTTGCTTCGGAAGGGGTCATTTCGGAGGGAAGAAATGTCTTGAGGTAGTGGATCTCTTCCACCGAATGCCGGGCGACCAGAAAGATCGGCACCCAGAGGAGAAGAAGAGTCAATCCGACGACGATCCGCTTCTTCCGGCGCGGCTCCATCACTCTCTCCCGACCATTTCGTCGGCCAGATAGAGCATGATCTCCGCCAGCGACGGATGGATGTGGCTGATCTTCGCATACTCCTCCACCGTCGACCGGAAATGCATCGCGACCGCCGCTTGGTGAATGAGAATCGACGCCTCTGCGCCGACAATGGCGGCGCCCAAGATCTCCCCCCACTGCGCATCGGCGACGATCTTGATAAACCCTTCTGTTCGATCGGTGATAATCGCTTTTCCGAGATCGCTGAAAGGAAACTTTCCGACACGGACCGGAATTCCCCGCTCCCGCGCGTCGCGCTCGGAGAGGCCGACCCGCGCGAACTCCGGATCGCAAAAGACCGCGCGGGGAAAGACCCGGTAGTCGGCCTTTTGGACCGGCCCCTTCACTAGGTTCGTCCCGGCGATCTCTCCCTCGTAGGTCGCCATGTTGACGATTTGAGCCCCCCCGGTCACATCCCCCGCCGCGTAGATATTCGGATTGCTCGTTTGAAGGAAATCGTTCGCAACGATCCCGAGGGGGTGCGTCTCCACGCCGGCGGCCGAAAGATGGAGCCCGTCGATATTTCCGGTCCGGCCGGTCGCGATCATGATCACCTCGGCCTCTACTTTCTGGACCCGCTCATGTTCCTCAAAAGAGATCCACTCCCCCTGCCGATCCCGCTCGATCATCACCTCCCGGACCCCGGTCCGGAGGTCGATGCCGTCGTTCCGAAGAATCTCGGCGAGCGCCTCGCTGACATCTTCGTCTTCGTGGCTTAAGATCCGCTCGCCTCGCTGCAGGAGGGTCACCTTCACCCCCATCCGGGCGAAGAACTGGCCGAACTCGGTCCCCTCGACCCCGCCGCCGATGATCACCATCGACTCCGGAAGCGATTCCATCTCCAGCGCTTCATCGCTCGTGATATAGCCGGCCTCTTCCAGGCCGGGAATCGGCGGAATCATCGCCCGCGATCCGGTGGCGATGAGGAACCGCTCGGCGGAATATCGTTCGTCGCCGACTTGGACCTCTTTTCCGGAGAGAAACCGCGCCCGCCCCGAAAGCAGCGTGATATTCGGATGCCGGAGGACCCCCTGGTACGCATCGTCGGCCATCTCGGCGATCAATTTATCTTTGCGCTGTTTGATCTGATCGAAACGGATGCCGACATGTTTCCCCGGATAGATTCCCACCTCGGGCGCTTTCTTGAGCAATCCGATCAATTCCGAAGAACGAAGATAAGCTTTCGTCGGCATACATCCCTTGAGGATGCAGAGCCCGCCGAAGGGACCGGTCTCGACCAGGCCGACCTTCGCCCCCAGCTTCGCCGCCGCCTTGGCCCCATACCGCCCCGCGCTTCCGGCCCCGATCACCATGACATCGAATGTTTTCATGCCGCGATTATGATACCTCACTTTCGTCTTGTTCTCAACAATGTGATTCGGATCGTCAGGAAGCCCGGAAGGCTTCGACGATTTTTTGGCGGGAGGCGCGGACCGCCGGGAGGAAGCCGCCGAGGAAGCCCATCGCGAGCGCGAAGGCAAGCGACTGGACGACAATCGCCGGAGAGAGAATAAAACGGAAAGCCAGCTCGGAAAAGGTGGCGAAGTTGGTCGTTGAGACGGTGACGAACTGGAGGAGCGAGGCGAGGAGGATCCCGATCCCCCCGCCGATTGAAGCGAGCAGGAGCGATTCAAAAAGAAAAGCGCCGAGAATGCTCCGCCGGGGGAAGCCGAGGGCCCGCATCGTCCCGATCTCGGTCGTCCGGTTGGCGACCGAAGCGTACATCGTGATCATCGCCCCGATCATCGCCCCCAGGCTGAAGATCACGGTGACGAAGAGCCCCAGCACCCGGATAAAGGTCGCCATCATCTCCGACTGCTCGGCGTAATATTGCTTCTCCCGCGCCACCTCTACCGTCAGCCGGGGGTCGGACTCCAGGCGCGATTTGAGGGAGGAAAAATCACCGGCGCTTGAGAGCTGCGCGGTGATCGATGAGAAGACCGGCCGGCGGAAGGCCTGAACCAGCTGCTCGGCATCGACCCAGATCTCCGATTCAAACCCCGCCCCCTCCGCATCGAATACACCGACGACGGTCCAGTCCCGCATGCCGAACCGGATCGTCTCCCCCAGCCCGGCCCCCTGAAAGCCCTCCGCGACGGGGCGCCCGACGATCACCTCCGAAAGCCCCGGCCGCCAGCGGCGACCCTCCACCAGTTTCACCTGCGGACGCATCGTGAGCGACTCGGGGGCCACCCCCCGGATCTGGACGTGGGACGGATTGCTGCTCCCCCGCTTGGGGAGATTGATCAGAACGACGACTTCGGAGGCCGCCAGACGATTCCCCTCCGGACCGACGGCGATCTCCGGTTGGCTCTTGACGATGTTGACCGCATTCCGATCGAGCATGCTCATGAATTCCGATTCGGCCCCTTGGCGGACGATGATGGCGTTTTTATCCGACCCGGTCCCCACCAGCGTCTTCTCCAGCCCGTTCGCCAGCATCAATACCGCCGAGAAAACGAAGATCACCAGCGCAATTCCTCCCGCCGTCAGGAAGGTCGTCAGCCGCCGCGTCCAGAGATTACGAAAACTGTAGTTGAGAGGAATGATCATCCCACCCTCCTCAACCCATCCACAATCCGCACCTGCACCGCCCGCCAGGTGGGGAAAGCGCTGGCGGCGAGGCCGACGATGAGCGCCATCAGGGCACAGATGATTTGCGTGCTCGTCGCCACATCGAACGCCGGGAAGATCGCCCCCATCGCATCCCCCATCGCCCGCTCGAAACCGTTCGCCGCGGGGTAGGTGATCAGTATTCCCAAAAGACCGCCCGTCAGGGCGATGAGGAGCGACTCGCCGATGATGAAAACAATCAGATGCCGCGCCCCGAAGCCGAGGGTCTTGAGGACCGCATACTCCGAGAGACGCTCGCGCGCCGTCATCGCCATGGTGTTCGAGAGGACCAAAAGAATCACCCCGATGATCACCATCGAAATGATCCGAAGCGCCACTAGAATCGTCTCGCTCATCGAAATGAAGCCGAGGACGAAGACCCGCTCCGTTTCGGTGAGCGTTTCCGCGAGCGAATTCTTGAACCGCCGGTCGATCGCCTCCGCCACCTCCGCCGCCTGTTTCGGGTTCTGAACCTTCACGACATACCAGCCGACATTCCCCGCCTGAAACGGCGCCGTCTGCCGGAGCTTCTCGTCGAGGTATTGGTAGTGGAAGTGAAACTGCGTCTCATCGGTCGACTTTTGCTCCCCGGTGTAGATCCCCCGGATGACAAACTCCCACTCTCCCGGAAAGATCATCCCGCGCATCTGGATCGTATCGCCGACCTTCCAGTTGAAGCGCTCCGCCAGCTTCCGCCCCGCCACCGCGGCGTTCCGCTGCTGCTTGAACACCGCCTCCTGCTCTGGGGGGAGCTGGAACTCGGGGTAAATTTCGTACCAGGTGGTCGCATCGACGGCGAACTGGGGAAACTGCGAATGCTTCTCGTCGATGTAAATCCCGCCGAACCAGTTGGCGTACGACACGTCGGCCACCCCGGGGATTCCCCGAATCGCCTCTCGATAAGAGAGCGGCAACGAAAAACCGAGCGAAACGGCATTGCGGGTGATCAGCCGGTTCGGCGCCGAGGCATCGACCCCGGAGTACCAGGCGCCGATCACCGTCCGGATCAAGCCGAAGGCGCTGATGGCGATGGCGATTCCGAAGACGGTCAGAATCGACCGGAGCGGATGGCGCAGGGTGTTTTTCAAGATGAGGCGGAATAATTCCATCAGGCGAAGGACCCCTTGTCTAAATGTCGCACCGCCTTCGCACGTTCCGCCGCGCGGGGATCGTGGGTCACCATCACGATCGTTTTTCCATATTCCGTATTCAGCCGGCCGAGGAGGTTCATGACCTCCTCGGCGGAGGTTCGATCGAGATCGCCCGTCGGCTCGTCGGCGACCAACAACGGCGGATCGGTCACAATCGCCCGGGCGATCGCCACCCGCTGCTCCTGACCGCCGGAGAGCTGCTTGGGATAGTGATGAATCCGGTCGGCCAAACCGACCAGCTCCAGCGCCACGGCGGCATGCTCCCGCCGCTCCTGCTTCGCAAGCGGGGTCAGGAGGAGCGGCAGCTCGACGTTTTCAAGCGCCGTCAGGACCGGCAGGAGGTTGTAGAACTGGAAGATAAAACCGATCGTCTGCGACCGCCACCGGGCCAATTCCGATTCGGTGAGCGCGCCGAGCTCGGTCCCGGCCACACGAAGGAGGCCGCGCGTCGGACGATCGATTCCGGCGATCAGATTCAGCAGGGTCGTTTTTCCGGAGCCCGACGGCCCCATCAGCGCAAGGAACTCTCCCTCCGGCACCGTCATCGAGATGTTTTGGAGCACCGGAATTTCCAGCGTGTCCCGATGATACGATTTTGAAACGTCGATTAGTTCGATGAGTGAATCAGCCATAAAACCGTTATGGGTTAAACGTGAATCGTTAATCGTAAAAGCGAAAAGGCCCATTGGTTTCCGATTTTCACGTTTAACGAATAACAATTAACGATTCGCACTCTCTCCTATCTGAACCCGATCTCCGGGAGCCAGATTCTCAGGGGGATTGAGGACCACCCGGTCGCCCGGCTTGAGTCCTTGCTTGATCTCGACCTGGCTCCCGAGCGGCCCACCAGTCTCCACCGGAACCATCTCGACATGCTCTTCCCGAATGCGAAAGGCCACTTTTCGATCTTCCCGGGTGACGATCGCGCCGGGGTTCACCGTGACGATCGGCGCTCCTCCTTGATCGGCCTTAGGCTCGGAGAGGAAGGCGACCTTGGCGCTCATCTCGGGGAGGACCCGGTCGTCGAGGTTGAGAAAACGAATCTTGGTCAAAACCGTCGCCTTGGCCCGGTCGGCCGTCGGGACGATTGTCTGAACAACCCCCTCGTATTTCGTTTCCGGATAGGCGTCGAGGGTGATCTCGGCCGCCTGGCCGATCCGGACCTTTTCGATATTCGATTCGGAGACGTCGGCCTCCACCTGAAGCGACGACATGTCGGCCATCGTCACCACCGCCGCCTTTACCTGCGTCGATGTGCCGAAGGGGGCCACCACCTCCCCGACCTCGGCGTTCTTCGTCAGGACTGTCCCGTCGAACGGCGCCCGGATGACGGTGTTCTCCACTTCGACTTCGGCGGAACGGACCGCCGCCTCGGCCGCTTTCACCCCCGCCGCGGCCGAGGCGAGCGCCGCCTTTGACCCGCGGTATTGCGCCTCCGCTGCGTCGAAATCTGCCTGAGGAACAAGCCCCTCCTCCAGCAGACTTTTCTTCCGTTCGTAATCGGAGGTCGCATTGTCGAGCGCCGCTTTCGCCTGATCATACGCCGAGCGGGCGACATTGAGATTCGCCCTGGCGCGCGCCAAGGCCGCTTCCATGTCGTCGCTCTCCAGCCGGCCGATGATGTCCCCTTTCTTCACCCGGTCCCCTTCGCGCACCCGCAATTCGACCAGCCGGCCGGTCCCCTTGGAGGCGACCGCGGCGCGCCGCTGGGCGACCACGTAACCGCTGGCGTTGAGGAACGGAACCGACTGAGACGGATCGAGGGAGGAGACGGTCGCCACTTCGACCGATTTCGCCGCGCCGCTGAAGGCGCGAAGGCCGATCACAACCCCCATCGCCGTGACCAGAAAGAGAACAATCCAGAGCCCTTTTCGGCTTCGACGGGGGGTCGATCCGGCTCCGGTATTTTTCCAATCAATCTTGAGACGGGAGAGGTCGGAAGGCTTCGTTTCGATGGCGATTTCCTTTCAATGAAATGGGCGTCTTTTCATTGTAATGGCAATGTGTCGGTTCTTCAAGGAGGGATTTGCCGTTGACCTCGGCCGCTCCCTTCTCATATGATGCCAAGGTTGGCTTGTTGATCTCGAGTTGAATCGATCCGATATGGCGCGACTGACACTTTCAAACCACGATCACCTCGATTACACGCTGACCCTCCCCTCCCGGCCGGCCGAGATTCTCGTCGTCTACATCCACGGGTTCGCCTCGCACCAACGGGGGGAGAAGGCGATTTATTTCCGGGATCGCGCGGTCGAACGAGGGATGGCCTACCTGGCCTTTGATCTGCGGGGACACGGCGATTCGAGCGGAACGATCCGGGAGTTGACCCTCACCCGCGGGCTGGAGGACCTCTCCGCCATCCTCGCCGGCCCCGCCGCTCCCTTCCGGAAAATCGTTCTGATCGGCTCCTCGATGGGAGGCCAACTCGCGGTTTGGACCGCGGCCTGGAACCCGAACCGGATCGCCGCCGCCGTCTTGATCGCCCCCTCTTTCTCTTTCTACCAGAACCGGCTGCGCGATCTGGGGGAGGGGGGACTCCGGCGCCTGAACCAGGAGGGGGAGATGCGGATCAAAAACGAGTGGATCGATGTAACGGTCGGACGCGAGATGATCGAAGACGCGAAGGGGTACGACATTGAGAAAATCCTTCCCACCTATCTGACCCCGACGCTGATTCTTCATGGAACGGCCGATGCGACCGTTCCCCCGGAAGGAAGCTTCGACTTTCTCCGCCGCGCCGCGGCCCGCCCGCTCGATCTGGTCCTCATCGGCGGGGGAGATCATCGCCTCAGCCAACAAAAAGATTACCTCTTCGACATGATGACGGCGTTTCTTCATCGCGTCGGTCTCGTGTCTTAGCCTCTCTGCCGACCCCGATTTCGCCCCGCGGCTTGTGAAAGAAGTGCACACAAGATCAGATTAAAACTGTCACTGGAACGGGACGATCTCCTCATCGCGCGGCTAAGGTCGCGGTCTTGATCTTGCAAATTTTCCCCCTTGAAAACCAACTGGAGGGAAGCGCGATGATTGAATTCCAGGCCAAATTCAAAGAGGACCTTAAGCCGAGGCCGGTGCCGGGACTTTCGGACCGGCAGATCGACGATCATTTCGATGTAAAGTACAAAGGCTACGTGACCAAATTCAATGAGATCCAGAACAAATTGAAAGAAGCCGATAAGCAGAAGGCGAATCCCAACTACAGCGAGACGCGCGAGCTGCTCGTCGAGCGGCTCTACTGCCACAACTCGATCAAGCTCCACGAGGCCTTCTGGCAATGCCTCTCCGGCAGGAGCGATCCGCCCGACATTCTCAAACAGATGATCTCGGAGGACTTCGGCTCCTACGACAACTGGAAGCAAGAGTTCAAAGCGTGCGGCCTCTCGGCGCGGGGCTGGTCGATCTGCGGCTTCGATCTCGACAGCGGCCGGATTTTTAATGTCTTGACCGACAACCACTCCATCGGCGCGTGGAACATCATCCCGTTGATGATCCTGGACATGTACGAACATGCCTATTACATCGACTACGGCGCCTCGGTGAAAAGCTATGTCGAGGAGGGCTTTCTCCCGAACATGAGCTGGAACTTCGCCGCTCACATGTTGAACCGTTATCCCCTCGCTCAATACCGGACTTCCCTGCGGAAAGCCGCCTGAGAAGTCTCTTTTCGGATGATGGAATGCGGATGGCGGCGCGGCAAAGGCGGGGAAACAGGACCTTCTCTTCATCTTTACACGCCGCCATCCGAAATCCGAACTCCGCAATATCATTCGCCTCTCCATATTTTTATATTGACGAACAATCCCCCGGTTGTGTATCCTCAAAAGCAAGTTCATCCCTATTCATTACAAAACGGTTGAGACAGCCTGCGCCGCATCGCTCGGAAGGACGCGCAGCTTTACATCTCAGTCTCATCGTGATTCCTTGACCAAGGAGAGAAGATATGAAAAATCCGCTTGATACGATTGGTGGCACAGTGACGGCCGGTTTTGTGTTGACGTTCATTCTCTTTTTCGTTGTCAGGGCATTGGTATAACCCCTGTCGATCGGCAAGATACCTCTCTACTAACTAGGAAGGAAAAACAATGACCATTGAGCTCATTTTTAGATGGGGGCACTTTCTGGCCGGGATTATGTGGATCGGCCTCCTCTACTACTTCAACTTCATCCAAGGCGCATACATGAAAACGGCCAGTCCCGAGGGAAAGGCCGATGTTTCCAAGCACCTGGTCCCGCGCGCCCTCTGGTGGTTCCGCTGGGCGGCCGCCTTTACCTGGATCTTCGGCGCCTTGATCCTGATGGTCCGAGGCATTCTCTTTGAAGCGTTCCTCCTCCAAGGAGCGGCCGCCGTGATTGGAGTGGGCGCCTGGCTCGGCACGATCATGCTCTTTAATGTCTGGGTGATCATCTGGCCGAACCAGCAGAAGGTGCTCGGCATCGTTCAGGCGACGGCGGAAGAGAAGACCAAAGCGGCTCGGATCGCCTTCCTCGCGTCGCGCACCAACACAATGCTGTCGATCCCGATGCTCTTCTTCATGGCGAGTTCCAGCCACGCACCGGCCGGTCTCTTCTAAGAATCATCGCCTTTCATCGAGAGAGGGACCGGTCCGAGGGGAAGGGATACCGCTTTTTGGGTTCAGCTCGTCGGGCACGCCATGGAGCTTGAGCAGATGATCAGTTCTGAAACCGTTTTACCGTTATTACTTCGTTGGATTCATTTCGTCGCCGGGATCACCTGGATCGGCCTGCTCTACTACTTCAATCTCGTCCAGGTCCCCTTCATGAAAGAGACCGATGCGGCGACGAAAAGCGGGGTGGTGTTGCGGCTTGTGCCGCGCGCCCTCTGGTGGTTTCGCTGGTCTGCCTTGGTGACCGTCTTGGCGGGGATTTTATTATTAATGGTAGGGCGAATCGTCAACACGTCGATTATGATCGGCGGCACCCTCGGCCTCATCATGCTCTTCAATGTCTGGGTCCTCATCTGGCCGAATCAAAAGAAAGTCATCCAGATGACCGGCGACGCCACCGCCACCAAAACGCCGCCGCCCCCCCAGATGGCCAAACACGCCCGGATCGCCTATCTCGCCTCAAGAACGAACTTCTATCTCTCCTTCCCGATGCTCCTCTTCATGGGAATGTCGGCGCATTTTCCGCAGTTTTAGTCTTCCGTTCTAGCAAGACAGCTACTCATCCTCCTCTTCTTCGCGCGGAATACCCGACACCGTGAACGGCGTGTTGCTCGTAGCGAAGTCGGCGTTGACGACCAGATAGAGGTGCCACGCCCGGGCGATGGTCGACGGCCCGCGGAAGGTCGGGTCGGTCCTCCGCTCAAGGACCTTCCAGCGCAACCGGCCATGGCCGAGCTGGACGAATGTCAGCGTCGGCGGAGCGCCCTGAACGACGATCAATCGGCCCCGGTCGAGCAGCAGGCCGTCCCCCCCGACCAGCGGCTCGACGTCGATCGGATGGATTTTGCGGCCGTCCGGCGCCTTGTCCTTCAAGTCGATCAGGAAGAGCTTTCCGTTGTTCGACTGCACCACGATGAGCCGCTTGCCCCCTCGAAGCGAAACAATCCCGTTGAGGTTGAACGCCCCCGCTTCGTATTCAACCTCCGGCCCCATCGGAATCCCTTCCGGCAGGCCGCTCCCCGCCTCGACCTGCTCGGCCGTCACACGCCAGAGGGTGGGGCGAAACGAATCGGTGATGAAGACATCCCCCTCTTTCGTGACGACGAGATCATTGAGAAAACCGCCTCCGCCGGTCTCGAATGACGCGACAAGTTCCTTGGTCGCGATGTCATAAACCGAGAGCGTTCCGGTGTTCCCGCCGGCCACATACAATTTTCCCTTTGCGACTTTCATTCCAACCGCCGATTTGCCGCTCTCGCCGGGGATAAACTCCGTTACGGTGGGATCATTCAACATTCCCCGGTAGAGAGCGCCGTCACCGACCGCGCCGACGAAGAATGCGCCGCTGCGCTTATCGAACGCCACCCCCTCCGGGTTGCCGTGCGTGGAGGGGTCAAGGGTGAAAACAACGGTCTCCTCCGGATCGTGGCCCGGACCGTTCGGCTTGCCGCCGCCCGATCCCGGCTTGGCGAATACAGGCGAGCCTCCAGCGACCAACAGAACCACTGTAAAAATTGCGACAAGGATTCTTACTGCGTGATTCCACCTCATCATGACTCTCCTCCATTTGTCATTGATCTCACAACGTAAGACGATAGAACCGGGACAAGAACTTGAGTCGATCGGGCGATGTCAGGAATCCGACTTCAACCCGGAGAGGGCATTGTAATAGCGGACGACGTTTCTTTTTTTATAGAGATACCAGCTCAGTAAGCCGATGAGAATCGCGGAGAGGATGAACCGTGGAATGAAGGCGTGGGCCGGCGCATCACTCCAACGGGGGGTCAGATATTTTCCGAACTCGGGAATCGCGAAGAACGCAACGAGGAGCGGCCGGGTCCAGGGCCGTTCTTTCCAGAGGCCGTAGGCGATCGGAACCGCCGCAACATAGAGCAGAATAAAGGGGAGCATCTTGACGAGAAAATCGCTTTGGGTGGCGAGCCGATTATCGACAATATAATCTTCATTTCCCGGCACGGTCACAGTCATGAAAGTAATGATGAGCCCGATCGTCGCAAGGGACGCAAGAAAAACCATCAACACCAACAGAAGAAGGGGACGCTGTCTCTCCGCCGCTTGGTTACCGGCCGCGTCGGCACGCGCCGAAAGCTTCGTTCCGCAGGCGCTGCACGCCGGCTGCCCGGAGCCTTGGTATTCGGTGGGGGTTCTGCAGTTGGGACAAACCAGTACCGGATTCATCGACAGGACCGATATGCTAACGAAATTCGTTTGAAAGCCATTTCTTACTCACTTTCTATGTCGGGGTTTTCTGAAGATCCACACCCCTTTTTACCTGAATTCGCTCCCTTTTTCCAGTGTGAAAAATGAGAGGACGCGATCCCCCTCGACAGACGGGTTCCAATAAAGGTATGATGTTGCGTTACAGGATATCAACTATTGAGGAGATCATTCGATGAAATGGGCATCCGCACTCAGCGAGGGAAAATCCACCCCGGAAGTGATCGCAGAATTGACGGAGGCGATCCGGAGCCAAATGGAAAACGAACCGATCGACCTCGCCTTCCTCTTTGTCTCCCCGGCGCTTCTGAATGACAAGATACCGGCCGCCGTGATGGAGGCGATCGGGTGCAGGACCCTGGTCGGCTGCTCCGGCGGGGGAATCATCGGCGGGGGGCGGGAAATCGAACACCTTCCGGCGGCGGCGCTGATCGCGGCCCGGCTCCCGGAGGTGGAGATTGCTCCGTTCCATTTGGACTCGTCGGATCTTCCCGACCTCGATGCGAGCCCGAAAAAATGGCAGGACTGTTTTCAGGTCGATTCCGACCTGAAGTCGCAGTTCGTCCTCTTCGCCGATCCGCTCACGTTCGAAGCCGAGAAGGGACTGATGGGACTCGACTTCGCCTATCCGAGGGCGGTCAAGGTCGGCGGGCTTGTCAGCGGCGGGAACAGCCCCGGCGAAAACGCCCTTTTTCTGAATCAAAAGATCTATCGCTCCGGAATGGTCGGCGTGGCCTTGAGCGGAAATATCGAAGTCGATACGATCGTGGCGCAAGGTTGCCGGCCGATCGGCGCCCCTCTTTCGATTACGAAATGCAACCGGAACCTCCTCACCGAGCTCGACCACAAACCCCCTCTGGAGGTCCTTCAAGAAATCTACGAGCAATTAAGCGAGGAAGATCAGAAGTTGATGCAGCATTCTCTCTTTCTGGGATTGGCGATGACGCCGTTCAAAGAGACCTTGACAAGAGGCGACTTCCTGATTCGAAACCTCGTCGGTATGGATTCGAAAACGGGGAGCCTGGCGGTGGGGGCCTTCCTTCGCGAGGGACAGCTGGTTCAGTTCCATCTGCGGGACGCCGAAACCTCGACGGAAGATCTGAAGTGGTACCTGACGGAATACCAGATGGAAGGAAAGGCCCGATCGGCAAAAGGGGCCCTTCTCTTCTCCTGCATGGGGCGCGGCGAGCATCTCTACGGCAAGCCGAACCACGACAGCGAGCTCTTTCACACCCGGTTCGGCCCGCTCCCTCTGGGGGGATTCTTTTGCAACGGAGAGATCGGCGCCGTCGGCGGGACGACGTTCCTGCACGGGTATACAAGCTGTTTCGGCATCTTCAAACCGGCTTCGACCCAATCATCTAGCGGCTAAATCCGAACCCGAAACCGAGCCCGATTCCGATCGAGGGCTCCGATCGGCCTCCCTCTCCCGGCGGCCAAAGATGGATATGCTCGCTCTGCAGGACCGGCTGGACCATCTCCGCCTCTCCGACCTGCTCCGAACGCCCCCCCTCCACCAATCCGACCGCCGTCAGCCTTCGCCCGCTACGGAAGACCGAAGGGTCCAAAAAGGCGGGGTGAATGAGGACAAACCGTCCCCCCGATTCATCCACGTTGATCGGAGCGCGGTCTCGTCCGAGCGGCTTCTGGAGAATTTCAATCTCGGTTTTATTCTGGAGGTTGCGGATCTCGATAATTTCGCCGCCGACCAGCATCCTCCTTCCTTTGTACGACTCGGGATTTTTCTTCACCTCTCGAAATGAAATCTCTTGATCGACTTTGCGCTCCAGATCCTCAGGGATCACCTTCGGACCACAAGAGAAAAGTATCGAAGAAGAAAGAAGAAGGAAGAGCACCGCCGGCATCTTGGAATTTAATTTTTTTTTCATTGCTGTCCCCTTAAGCGCAGGAAATCAATCCGGCATGAATAGATAATGATGATGTAATTAATTTTAATATTAAGGGGACTTAAAAGTCGATGGGTGATGGTTGGATCTGTCTACATCGGCTCTTCCTCTTTCCACATCGTCCGAAGATAGTGGACGATCATCCATACCTCCTCTTCGGTCAGGTGCCGGGGAACAAAAGCGAACATGGCCGTATCCGGAATGCCGTATCGAATGGTCCAGAAGATCTCCCCGTCGGTCCTCAGCCTCTGGAATTGGACATCGGTGAAATTGCGCGGAGGGGGACTGAGCATTACCCCGGCTTCTCCATCGCCATGCCCGTTCATTCCGTGGCAGACAAAGCAGTTTCCCCTTCCCTCATACAGGGCCTTGCCGTTTGAGATCGCATCTCCGGAGAGGGGAATCGGGTTTTTAAGCTTTCTCGCATCGGAGGGAGCGCGCGGGCGGCTCATATCAAAGGCCGACACCATCGGATCGGTGCCGGTCGTCACAAAGATGCTGGTCGCCATATGAATCAAACCCGAGAATAGAAGGATGATCGATCCCAGGATCAAGAAAATGCGGATTGGGCTCATTATTGATTTCTTCCTTCGGAGAGCTGAAGGGTCACTTCAGCTTGGGTGTCTTTGTCGGCCAGGACGGCGACGGAGCTCGACAGCTCCCGGATGAGAAAGCGGCTGAAGAGAAGCCCCCCCCTCTCACCGATGACCGTCTCCTGCCTTCTTGAGAAAAAGCCTTCCTGTTTTCCATTTCCCCGGTCCAAAAAACCGAGATAGCGAATCTCCGCCAAATCGGCCCTCGCCCGCGCCAGGGCCAGCTCCTCCGGGGTCGGACCCGTGATCACCGGCGGGGGAGGAAGCATCGGCTCGGCCGGGGGAGGCGGAACCGGACGCGGGGCGACCGCCCGCGGCGGCGCGGGGGGCTTGGGGGGGGGGATCGGCGCGAAGATATTTTTAACCTCTGCCGGCAGGGGAGGAGGTTCTTGGCTCAAGAGCTCCGTTTGGATTTTGATCGGAGAGTTCCTCCCCGCCTTCGCGGCGGTCTGAACCGCCCCCTTTACATATTTCAACGGGGCTCGCTGGGGACCTTCACTAAAAAGGGCCCGATACGAGAGAAGCGCTCCCCAGAAAACCAACAGGCCGATTAAGAGTTTTTTCTGATCCATCCGTCCTCTACGAACGCTTTCCTTCTCGGAAATAGGCTGCGATCCGAAGTTGAAGCTGGATCGCTTCCCCTTCTCTGCTGGAGGAGGCAAGCACCAGATTCTCCAGAACGAGGAAATAGCCCGACTGCTCCAAACGATAAATCAAATTCCGGATATCCCGATAGCTCCCTTTGACGCTGAATGAAATCAGCACCTTCATCAGCCCCGGCGCGCCGACGTTTTCCGGCTGATACGAAATCGCCGGAATCGAGAGGCGATGGGCCGCGGCCGAATCGGAAACAAACGAGACCACTTCCGAAAGCGCCGTCTCCTCGGGAAGGCGCTGGCGGAAGAGAATCAACTCTTGCTGCGCCGTTTTCAGCGTGGTGAGTTGACCGATTTTCGGCCGCTCCGATTGCCATGTGGTTTCCCTGGCAATGATCTCTTTCTGAAGCGGAACGACCCTTCCGGCGTGCACAAAGAGAAGGATTCCCGCGAAGAGAACAAACAAAAAAAGATGCGGGCCGAAACGGGCGACGAACCCCTTTACGGAGAGGATCATATCCCTCCTCTCCTGGCATTGTACTTAAATCGGATGGAGAAATTCACCTCCTTTTTCCCCTCTCTCTCCGATTCCTCCTGTTGCATCAAGAAGGCCTCTTCAAAGGGAGATTCCTGGAGACGTCCGATCAACTCGGTGACCTCTTTTAAAGAGGGGGCGGACCCTCCCAGGATCACCTGGCCGGTGTTGAAGTCGGGCTGAATCCGGGCGACGGAGAGTTTGGCGGGAACACGCTCTTCCAGATCGGAAAGAAAGGCGGTCCAGGAGAAACTCTTTTGGCGGAGGAGCTGGTTGATCAGTTGGATCTCATTCTGCATCGCTTTGACCGCGTCGTCCGAAACCCTCCGCCCCATCTTTCCGATTTCTTCCTGGAGCTCCCGCTGCTCATTCATCACGCGGCCGATTCGGGCGTCAAAGGCCGCCTTGCTCTCCTTCATCTCGTTGAGCTTCATCAGATCGATTCCGATCAACACGGTCATCGCGACGATCGCGAGATAAAGGGTGAGCAGAATGACCCTTCGCTTGAGGTAGTCTCCCGACGAGAGATTGATATCAAACCGATCCAACGGGTTATCCTCCGACCGCGGCCGCCGCCGCAGAGATCATCCGCAGGGTCCATTCGGAGGATTCGGGAAGCGAAGACGGAACCGACCGGATGACTTGAGACGGGTTCAAGAAAACAGGAGTGATATGAAATATCTCCTGAAAATGGGCTTCCATTTCGGGAGCGCTATTTTCGAGCAGGAGGAAGAGATGGGTCAGCGTTTGAAGACGGTTGCCCCCCTCATCGTAAAAAGAGAGGGAATTCCCCAGCTCCTCCAAGAGAAAGTCGGTCGAGCGTTCCGCATCTCCTCCCGTGTGGGGAACCTCCTTCACCCGGATGAAACGGACATGTCCTTTCTCAAAGACCAAGACGGTGAAATTTCGGTCGATCAGACAGACAAAAACGAAGTGGCCCGTCTCCCCCACGGTCCGAGTGATGAGGGGCCGGAACAGGTTGAAGAGATAAAACGAAGTAGGAGAAATACGCCGCGCCTCGATCGGGCGCGCTTCATCGAGCGATTCATACTGCTCGATCACCTCTTTCTTGACCGCCGTTGCAAGGATCTTCGTCCGGCCCCCTTCACGGAAAAGCACCTGATACGAAAACCGTGACGCGCCCAACGGATAGAGGAAGGTCTTCTCCATGTGCCACTGGATCAGTTTTTCGAAGTCCTTCCGGCCCGTTGGAAGCTGCTGCAGGTCGAGCAACAGCATCCGAACCGCCGAATCGGGAAGGGCCAGCGTCAGGTGGCGAACGCGGGGAAAGCGATCCAACATGGAACCGACCGATTTTTTCCACCGGTCGATCTGAAGAATATTTTTTTCAACCGGAGAGGGACGGCAGACCCCTTCTTCCAACGTCTCAACGGCGCAATGTCGAATGTCGATCGAATCCCCCCGCTGCGCCGCTGAAGCAATCGAGAGATGGGTCGGCCCGATGGAGAGACCGACATGATCTTGCTTCAAAAAACCCATTTAAAGACCCACGTAACGTGCTTAATCTTATTGAATAAACGTGACCCGATTGATCTCCTTGAGGGTCGTCTCCCCTTTGAATACTTTCTCCAGCCCCGCTTGGCGCAGCGTCGTCATCCCCTCTGCCAGCGCCGCGCGGCGGACTTCGGAGGTCGGGCGGCGCGACAGGATCATCTCACGGATCGTATCGGAGAGATTGAGAAACTCGGTGATCGCAGCCCTCCCCTTGAACCCGGTCCCATTGCACTCCGGGCACCCCTTCGGAAGGGCGAAGAGCCGATCTTTATACTCCGCCGGATTGAGCCCCGAAATCTCCAAGAGATCTTCAGGGAGGGTCGCCTCTTGTTTACAGATCACACAGAGACCCCGAACCAGCCGCTGCGCCAAAATGCAATTGAGGGAGGAGACGAAATTATACGGCTCGATCCCCATGTTGACGAACCGCCCGATGACATCGAACGCATTGTTGGCGTGGACGGTGGTAAAAACAAGGTGCCCCGTCAGCGCCGACTGGATGGCGATGTGGGCCGTCTCCGCATCCCGGATCTCCCCCACCAGAATCTTGTCGGGATCGTGCCGCAAGATGGAGCGGAGTCCCCTGGCGAAGGTCAGCCCCTTCTTTTCATTGACCGGGATCTGAACCACATCCTGCAGTTGGTATTCGACCGGATCTTCGATGGTGATGATCTTGTCCTCGCGCGTGTTGATCTCGGTGAGCGCCGCATAGAGGGTCGTTGTCTTGCCGCTTCCGGTCGGCCCGGTCACCAGGACCATGCCGTACGGCTCCATGATTGCTTTTCGGAATTTTCTCAGATCCCCCTCGTTAAAACCGAGCCGGTCGAGGCGAAGCTCATTGAGCTCCGCCGTAATGTACTCTTTGTCCAGAATCCGGATCACGACATCTTCGCCGAAGACGCTCGGAAGAATCGAAACCCGGAAATCGACCTTTCGCTCTTCCAGCCGCATCTTGAAGCGGCCGTCTTGCGGAACCCGCTTCTCGGCGATATCGAGCTCGGAGAGGACCTTGATCCGGGTGATCAGCGCCGGATGAAACTTGATATCGAGGGGATCCATCGCGCGATAGAGCACCCCGTCGATCCGGTATTTCATCTGCACCTGCGTCTCGCTCGCTTCAATATGGATGTCGCTCGCCCGCTTATGAAGGGCGTTGAGAATCAGCGTATCGAGGAGCTTGATGACCGGGCTGGTGTCCTTGCTGACCTTCTCGATCGAGAGGATCTCCTCCCCCTTCTCATCCTCTTTGATCAGCACCGGTCTGAAGTCGGCCTGAATCTGCTGTAGCACCTGGCCCGATCCCTCGCTCCGCTTCAACGTCTCGAGGAGGGCGGTCCGGCTGCTGAGCCCGAAGGTGATCTTCTCTTTCAGAATCAGCGCCAGTTCATCCATCGCCGCGAGTTTGGTCGGGTCGGAGATGAGAATGAGGATCTTCCCTTCCGCTTCTCCGTAAGGAACGAAGGGATAACGATACATTAACTCGACCGGAATTTTCTTGAAGTAAGCGGAATCGATCTTGAAATGATCGAGCGGATAATACGGAAGGTGATACTGCTCGGCGAGCGCCTGGGCGAGGTCTTCCTCCGTGATGAACCCCTTCTCGATCAATGCCTCGCCGAGACGCATCCCCTTCCCGCTGTACGCTTCGAGGACCTGATCGATCACCTCCAGGGTCACCTTTCCCCTTTTGACCAGGAGGGCGCCGATCGGTATTCTTTTTGTGAAAGGTTTCATCGGATCGTTCCTGCAAGATGGAAAATGGGAAGGTACATGGCGATCAAGATCATCGCCACCAGGGAGCCGATCGTCAAAAGAAGGACCGGCTCGACCCAGGTCGTCACCCGCGAGAGGTAGAGATCCAGCTCCTCCTCATGGAAATTGGCCACCTCGTTGAGCATCTCCTCCAGCGAGCCGGTCGATTCCCCGACGGCGATCATCTCGATCGAGATCTTCGGAAAAAGATCGATCTGAGAGAGGGCGGTCGAGATCCCGATTCCCGTCTTAACCGCCTCCCCGGCCCGCTCGACGTCATCACGGACCACCCGATTGGTCATCGCCGACGCCACCATCCGGATCGCCTCCACCAGCGGGATGCCGCTCTTCAGGATCGTCGATAAGGTCCGGCTGATCCGGATCAAGTGATGCCGCCGGACAATCGGCTTGATAAAGGGGAAAGAGAGCGAGAGCCGGTCGGCCTGCGCCCGTCCCCATCCGCTTTGGTAGAGGCTCCAGAGAAGCGCCCCGAGACCGGCGGCGGCCACCGACAGCAGGAAAAGATTCCCCTGAATAAAGTGGACGAGTCCAAGCAAGACCTTTGTGAAGAGGGGAAGATCGACCTGTGATCCCTCATAGATTTCGGTGAAAGAAGGCATTACGTAGATCAGCAGAAAGCCGAGCACGCCGAACCCGATCGCCAAAAGAAAAGAAGGATAGGCCAACGCCCCGACGACCTTTTTCTTCACCTCCAAGATCTTCTTTTGATAATCCATGAAGCGACCGATGACCTCGACCAGGTTCCCGCTCTTCTCCCCCGCCCGGAGGGAGGAGACATAGAGATCCGAAAAGTAGCCGGGATGTTTCGCCATGGCGTCGGACATCGCGCTGCCGCTTCGAATATCCCGCTGCACCGCCTTGAGCGCCTCCACAAACCCGGGCTGGCTCCCCCGGTCGACGAGGACATCGAAGATCTTCATGATCGGAAGGCCGGCCTTCAAGAGGGCCATCAGCTCCTGATTAAAGACCAGAAAATCGCGCGGAGGAAGCCGCCTCTGCATGGAAAGGGTCGGGAGGGAGAGGCCGATCGTCTTCGAAATGGAGAGGACCAGATATCCCTGCTCTTCCAGGCGGCTTCGAAGGAGCGATTCGCTTTCGGCCTCTTCCTGTTGGGTGACGATTGTTCCGTCCCCCTTGGCGACACGATATGAAAAGAAAGCCATCTTCAAAACCGAGAGGACGGGAGGGGGGAGGCGCCGAACGCCTCACCCCTCCCGTGTTTCATCTTTCTTCGCTTTTTCCCAGAGGGCATCCATTTCCTCCAGAGAGAGCGTGTCGAGCGACACCCCCCGCTGTTTTGCTTCCGACTCCATCATTTGAAACCGGTCGGTGAAACGTTGAATCGTCCCGCGAAGCGCATCCTCCGGGTTCACCTTTAGGAAGCGGGCCGCATTCACCACCGCGAAGAGGAGATCTCCGACCTCCGCTTCGATTCGTGCCGGAACGCCTTCCGCCGCCGCCGTTCGAACCTCCTGAAATTCTTCCTCAATTTTACCAAAGACCGGCTCAATCGTCTTCCAATCAAATCCGACCCGGGCCGCCCTCGCTTGGATCTGGTGCGCCCGCAAAAGCGCCGGCAGCTGTCGCGGAATTCCATCTAATGCCGATTTGCGGGATTGATTTCGATCTTCTTTTTTCTTCATCTCCTCCCAGCGGGATAAGACCGCTTGCTGATCGAGGGGAGGGGCCTCCGATTGCTCCGGGGAGAAGACGTGCGGATGCCGGCGGGTCATCTTTTCCAACGAGGTCTTCACGACCGCTTCGATATCGAATTGGTTTCGCTCTTTCGCGATTTGCGCATGGAAGAGAACCTGGAAGAGAAGGTCTCCCAGCTCCTCGCAGAGCGGCTCGGCCTTTCCCGCTTCGATCGCTTCGAGGACTTCATACGCTTCTTCGATTAAAAAGGGCTTCAGCGATTCGGGGGTCTGCGCGCGGTCCCACGGACATCCCCCTTCCGCGCGCAGCCGGTCCATCAGCGCGACGAGCTGATCGAATGATTTCGACATACTTCTCCTTATAAACCCGACTATTATACAAGCTTTGAGGAGAGATGCAAGGGGGAAGCGATTGATTGAAGCTCCCCGCAGCAAGCTGCGGGGAATCTTCGACCCGAAAGGATGGAAAGACTCTATTTGTATTCGCGCGTCTAACCTTCGCAGCAAGCTGCGAGGAATGCGACGCGCGTGCGTGTTCAACCGAACAAAAACAGAGGATTTTTTCCGGTCACAATTTCTGCAAGATACAAGGGTGCTTCACCCGTCAGCAAAGGGCTGCGCCAGTTCAAAAAGTTGCGGATTATTCAGAATGTCATACAAGCGTAATAAATTGTGTTTTGTCTATCATCTTTATTAGAACCCCTTCCGCATCTGGTCCATGCCCAAGAGGTACGGGCGGCGCTTTCACCCGTGCTCGGGCAAACTCCAACCCGGTTGAGCGCGTCCACCACCGTCTGAATCAGCGGCTGCTGAATGTGCGGAGGAGACGTGAATGAAAACGGGGTGCTCCCTTGGGAAGTGGTCAAGAGAATCGGCCGGTCGTCAAAGATGGTATAAGCGATCTTCCCTTCCGTCCCGACGATCTCGGTCTGCTCCCACCGGTCATAGCCGGTAAAACACCAGCTCCCGACCCCATGCACCCCCGACTCGAAGACGAACGCGCCGGTGACGATGTCTTCGGCGGGATACCGCCGGGCCTGATTGGAGGCGAAACCGTGGACATGGCGGATCGGCCCGAGAAGATAATCGAGAAGGTCCAACATATGGGAGGCCAGATCGACGAAACGTCCGCCCCCCGCGATTTCCGGAATCACCCGCCAGGGGAGCGTATGCAGAGTAAGCTCGTCGGCGGCCAAAGGCCGGCGGAGCGTCATCGTCACGAAACGAACTTCCCCGATCGCCCGGGCGTCGAGGAGCTCCTTCACTTTGAGAAAACGGGGGAGCGCCCGCCGGTAATAGGCGACAAAAAGGGGAACGCCGGCCGCCCGGCACGCCGTGATCATCATCTGACATTCCTCGAAGTTCAGCGCCATCGGCTTTTCGACATAGACTGGTTTTCTGGCTTGGGCGCTCATCAGCGTATACGCTTTGTGAAAGGCGGGCGGGGTGGCGATGTAGACGGCATCAACTTCCGGATCCTCGATCAACGCCTCCGCGTTATCGTACCACTTCGGCGCGCCGTGGCGCTGCGCATAATCTTTCGCCAACGCCCCGGTACGCCGCATGACCGCCGTCAGACGGGAGTGGTTCGCCTTTTGAAAACCGGGACCGCTTTTGACTTCGGCGACATTGCCGCAGCCGATCATTCCCCAACGGATCGTTCGCATTTGCTTCAGCTCCATAAAGGTTGGGATATATCACATGAAAATATTAAAAACAATATTACCGGACCCCCTTTTGGATCTGTCGAATTCCTTTTCATCCGCTTTCAATTATTTTTCTTCCTCCTCCGACATCTTCTTATGTTATAATGTCCTCGCTTTAGATCCATTCGTGCCGCCTGAACATCCATATCAAACCTTTCTGTTATCGTTTTGCCCTATTGAATTAAATTTTACGGATAACATCATCCTCTTCGATTAGTGAAGATATTGCGGAGACGCGATTCTTCGCGCCCGTACGATCTCTATCTGAAACCTCCTCAAGGGAGAAGAACGATTTATGGCGACGATCATTCACCAAGAAGACAAACGGACAACGGATTCTCCCGGTATGGAATCGCTGGCAAGGCGGAGGGCCTATTCCCGCTCCAAAACGGCGCTCCCCTCTTTCTATCGGATCAAGCATTTTTCAAACCATCGTTCCGGGACGGCCATGCTGACCAATTGGAGCGTCGGCGGCGGGCGGATTGAAATGAGCCGGCCTTTGGAGGTCGGCACCTGGCTCGAGCTGGAATTGAAACCCGGATCGGCTTCCGACATGCCGATCCCCCCGATTCTTCGAAAGAAGCGACGGGTGCGCGCGCGGATCGTCCAAGAGGCGCCGCTCTTGTCCGACGTCGAAGCGCGAAATGGTTACGCATACGGCCTCGTCTTCGCCGTCGGCTGGAAAACGCTTTGTCGATATCATTTTGAGCGCGCGCTTCCCTGGATCGCCCACCTCCTTTTCGCCGCCGGGATCTTTAATGTCCTCTACTTGAAGAGCTTTAATTTACACTACTTCTGGTACGAACCGCTGATTAATCTTTACAGCCTCTTGATCTCTTTTTATATTCTCTCTCGATTCTTCCTCTCCTATTTTTACAAGCCGCCGAGGGATGCCGGGTATTTGCCCCCCGTCACGGTGATCGTCGCTTGCAAAAACGAGGAGAACTCGATCGGCCGGACCCTCGATGCAATCTATCAATCCGATTATCCGCGTGACCGAATGGAGGTCATCGCCGTGAACGACGGGTCCACCGACGGAACCGGCGGTGAGATGGAGCGGGCGAAGGAGCGCCATCCGGGACTCAAAATTATTCACTTCGATAAAAACCTCGGCAAACGGCAAGGGATGGCCGCCGGGGCGCGGATGGCGACCGGGGAGATTTTGGTCTACATCGATTCCGATAGTTTTGTCAGAAGCGAGACCATCCGAAAGCTCGTTCAGGGATTTTCCGATCCGACCGTCGGCGCCGTTTGCGGACATGCCACCGTTCAGAACGCCCGGAAGAATCTTCTCACCAAAATGCAAGAGGTCCGTTATTTTATCGCGTTCCGGGTGGTCAAGGCGGCGGAATCGGTCTTCTCCGCCGTGACCTGCTGCTCCGGCTGCCTGGCCGCCTACCGGCGCAAGCCGGTGATGGAGGTACTCGACACCTGGCTGAACCAGCGGTTTCTCGGAAGAGAGGCGACCTTCGGGGACGACCGCAGCCTGACCAACTTTATGCTCCGGCGGTACCGGGTGATCTACCACTCCGAGGCGATCTGTACGACCCTGGTGCCGGAAACCTACCGCCAATTTTTTCGCCAGCAGCTCCGGTGGAAGAAGTCATGGATCCGGGAGAGTCTGCTTGCCGGCACTTTTATGTGGAAGCGGCATCCGATCGTCGCCTTCTTCTTTTATCTCGGGGTCCTCTTCCCGATCATCTCCCCCCTCATCGCATTCGATAATCTGATCCTGCCGTTGATCGGATACGGAAGCCCCTCCCTTCTCTATATCTATGGCGCAACATTGATGGCCGCCGTCTATAGTCTCTACTATCTCGGCCGGTTCCGAACCGGGCTCTGGATCTACGGCATTTACTTCAGCTTCTTTTACATGTTCATCCTGGTCTGGCAAACCTATTATGCCGTTTTGACCGTTCGGCGAAACCATTGGGGAACCCGATAAATGAAGGAGCCGACCGATCCGTACGCTTCCATCTCCTTTCGCCAGGATCGCATTGCCTGGGGACTCTTATTTCTCCTCTCGTTTTTTCTCCTCGGCGGGGGATACCTCTGGCTTCATCGGGAGGTCGCGCCGCCCCCCGGGTTGCCGGCCGATTCCGACGACGACCCCCGCATCGCCGTCCTTGTTTACGATCATGTGACAAAAGCGAAAGGGGAGCATGTCGATCGGGAGCTCTTTCGGGAACATCTGGAGGCATTGGAGCAACGCGGCTTCACCCCGATCACCCTCTCCGTATTGGCCGACTTTTACGAGCGGGGCCGGCCGCTTCCGCAGAACCCGCTGCTGCTCACCTTCGATCACGGCTACCTCGACACCTATATGGCGGTCGACCCTGTCCTGCGCCGAAAAAAATGGCGCGCCGCAATGTTTGTCAAAACGGTCCGCCTGGAAAAGAGCGACACCTTCTTTCTCTACTGGGATCGGCTCCAAAGGATGGTCGACAGCGGCCTTTGGGAGATCGGATCAAACGGCCGGATCGGCAACGATCCGGCCCCGATCGATCAGAGCGGCGAGGTCGGTCCTTTTTTAGCCCGGCGGATCTGGATGGAGAAAGAGGGCCGCCGGGAGACCGATTCCGAATTAAAAGATCGAATCCGGCAAGACTACCGATCGAGCAAGGAAGCGATCGAATCGAATCTCAGAGGGGTTCGTCCCGTTGCGTTTGCCGCGCCGTTTGGGGACTTCTCGAAAATTACCGGCGATGCCGCCGTTGTTCACTTTAATCGGAACGCATCGGCTTCGCTCTACCCTCTCGGTTTCGTCGATGATCGATTCGGGGTCAACGACCGCTTCACCGATCCGCACGCCCTCAAGCGCCTTCGGGTCGATCCGGGCTGGTCCGGAGAGGAGTTGGTCCAACGGCTCACTTCCGCGATTGAATCGCTCCCCGACGGCGGCACTTTCGAGAACCCGCCGGTCCGATGGATCGCGGGCGAGGGGCGCATCTCTTCCGAAGGAGAAGCGCTCTTCTTGAAAGGCTTCCCTCGCACCGACCTCTGGCTTCCGGGAAGCGCCTGGACCGAAGAATGGGTGATGGAGGCCGATCTCTCGATCGAATCGGGCTCTTTCTGGCTGCTTCAGGAATCGGACTCGGGAGAGTCGTGGCGATGGGGAGGGGATCCGGCGGGCCTCTCGCTTCAACATCGGATGCCGGGGAAACCGTTGGAGACCCTCCGTCGGTTCGCCGCCGACGTGACGCCGGGAAAACGGCATCATCTCAAGGTCATCAAACGAGGAAAAGGAATTTGGATCGAATGGGACCGCCGTCCCCTCACCGCGCACCCGGTCTATCTTCCCGGACCCTCGCGCGGGCCCCTCGGCTGGATCGGCTGGCGGACCGACGGGCCGGCGGCGCTGCAGATTTCAAACCTCCACCTCACCCGCTCTCCCGGCGAAATCAGACCGGTAGGGGAGAACCCTTCACAAAAGGCGCTTGCCTCGCTCGTTAAGGAGGCCCCTCGGATCGCCGCCCTCTCCCCTCCCGGACTGGAGATGACCGGGGATCGCCTGCACGAATTGCCTCTCGAATCGCAGCTCTTCAAAATCCTCTCGCATCGATACGGATGGGAGATCCTGCCGACGGTCCGGGTGTCTGCGAAGGGGAGAGAAATTCGGCGGATCAAGATGCCGGTTGACGACGGCGCATCCGTCCTCAGCGAGTCGACCCTGACCGAACTCCTCCACCGGGTTGAAAAGAAGGGATGGGGAGGAATTTATCTCGATCTCCGGCAACTCCCCCCCGCCACGCGCCAAAGCCTGCAACCGCTCCTCCGGCAATGGGGGTTTCTTTTCCAAAAAAGAGGACTGCGGCTCGCCTACGGCCCCGATGTATCGATCGATTCAAAATGACGCCGATTTTTTTCTTTTTAGGAAACAGAGGGAAGGCCCGCTTGCGTGGGTCTCTTTATCCTGCGCTCTTAATCTTTGTCATCCTATTCGGAATCTCCCCCGCCTTTGGAAAATCACCCGGTCAAGATCTTCTCGATGAAGGGGTCTCCCTCTATCAAAAAGAGCGATACCAGGAAGCGTTGTCGCGCTTCAAGCGGGCCACCGAGCTCGATCCCGGACTTCTGAAGGGGTGGGAGAATATCGGGTGGGCCTATTACAAATTGGATCGGAAGGAGGAGGCGGTCCGGATCTGGGAAACCCTTCTCAAAATCGAGCCGGGGAATCTTCACCTGCTCAACGAAATCGGCTTTATTCACTTAAGCGGGGAGGCCTGGGAGAAGGCGGTCGTCTCTCTCCGGAAAAGCCTCCAAGTCGAACCGAACCAACCGAAGACGCGATTGCGATTGGGCGAGGCGTATCAGGCGTTGGGCCGATGGGAGAAGGCGGCACGGGAGTACGAAACGGCGCTGCGGCTCCGGCCGGGTGACCTGACGGCGATCCTACGGAGAATGGCCCTTTATGAGAAACGCGATCAGGAATTGGAGGCGATCGGCTTTCTGGAGGAGAAATTCTCTGAAACCTCCTCCCCGCTCTTGCGGTTTCACCTCGGACGCCTCCAGGCGCGGCGGGGAGATCGCGCCTATCGAAGCGGAGCCTACTCGGAGGCCGAAGCCGCCTATCAAACCGCCCTTCGGTGGGATCCGGACAATCCCCAGTACCGGATCAACCTCGGCTGGACGAAACGGAAACAAGGGTCGACCGCGGCGGCGATTGCCGAATGGCGAGAAGCCCTCGACCGAGATCCCGACCCAAGCCGCCTTTACCGCCCCTTGGCAGACGCCTATCTCGAACTCGGCGACAGGGCGGAGGCCCGCGCCTGGTACGAGCGGGGGTGGGGATCGGGGAGGCGGGAGCCTGAGGCGGCCTATCACCTCGCCGAAATCGCCTTTCAAGAGAATCAACGCGAGCGGGCGATCCAACGATTCAGCGATTTATCCACCCTTCCGGAGTGGGATGAAACTTGGGCGCTGCGCGTCGCAAACCTCTTCATCGCTTTGGATCAACCGGAGGAGGGGGTTTCCTTTTTCACTCAAAGAAAAACCGGGGACCCAGGAAGGGGAAAAGCGCTCGGCCGGCTCTACGCTTATCAGGGTGGAAAGTCGTTTCGGGCCGGCGAGGTTGAGAGGGCGACACAACACTATCTTGCAGCACTCCAATTCGACAATCAGAATATGCAGGCGCTTCGGGACCTCGGCTGGTCCTACTGGAAGCAGGCGCAGTGGGACCGGTCCGAAGAGATTTGGAAACGTTATCGCGCGGTTTATCCGGACCGTCCGGAACCGTATAATCTTCTTACGCAGATCTATCTGTACAAACGGGACTATCGCACCGCGATCGATTCAATCGAAGCAAGTTTAGCCCTCTCCCCCGATCAGCCGGATGAAAGGCTGAAGCGGGCCAAGGCTCGTTTCTGGGACGGCCGGTTCGACACGGGGAGACGGGAGGCCGAACAGCTGGCAACCCTCTATCCCGACCATCTCCCGATCCAGACCTTCTGGGGGGAGCTTCTGATGCAACACCACGATTTCAAACGGGGGAAGGAGCAATGGCGAAAGGTGCTCGACCTCGGCTCGGTCTCTCCCAAGGCGGAGTATTTCTGGCTTCGGTCGATGTATGAATCGGGCGAATATGAGAAAGCGGTCGCCGAGGCGAAAAAGCGGGCCGGTGAGCATCCCCCGAAGCAGGCCATTCTTCGATTCTTGGCGGAAGATGCCCTCTTTCGGGAAGATAAAGAAGAGGCGGTTCGATGGTATCGCCTCCTGACGGAAGCGTTCCCTCAACACCCTTCTTTTTGGCTGGAGCGCTCCCGGCTCTACCAGGAGATGAACCTTTTTCCGGAAAGCCTGAAAACATTGGAGCAGGCGCGGCAGGCCCACCCCGATCATCTTGAAATTCGCCTCTCCCTGACCGAGGCCGAGCGGCTCAACGGTAAATACGACGCGGCCGAGCGGCGCTACATCGAGCTGACCGAGGAATATCCCGACAACCGCCGCGCCTACATCGGCCTGCTCCAGACCCGGATCGAGGCGCGGCGCTTCAGGGAAGCGTTGGCCCTCCTGGAGCAGAACCGGAGCGCCTTCCTCAAGGGGTATGAGGTCGATCTGCAGCGGGGGGCGATCTACGCCGGGATGGGAGCCCCCGGCGACGCCGAATCGTCTTTCATGCGGGTCGCTTCGCCCGCCGAGACAACCCGCTATATTCCGATCCTCCTATATCACGGGTTGAGCGATCATCCGAGGAGCATGAATCTTTCGGTCGATCTCTTCGACGCGCAGTTGCAGGCCCTTGGGGCCGCCGGTTATCAAACGATCACGATTCGGGAGCTCGGACGGATGGTCGACGGAAAAGAACCTTTCCCCCCCAAACCGATTTTGATCACCTTCGACGACGCCCGGATCGACGCGTTTCTCCTCGGCGACCCGATTCTGGCCAAACATGGGATGAAGGCGACGATGTTCGTTCCGACGGCGAAGATCACCGATCAAAACCCCTTTTTCGCCGATTGGGAGATGATCCGAAAATACGCCGGGACCGGACGGTGGGACCTGCAGAGCCACGGCGATCACGCCCACGATCTGATCCCGATCGACGCCGCCGAACAGATCGGCGGCTTCCTCGTCAACCGGCTCTGGATCAAAGAGCAGGAGCGGCTGGAGACCCGAGAGGAATATCTGCAGCGACTGGAGATCGATTATCGGCAAAGCCGCCGTTTGCTCGACCGGGAGGTCGCCGGACTCGATCTGATCGGCTATGCGTTCCCCTTCTCCGAGGCGGGACAGGAGAATATCGGGAACGAGCCGCGCGCCGCCGAATTTAACGAACAGCTGCTGGCGAAATATTTCCGGTTCGGGTTTGTCCAGGATCAAAACGGATATAACGCGATCGAGCCGGGCCCCGCTCCTGCCGGCCGGATGCTCCGCCGCTTCTCCGTTCCCCGCTCCTGGGATGGGAAAAAACTTCTTGCGCATCTGACCGCCCAGCATCCCGGCCTCGCGGCCACGATCCGAATCGGCCAATCCTATTATTGGAGCGGGCGGTATGATACGGCGCGCGCGCTTTTCGAACGGCTTCCGGCCGAAGCGCCCTTGCTCAAAGGGGACAGCGCCTATTATCTGGCGGCCCTTTCCTATCAGCAGGGACGATATCGAGAAGCCGCGCGGCACTTTAGCCTCTCTCTCGCCGAAGGCTCGGAGCGGGCCGGGAATAGCGCCTCGCTGTTGAGGCAGATCGCGTGGCAAAATCAAGCTCAGACCGGAATCCGGTTCGGCCTCTTTCACGATTCCAACGACCGCAGCAACCGCTGGCAATCGCTCCTCTTTCGATACCCGCTCGCCCACCCGATCGACCTGTCGTTCGAGATCGGCCGGATCTCCTTTCGAGAAAACGGTTTCTCCCCGTTATCCGGCCAGGAATTGCGTGTCGGGGCGCGCTGGCAGACCTCGGCGCAGATTCTTTTGGAAGGGAGCGTTCGCGCGCGTTTCTTGGAGGGGGGAGACGATACCGGAAATTTATGGCTGACGGGGAAATATCAGGCCGACCATCAAGAAATTCACCTCCGATGGGCGTATGAAGATGTGGAAACCCTTCAAGCGCATCGGATCGGTCTTCAGACACGGAACGGCGGATTTCGTTACCGCCTCCGGTTGACATCGCAGTGGCGCGGCGACGTCGATTTTTTATACCGCTCTTATGAAGATGGAAACGAGCGGACCGACTTCCGAACGGGCCTCTCTTATCAGCTCCTTGCCTGGCCGGGGTGGCGGGTCGGCGCCGCGTTCACGCGGAGCGACACCCGCTTCCAATCGGACCGGTATTATACCCCGGCCGGGTTGAACGTCGGCCGCGCGACCCTTTCCTATCGAAAGGCCTGGGATTCGGGAACGCTTCTGGAAGGAGAGGGGGGGATCGGCCTCGCCGAGGACACGCTGCGCGGAACCCGCTGGGTGGGATATGGCGAGATCAAATCGGTTCAGGCCTGGACCGACCAGATCCGATCGAGCCTCGCCTGGGACTACAACCGCTCGCCGGGCTACCGTAGTTGGACGGTGGAGGCGATGGCCCACTATCGGTTCTGACGAAAGCGCCCCGTCTCGGGATGGCCTCAACGGCCGGTTTTCCGGCCGCTTCGTTCGGCCAGGCGCGGAAGAAATTCCGGATCTTGCCTTCCCAGGCTCCAGAAGACGACATTCCGGTAGCCAAACGACTCCAAGGCGGCGATCTTCTCCATCAAACTCTCGGCATCTTCATAATAGACCGTGTGGCGGCCTCCTGCGTCGGTGTAGATGAAATAAGGAACGTTTCCGTTCGGATCACGCAGGATCTCCGCTCGATGGGCCTCGGCGAGAGAAGCGGCGCGATCATATTGAACCCCCTCCGCGTGCTCCCCTCCCCATTTCATCCCGCTGACCTTGAGAATCGGGACCACCCGCTCGCGAGGGCATTGGCTCTCGGCAAACTGAAGGATCTCTTTGATCCAGGCAGGGGTGGCGATCGGGCCGGGGCCGCTTTTTCCGCTGTGAAGATTGTAAAGCATGATCTGCAATCGATCGGCCGATCGGCAGAGGTCGGCCCAGTCGGCGGCGCCGGGCCCGTCGGCGCGGCTCTCCCGCGCCTTCGGTTGAACGGTGACCGATAAGAGAATCCCCTTCTGCTTTAAATCGGCCGCCAGCTCACGGATAAACAGGCTAAAAAGATCCCGATCGACCGCCCGAAGATTTTCATAGTCGATATCGACCCCGGCAAAGCCGTGCGTCGCCGCGAGCCTGACGATCTCGCTTCGGTGCTGCCGGCGACGATCCGGATCGCTCAGGAGATCGTGGATGACCTGCGGGTCTTTCAAGATGACCGCTCCCCCCGCAGACGGTTTGACGTCGTTCACGACCGTCAGCCAGGGAAGCGCGTTGCCCTCCTTGACCCGTCCCGCTTCCAGATTGAACGGAATGTTCTTGTTGGCGAAAACCGGAGCACCTTCCGAATCGAGGTGGGCGGCGAAGAAATAGATGTCGTTGAGGAGCGACGGCGCGCTCCGAACTGAATCGATTCCTCGGTTGTAATCCCAATAAGTCACCCAGGCGCCGAGCCGCGCCGGCTTCGCTCCGCCGGACGCACAGGCAGCCAGGAAGAGCGGGAGGATAAAAAGAGACATACGGAAGCGCCGTCCTAGCAACATCGCAAAATACCTTGTTGAGTGTAGCGGCCGCGCGTTCACGCGCGGTCGAAAGGGAGGAAATCTTTGAACGATGTAAAAATTTGGATTTTCTATTTTGAATTGAAACAGATTAAATCTCAAAAATCTAGACCTGGCCCTTTTCCCCAGCATGCTTGTTAGGCCACACGGTCCAGCAAACTCCTATCAGGACTCCGGGTCGAACATGATCTCGCGAACCTCCTGCGCGCAGCGACACCCAGCGGCGATCCGGGCAGCCCAAACGAGTGCCTCCTCACGTGAAGAAACCTCGATGATTGAAAACCCGCCGATAACTGCCTTTGTCTCCGGCACTGGTCCGACCGAGATGGTCCCGTCTGTGGCAACAATGGTCGATTGCTGGCGCTGGACACCGCCGCCGAAGATCCAGACCCCTGCGGCCTTTGCTTCCCGAACCACATTATGTGATGCTTCGGCCACCAACGGCCAATCTTCATCAGGAATATGGTCCATCGAGCCGTCATCAAACGAAATCAAGTACCGAGGCATCGTATCGTTCCTTCTTTGTGGCCTAACGATTCGGTTCAGCGGCGGGCCGCGCAGCGGACCGTCCGCTGCAACCGGTCAAATTTACACCTGTTAAAATTGAAGGTCACTAATATGGGATAATTTTTCCACATTGTATACAGCTCGCTGAACTTAACTCGGTAATGGCGATAGGAAACCCATGGATTCTGTTTGTGTCAGAATGGCACACAACCTTGACTGCGCCCATATCACCAACCCATTTCCCTCCTTTAAGCGCAATGCCAGTAGTGCCGGACCCAACATAAACGATATTAATTCTGTTTTTACTGTCTATCTGGACATGGCCCGAGGCAACAGCAGTAACGATATAGTTTTGGTAGCTCTCAGAAGCAACGCCAGTAAATACAGTCTTATAGTCACCACAGGAAGAAGGAAGCGTGTGCTTTATGTATTTGTCAAGCTTATAGCTGTTGTCCGTAAGACCATCGCCTTTGGGAGGAGGCAGCAAGGTTCCATTGATAACTGCACAGCCATGACAGAAGTAGGTACGCATCGGTCTCTATTCGCCTAACGATAAAGCTGATCCGCCGCTGAAACGACCCTCATAAACCATGCGGGCTTGATAGCGGTCGGGGCTCCAGCAACTGGTTGGGCACAAGGAACGATGCCAATAATAATAGGGATGTGTTCCTCATTTTCCTAGTCCGTGTTGACTGCCGGGTTAGGCACTTTTTGGCAATGTTTTCGATACGATGCCACGTTCATTCTCTCTCTCGGTTGGCGGCAAGTGAATTTGCATTTCAAGTGAGGCGATTCCAATATTGACAGTTGCCGTGAGTGAAACAGGCTGATCCGACAACGGTCGCGTTTTGAGTTCCTCTATGGCGATTTCGAGGATGCTACACATCTGTGCCGTTGAGGCGCGTACCGCCTTTTCGTTGAGCGCCTCGGTCATGTTGGTCGCAGTATTCGCCAACGAGTCGACGCCTCCCTTGACCGAAGTGGTGATCCCTTCCATGGCATCATTCGCCTTTGTTGCTACCTGTGCTCCGAGTTCTTTTATTTTGTCGAGCATGGATAGAGCCCCCATTTAATTTCGTTTCGCGATACTGCTAACGTAAAGCTGAGCCGACCGCGAAGCGATGCGGCCTAAAACGCGACGGTTTGATGCGGTCGGCTCCAGTGCCGTGTTAGGATCATTTCTCCTGTGCATGCAATAATATTACGGGGCATTACCTGAAACAGGTTTTATTCTCCACAAATTACCCTTCACCTCATACCAAACGCGATAATAGATGAGGGGAATAGAAAATACCCGGTGCTCTACATCTATATCCGTCATGAAATCGCCGTTCCCATTCTTTAAGGCGTCATTTACAGCATTATCTATTCGAGGAAGCCCGAAAGGTATAATGAACCAAATTCTCTTATCCTTTCCTATTACTTTACTGCCGACCTTCTCAGATGGCTGCGAAAGATCTACATTCTTTGTGGTCAGCATCGAGAAGTGAGCAATTTCAAATGTGGCACATCCTGATAATAAAGACACAGAGAATGCAAATAAAAATAGCGGATAGAAGAGGTTCTTCATATTTTCCCTCGTTAGTCTATAAAAAAGACTCCTAACTGAAAGCTAACCGGCGCGCGCTGTTTGCAAATTCCGAAATTCCGGGGACACCATACTTTAATTCTGTATGCTTCGCTTCGGTCCCGGCTTTCGACGATGAAAAATACAGCCCAATCCTTTTTCAAGTTTGGCCACAAACCCTTCCTCTCCAAGAGGACGCCCCGTCCGCTCATGATGCCGATGCGCCTCACCGATCGCGCGTCGTAAACCTTCTTCAGAGCGCGGCACCGCAATCAAATGCATGTGGTTCGGCATCAGGCAGTATGCCCAAACCTCCACCTTGAAGTGAGCGCTCTATTGGGCCATCAGCCGGATGTAGGCGTGGCAGTCCCCATCATGAAAAAATGTTTGTTGCCGACGGTTGCCACGTTGTGTGATGTGGAGGGGAAAACCAGTTGCAACCACTCGTGCTATTCTCGCCATGACGGCAAGGTATCCCTCTGTCTGAGCCGAGTCAAGAATTATTCTCTAATTTCTCCTGCAGTGTCTTACGAATCTCTGCACGACTCTTGCCGTGATGAGCCTCACGGTGATGATTTGGACAAAGAGCGACAACGTTGCCTACAGAATCTGATCCCTTCTCGTTCAAGGGGACCACATGATGGGTTTCCAGATAGACCTGCCCATTGGCCATGGTGAATCCCACTGCGCCGCAGTATTCACACCTTCCATTTGCACGTAGCAGAACATACCGGCGGACATCAGGACGGCGGACAAATGGGAAGGACTTCGTTTCGCCTCTTTCGGCAGGCCGTCCCAAAGGAACGGCCATATCAAACTGATCTACGAATCCGTCAGAACCACGCCCCAACCCACGCATTAAGGTGGTTTGCCCTGTATCCATGTCATATTTCGCGACATGCCATGGCTCCGGATCCAAAGAGCGAAAGTGGACTTTAGATGCCTTGGAATTTGGGTCGTTTCTGTTCCGCTTCGTGCCTTCACAAAGAACGACTCTTATTGGGAGGTTCTTGCGATAGGCCTCCTTTATTGCCTCATCCATTTCTGTTGCGCGACGTACGGTAACGCCCTTACCCCTCTTGGCGATATCTCGCGCATTCAACTCATCTGTAAGTACCCCATCCAACTCCTCGATGTCGCTATGCCAAAGGTTCAAAACGACAACCTCATTGGGCTGAACGAATGACCAGTTATAGCAATACTTAGGATTTGCCGCGGCGCTTAACGCATTGCCCTTTGACGCTTCCCAATCACTAACATCCACGCCGACATCTCGAACCATGTCATAGATTCTGTTCTTATCCTTTGGCCTGATCTGATCAAGAATCGGCACTGGACGATCTCCATTTCATCATTTTGGCACCGGCTTGATATTCTATCGGGGTCAAGTCTGCTCTTGACTCAAGTTACAAACTATAAACGATAACATATCGGGCTTTGATGCCTGCCTGATATTGAGCCAAGGGCAGACTTGACCCCCGTTTTATTTCAGCCCGGCACGAGCACTTGCTGCAGCCAGCGCGGTCTGGAAGGCTTCCAAGTTCGCTAGCGTGAACACCATAGTCAGTTCGACTTGTTGGGTTTGGCCAGATTCGGCAAGGGAGAGGCTTGCCTCAACTTTGCTCAGGGACTCACGAGGAAAGGTCTGAAACTGCCCAATAAGGTTGTCGACGAAAAGCGAAAGTTCCGCGCCGACACGCTCGAAGGGAGTATCTAACCTCGCGCATCGGATGCGTTTTGCCCACCGGAGCATGCCATCAAGCACGGAGCCGAGCATTCGTGACACCCATATGATCCGTTGCAGGTCTCCAGCCTCCCCCGGCTTCCCAAAGCTCTCCTGGGCGTAGGTATTGAGAAGTTTGTTTGCAGAGGCAACGAAAGCTTGGAGTTCGTGCATGCGAGTGAGAATCCAATCTCCGGCGCTCATAGCAATCACATACTCGGCTGGGTCAAGTGTAAGGCCAGATTTGTATTCCAGAATCGAATCGGAATGACGTTCGACTTCGTCGAGAAACGACTGTAGGAACAACCGATACTCCCAGCCCTTGGGCTTCTCCAGCGCGATGCGTAAGGCCTTTGGGCTGAGCGCGTCAAAGTAGCTTGGCAGTCCTCCTCCGTTCAATCTGAGCCGTGTTTTCAGCGAATCGGAAAAGAGATAAGCTAGTTGCCGCCTGAGCGTGCCAACAATGTCTTGTGCGGTTTCGAAGGGAAAGGTCCAAACGCGTTCTTGAGAGCGAACGTATTCGATAAACTCGAACACACGACGTGTATCGACCGTCGCAGAGAAATCGGCGGTTCGGTTGTTTTTCCATGTTGGAACAACTGCGAGCACGCTTTTCTCAACAAAAGCGTAGATCGGAATCCCCTTCTGCCTGGCGCTGAGGAACTCGAGATTAGTTATCGATTTGTCGGTTTTGTCGTCAATCGACCCGTATCTGCCCCCCACTATGAGGACGAAGACGTTCGCGTCTTTCTCGACTCGTGCTCGACAGTTCTCGATCGTATCCAGATCAGGATCGATCGGAAACGATGGCAACTCGGAGAGAAGTGGGATGTAGCCAAGCTCGTCGGCAATGAAATGCGCCAGGTCCGTGCGTATCTGACGGAGATCGTAGAACGTCGAACTTACCATTACATTTGGCGGGGAACTCATCCCTCTAGCCTTCGGTGAGTGTAGAGCCGTCTAACATAATAAATAGACAGAAATTTTCTACCTTATTTTACGGAATTTTTTCTGTCTATCTCTCGTGAGTCATTCCTAAATTGTTGAAAATATGAAATGTCGAAAACCGATCTCCGGGAAAAACGGAAATTTTATACTTAATAATTCTGGACGACCGTGGTATATCACATCGAAATAAGTAAAAGCAATACCGTAACTGTAAACCCACCCAACATGGATCGAATCAAATATGATCCTGCCTCCGGCGCCGAAGAAGTCACTCGATCAAGTTCGGAAAGTCATCCAACTGAAACAAATAAATGGCGCCCCGTATAGTTTAGATGGGTTTATCTTATAGCCTTTTCGGAGTGGGAAGAAAGTCTGATGAGGAGAGGTGGAGATCAGCTTAGCCGAAGAAAGAGGATCCGGAAAGCTAGTCTCAAACAAGTGAACCGCTACCATTCATTATAAGAAGTCCCGTTGGTCCCGATGATATCGCTGCCGGAGTGGACGTCATAAATTCCGGATTCATCCCCTTCGGAGACAAAAATTTCGACCCAGCTATCGGTGGTTCCTGTGAAAGGATCGACCGGAATGGCCCGCAGGTATCCTTTTTCGACGAGGTCGGGGAGGGCGGCGGGATAGCTCCCCTGATCGGCGTGGTACTGATCGATGACATCGCGCATGACATAGAGATCTTTCTTGAGCGCCGCCTCTTTGGCCTTGATTGTGGCGATGCGATAAGACGGCTCGGCGAGGGTGACGAGGATGCCGACGATCGCCACCACGACCATCAATTCGATGAGGGTAAATCCCTTCTCCCCCCCCCGCCTTATTTTCTGAAATAGTCGATGAACCCGCTTCACAATTCCCCTTGTTCCTTTTATCCCTTGATTCCTCATTCCTAATTTTCAGATTCCTAATTATTCTCTTAGTATAATCGGTTTCAGCGACTCCGACGCGAGCTGCTTTCGGAGCCGGCCGACGGCCGCGCGGGCCGCCTTCTCGGAGCGAAACGGTCCCACCCGAACCCGGTGGGACGGTCCGTCTCCCGTTTCAATCGTCTCCATGCGGACCGCTTGACCCTCCCCTCCCAGCTTTTCCTTGATCCGAGCGGCATTCTCCTTGGATTGAAAGGAGCCGACCTGAATGAAAAAATCGCCGTGGCCGCGCATTTTCTCAAAACCGACGATCTCGATTTCAACGTCCGCCGTTCCCGCTTGAATCATTCCCAATTTTCTGGCCGCCTCGTAGGAAAGATCGAGAATCCGATCGCCCACGAACGGTCCCCGATCGTTCACCTTCACCCGAACGCTCCGGCCGCTGTCCAGTTTCGTCACGCGAAGATGGGTCCCGAAAGGAAGGGTCTGGTGGGCTGCGGAAAGTTCGAACATATTATAAATTTCGCCGCTGCTGGTCGGCCTGCCATGAAAATCTTTTCCGTACCAAGAAGCCAGGCCGATCTCCCGGTAGCCGAGGCCATAATCGGCCTTGCGAGGGGAGCCGGCGCACCCGCTGAACGCAAGGAGTCCGACCAGAATCACGAGATGAATAGAGAGAGAATGAGGAAAAGAGGTTGGAAAGGAGCGCTTTGTGTTAATCGTCAAAGACATGGCCGTCGATTCGCGGGGGTGGAAGGCGGATCCCCCTTTGGGGTCGCGCCGACGTCTTCTCCATCCTCCCGAACAGGGATCGAACCGCTCTGCCCTTTTTTTCCAGCGAAGATGGAAAGACCATTGGAAAGAAGATCATCGCCCGGCTGAAAAGCCTTTTGGATTGAAAGCGATTTTGCCCGGCGAACCGGATTAATTTCTAATCTTGATCACCCTCATCTTGCAGGAGGGGCAAAAAAGTTTGGGGGTCAGCTCGCTGGCGCAGACGGGACACGATTCTTTGCGTCGCTCGATCGCCCGGCGCGCCCCCTGCCGCCGATCGGCCTGCCGCCGCTCTCCTTGGCGGCGGTCTTCCGTTTCATCCCGCCGTTCTCCGGCACGTCTCTCTTGAGAGTCAATCACTTCGGTCACTCCTCCCTAAAGAAGCGCAAGCGGCCCGACTTCATGCCATCAGAAGGGCTACCACGCCGCAAATCAGATTAATGCTCATCAGGCGAACCGATAAATGATGAAGCCGATTAAAGTCGGGAGGATTCTCCCCGGTTTCCACCTCTTCCACCGTTTGGACGGCGGCCGAACCGGAAGAGGCCAGAACCATCGAGGGGCGCAACGCCCCCTCTCGGGCGACGGCGGCGACTTTGGTCGACGACTGGGAGGCCATCCAACTGCGAAGTTTCGGCGAGACGACCAGGGCCGAGTAAAGCCCCCCCGCCGACATCACCAGGATGGCAAGATACCGCGTGAGATTCCAGGGGGTGAGATTCTCCCAGGTCCAATATTTGATGATTCCGGTGATCATCAGCGCCGCGATGCAAAAAAGGGAGAGAAGATCGAACTTCCTCAAAATCTCCCCCATCAGTTCGCCCGCGGTGCGCCGCGATTTGATCCGCCGGAAAAGAATGGGGGCGACGATTAAACCGATCGCCACGATTCCGCCGACCCAAACGGAGAGGGCCAGCAGGTGAATGAATTGAATCCCCATGAAGTAAAAGTTCGGAATCGGAACTTCCATCGTCCCCTTCTTAATCAGTCTATATCAGTCTATCGAACCCGTGGCGCGTCGTTCTCCGACGATTTTTAATTCCTGAAAATCATTCCTGCAAAAACCCAGGCTTGCGCCGACATTCCGTGACTTCATCCGCGAGCGAGAAGCCCCCTTCCCGAACCCGGCGCAAGAGGAGGGGAAAGAGATTGCCGGGAAGAAAAATGAAAAGCAAAACGCGAAAGCGATGTTTGGAGAAACGGGCGAGGATTGCTTCAGACGGGGGCTTGCTCATGAACCACGTTTTTTCTTCTCTTCCTTATCGATCCAGCCGCTGATGATCTTCTTCTGACTCGCCGGAAGGTCGATAAAGCGAACGCCGACCCCTTCGGAGATAATTCCGTTGTGGTCGTATTTCTTCTTCCAGGCGACTTCGCAGGTGCAGCGAACCTTCGTTTTGTTGTCGGGAAGGATAAACTCGATTGGAAAACGATCCCCCACCTTCAGCGTCTGCGCCGAGGAGAGGAAGAGCCCTCCTTGGCTGATATTCTCGGCATACGCCAGGAAGACCTTGTTGGAGTACTTTCCCTTGACCTCGAGAACGATGAACGGGACCCGGGTGGATTCCCGCCGGTTGACCTTTGGTTTCCGTTCAGAAGTCAGCATATCCCCCCCTCAATCAAAGTAGAAAGATGAGGCTGACTATATCAATTTTGGGGAGATCCGTCAATCAAATTCAGCGACGCGGGGCGTCCCGTTGCTGCGCCGATTTTCTTCCTTCGCCCGATGGCGGGCGAAGGAAGAACCCCTAGTCGATCGTGTCTATCGCTCTTCCGCAAAGGCCAAGAAGGCGATATTCCGGGCGCGCTTGATCGCGGCGGTCAGAATCCGCTGGTGCGCGGCGCAGTTTCCGGAAATCCGCCGTGGGATGATCTTCCCCCGCTCGGTGAGAAATCCCTTTAAAACCTGGATCTCCTTGTAATCGACCGTCTCTTTCTTCTCGGTGCAAAAACGGCAGACGCGCCTCCGTTGAAAATATTTCTTCTCCACAACTCCTCCGTTTTGTTCTTATTCCTGAACACGCATCGTAGGGGCGTATGGCAATACGCCCCCTACCTAAAATGGAACCTCATCCATCCCCTCGTCGCCGGGCAGGTCGCTGCGTGAAGGCCCCTCCGAGGAGCCGTCTTGACGCTTGGGCAGAAACCGGATCGTCTGGGCGACGACCTCATGCTTGTTCCGCTTCTGACCGTCTTCCGTCTCCCATCGACGCTGCTGAAGTCTCCCGTCGACGATGACCCCCTGGCCCTTGGAAAGATACTGTCCGCTGTTCTCCGCCTGCTTTCCGAAGACCACGATGTCGATGAAGCAGACTTCGTCCTTCATCTCGTCTCCCTGCTTGTAGCGGTGGTTGACGGCCAGCCCGAAACTGGCGACGGCCGTTCCGCTCGGCGTGTAGCGGATCTCCGGGTCCTTGGTAAGGTTTCCAATCAAAATGACTTTGTTAAAGCTGACCATTTTCTCACTCCTCGTTCCGCAGATAAGCACCTTTCTGTCAAAAAAGACGAAAACGACCGCGGAACTCTCAAGTTGATATTATCTCCCTCCGACCGATTCCCGATCACGGAACGATGAGACCGGCTTTTCATCGCGTGCGGGAAGGGTTTTTCCAAGCTGCTCGTCCTCGATTTTGATGGTGATGAATTTGATGATCGACTCGTCGAGTCGATAGCTCCGTTCCAGTTCGGAGACCGTCGTCCCGGTTCCCTTGAAATGGGCGATCAGATAGGTCCCTTTCTTTTCCTTCCGCACTTCGTAGGCGAGCTTCTTTTTGCCCCAATTCTCGGTGACGACCACTTCCCCTCCCGCTTTCTGGATCACCCCTTTGATCTTTTCAGTGATCTTGGCGACCTCTTCATCGGAAAGGGACGGTTTGACGATGAAAATCGTCTCATATCCATTCATGAATTCTCCCTCACGGTTAATCAAGCCCTAAAACAGGTTTAGAGCGAGGATGTTTACAAGGCATTTGCAGTGCAACCGCACCACCCCTGCCGCGATTTCGGACGGTTTCCCATCCGCTTTGCGCTGCTTAAAGAAAATGCCCTTCCAGGCATTGAAGCTCCCCGCAGCAAGCTGCGGGGAATCTTCGACCCGAAAGGATGGAAAGACTCTATTTGTATTCGCGCGTCTAACCTTCGCAGCAAGCTGCGAGGAATGCGACGCGCGTACGTGTTCACTCAAGATCAACGCCACATTTTTTAACATATCCGATTTTCCGAGTCAATTGGACCGTGACCGTTCCGGCGCACCTAAACATTGAACCGGAAATAGACGCAGTCCCCGTCTTGGACGAGATACTCCTTCCCTTCCAGGCGGAGCAGTCCCTTCTCCTTGATCGCTTGCGCGCTGCCGAGACGGATCAAATCGTCGTAGCGGAAAATTTCGGCCCGGATGAAACCCCGTTCGATGTCGGAATGGATCTTTCCCGCCGCCTGCACCGCCGGAGTCCCCTTGGAGATCGTCCACCCTTTGACCTCATCCTCACCGACGGTAAAAAATGTGATCAGCCCCAGAAGGCGATACGAAGCGCGGATCAGCCGGGCGAGCCCCGGTTCGGTCAGCCCCAACTCCTTCAAGAAGACCGCTCCCTCCTCGGGGGAAAGGACGGCGATCTCCGACTCGATCTTTCCGCTGATGATGATGCACTCGGTCCCCTCCTGCCGGGCGATCTCAACGACGCGGTCGGAGTAGGCGTTCCCCTTCTCGACATCCCCTTCCGGCACGTTCGCCACGTAGAGAATCGGCTTTCCCGTCAAAAGGGCCAGCTCCTTCATGACCGGCGCCTCTTCTTCCGAGAACGGAACCTGTCTCGCCGATTTTCCTTCCGAGAGGGCCTCTTTCAGACGGGTCAGGAGCGTCGCCTCCCGCACCGATTCTTTATCGCCCGACTTCGCCTTCTTCTCAACCCGGAGAAGCCGCTTATCGATGGAATCCAAATCTTTCAGAATCAGCTCGGTATCGATGATCTCCACATCGCGCTTCGGGTTGACCGCCCCGTTGACATGGACGATCTCCGGATCGTCGAAGCAGCGGACAATGTGGACCAGCGCATCGACCTCACGGATATGGCCCAGAAATTGATTTCCGAGCCCTTCCCCCTTGCTGGCCCCTTCGACCAAGCCGGCGATATCGACGAACTCCATATTCGTCGGCGTCCGCTTCTTCGGCCGATAGATCTCCGACAACCGGGTGATCCGCTCATCCGGAACCTCCACGATCCCGACGTTCGGCTCGACGGTACAGAAAGGATAGTTCGCGACCGCCGCGTTGGCGCGGGTCAGCGCATTAAAAATGGTCGACTTTCCGACGTTCGGAAGCCCGATAATTCCACAATTCACTGCCATCTTTTTTCCTAAAACACGTGAGGCGTGAGCTCTCTCTCCTCACGCCTCACGGCATTTTAATGGTACCGATTCATTGCCTCGGTGATCCGCCCCTCCAGAAGAAGGGGAAGCGCCTCGACCCCTTTGTCGATCGATTCCTCCACCTGCTTCAATTCTTCCGATCGAAAGGGGGTCAGGACATAATCGGCCGGATCTTGGCTTGGGTCGCGGCCGATCCCGATCCGGAGACGGATAAACCCATCGGTTCCGGTCGCATCGATGATCGACGCCACCCCGCGGTGGCCCCCCGCGCTTCCTTTGGGCCGGATTCGAATCCGGCCGCACGGGAGGTCGAGATCATCATACACCACAATCATTTCGGAGGGGGAGAGACCGAAAAGCTGAAGAAGATACTGAATCGACCGGCCGCTTCGGTTCATGAAGGTCTGCGGCTTCACCAGAACCAAATCGATCTGCCCGGAGGGGACGGCCAACCGGCCCTGTCCCACCCTGGCTTCACCCTTCTTTTCGGAGAGAGAGATACCGTGGTCCTTTGCGAAAGAATCGATCAGCCAAAAACCGACGTTGTGCTTGGTCTCCTCATACTCCGGGCCGGGGTTCCCCAGTCCGACGATCATTTTCACGATCCGCTCCTCAAAAGAACGGGGCCGGGTGTCGGGGGCCGGGGATCGGTAATAAATTTTTGTTTTGCTGGCCCCTGACTCCTGACACCCGGCCCCTGCTCCTGAAGGAGCTTACTTCTTGGTCTCTTTTTTCTCTTCCTTCCCCTTTGCCTCGGGCTTTGCCTTGGCCTCTCCGGCTTTGGACTCTCCCTTTCCTTCCGCCTTCGCGCCTTCCTCTCCCTCTTTCTTGGAGAGGACCTCCGGCTCTTTCAGCTCCTTGGGCGCCGTCAACAGCTCTTCCAGCTGCGCCTCGGAAATCGGCGCTGCCACGGAGACGACCACATGGTCGGGATCGGTCATCATCTCGATCCCTTCCGCCAACTGGATGTCCTTCGCATGAATCGACTCTCCAATCCCGAGCGCGGAAGCATCGACCTGAATATGATCGGGGATCGACAGCGGCAGACAGCGGATCTCCAACTCACGCATATTGTGCTGAAGCACCCCCCCCTCTTTGACCCCCTCCGACACCGTCCCGGTGACCTCGACCGGCACCTTGACCACGATCGGCTCGTTCATATTGAGCTCGAAGAGATCGGCATGCAGGATCTTTCCGTTAATCGGATCGCGATGAAATTCACGCAGGATCGCCACACGGGATTCCTCGCCCGATCCCCCCGCGATTTGAAGGGTAATCAGCGTATTTTCTCCCGAGGCCGAATGGAGCACCTTGTTGATATCTTTGGGGTCCATAGTCAGCAGGGTGGAAGTGCCTGCGGCGTAGAGCACCGCCGGTATTTTCCCGCGCATTCTCAACTGCCGGGCGATCCCCTTGCCGGCCTCTTTTCGAAATTCACTCCGGATCTCAATCTTTTGCATAAAACCTCTCTTGTGGGAGGGACCTCCCGGTCCCGATTCTGATCTAGCCTGTCACTCTTTACACGAAGAGAGAGCTGACCGACGCCTCTTCGTGAATCCGCTTAATCGCTTCGCCGATGAGGGAAGCGATCGACAAAACGGTGATTTTCTTACAGATCTGATCTTTCCCCTTCAGCGGGATCGTATTCGTCACCACGATCTCATCAATGGGGGCTTCGGAGAGCCGCTGCAAGGCCGGACCCGACAGGACCGGGTGCGTGCACCCGGCGACGATCCGGGCCGCCCCCTTTGTTTTGATCGCCGCCGCCGCCTGCGCGATGGTCCCCGCCGTGTCGATCATATCGTCGAGGATCAGGATATCCCGCCCGACGACATCGCCGATAATATTCATAATCTTCGTCCGGTTGGGGCCTTCCCGCCGTTTATCGATAATGGCCAAGCCGACATTCAATCTCTTGGCGAAGGCGCGCGCCCGCTCCACCCCCCCCGCATCGGGGGAGACCACCACGAGATCGTTAAACTTCTTCTTCCTGAAATAGTCGAGCAAAACCGGCGTCGCATAAAGATGATCGACCGGGATGTTGAAAAAGCCCTGGATCTGTCCGGCATGAAGATCGATCGTCAAAACCCGATCGGCCCCCGCCGTTGCGATCAGATCGGCCACGACCTTCGCCGTGATCGGCACCCGGGGCTGGTCTTTCCGGTCCTGCCGCGCATACCCGTAATAGGGGATGACCGCCGTGATCTTCTCTGCCGAGGCGCGCCGGAGGGCATCGATCAGGATCAGCAGTTCCATGATATGGTTATTCACCGGTTCCGAAGTCGATTGAACGACAAAGACATCGCTGCCGCGAACATTCTCGTCGATCTTGATGAAGATTTCTCCATCACTGAACGTGGAGACGACGGCATGTCCGAGCGAGATACCGAGGTAATCACAGATCTCTTTGGTGAGGACTGGATTTGAATTACCCGAAAAAAGCTTCAACCGTCGCATGGGAAGCGATCCTCATAAGCCCCGCAGACAGTTCTGATGCGCTCCGTTTCCGGTTCATCAGAACTGTTTTGGGGTGGTTTGGCTGGGGCGCCAGGGATCGAACCTGGGCTGCGAGATCCAAAATCTCGTGACCTGCCAGCTAGTCGACGCCCCAATAATAAAAACTTATACCGGCGACCTTCTCAATATTCGGGCGACCCACACCTTTACCGAGTCCTTCTTTTCGAAGGCGGCGGCGGCCTGTTTGGCCGAAGAATACTCGCTGAAGCGGGCAAAAAGGGTCGGACCACTACCCGACATCAAAATCCCTTTTCCTCCCAAGCCGAGGAGTTTCTTCTTGATTTGGGTGAGTTGCGGAAAGGCCTCTAACGTGACTTCTTCCAAGTCGTTATGAGGGCGGTGATAGATCTCCCTTAAAGAAGGTCTGTGCGCAATAAATTTGTTTATAGTAATCTCCCGGTCGCTTTTTGTCAACCCTAATTTTCGCGAAAACGCCTGATAAACCCAAGCGGTCGAGACGGCGATTCCGGGGTTGACCAGCACCATCCACCCCGGTCCGTTCGCCGTCGCCGGCTCAATCTCGTCCCCCCTTCCCGACGCCCAAGCGGTCGGACCGGAGAGGAAGAAAGGAACATCACTTCCGAGCGTTGCGCCAAGGCGGGCCAATCGCTCGCGCGGCCAACGAAGACCCCAAAGGCGGTTCAAACCGATCAACGTCGCCGCCGCATCGCTGCTTCCCCCCCCCAGCCCCGCCGCAATCGGAATGTTCTTGGTGAGCCGGATGGAAACCCCCTTCGATCGCGCCTCTCCCTGGAAAGCGGCCTTTTGGAGCGCTTCGGCCGCCCGGAAGACGAGGTTGGAGCGGTCGGCCGGAAGGGAAAATCCATTCTCAATCGTTAAGCGAACATCGGACCACTCCTCCCGGAGGGCGATGAAATCGTAGAGGCCGACCATCTGCATCAGGGAGAGGATTTCATGGTAGCCGTCTTCTCTCCGCCCGAGGACCTTCAAATAAAGATTGACTTTGGCGGGGGCCTTGATCAAAACGGTTTTTTTCATACAATCGGTATAATGGGGTTATCGAGAGGGGGAATTGTACGATATTCCGGCGCAAAAGGCGAGCGGGGCGGATTTTTTTTGCTACGCAAGGGGATCGTCGGCGTTGTCGTCAGCATCGTCTTCGAGGTCCGGATCGACCTCCCCGTTTTTCAGCTTCTTGATGCCGTATTTATCGAGCCGGTAACGGAAAGAGCGGAAGTTGAGGTGAAGGAGCTTGGCCGCCTCTTTCTTGACCCAGTTTGTCTCTTGAAGGGCCTTCAGAAGAAGCTCCTTTTCAATCTTTCCGATCAGATCTTCCAAATGGAGCCCGTCTTCGGGGATGGCGGCCGGAATCGGAAAGCTCCCCTCCGGTTTAAGAAAGCCTTGGTTAAAATCGGCCAGGGTCAGCATTTTATGGGAGGCCAGCGCGACGGCGCGCTCGACCACGTTCTCGAGCTCTCGCACATTTCCCTTCCATTCGTGGTTCATCAAGACACGCATCGCCTCCGGTTCAATCCCCTCGATTTCTTTTCCGAGGCTCTGATTGAATTTGCGCAGAAAAAAATCGGCCAGCAAAGGGATATCTTCCGGCCGCTCCCGCAAGGGAGGAAGGTCGATCGGGATCACGTCTAAACGGTAGTAGAGATCCTCGCGGAATTTCCCCTCCGCCACCATCTTCTCCAGATCGCGATTGGTCGCCGCGATGATCCGCACATCGACCTTCAAATCTTTTGTTCCGCCTACGCGGCGAAATTCTTTCTCCTGGAGGACCCTCAAGAGCTTGACCTGGATCGATAGAGAGGTCTCCCCGATTTCATCGAGGAAAATGCTCCCTTCGTGGGCGATCTCAAAAAGCCCTTCTTTGTTTCCGATCGCTCCCGTGAAAGAGCCTTTCATGTGGCCGAAGAGCTCGCTTTCCAGCAGCGCTTCCGGAAGCGCGCTGCAGTTGACGGTGACGAAGGATCGATCGCGCCTCGCGCTGTTGAAATGAATCGCCCGCGCGATCAGCTCCTTCCCCGTTCCCGATTCTCCATAGATCAAGACGTTGCTCTTGCTGTCGGCCACCTTCCGGACCAGATCGAGCACCCGCTTCATCTTCTCGCTTCTTCCGATAATCTGGGTGAAGGTCGCCTGGCCCTTCAGCTCGCGGCGAAGCTGAGTATTCTCCTGGCGCAGCTTCCTCCGCTCCAGGGCATTCTTGATGATTAGCTTGACCTCGTCGATCTGAAACGGTTTGGTCAAATAATCATAGGCCCCCTCTTTCATCGCTTCGACGGCCGTCTCCGCCGAGGCATAGGCGGTCATCATGATCACGATCGTCTCGGGAGAAAGCTCCTTCAGCCCCTTTAAGAGATCGAGGCCGCTCATCCGGGGCATCTTCATGTCGGTCAGGACCAGGTCGTAGATGTCTTTCTCCAACACCTTCAGGGCCCGGTCGCCGTCTTCCGCCGTTTCGACGAAATAGCCCTCTTTCTTAAGGACAATCGACAGGAAGTCCCGCATGCTTTTTTCATTGTCAACGACCAGTACTTTCTCCATCTCTCTTTCCTATACCGATAACGACTTCAACCGGTTCTCTGTAGATTGAAAAAGATCGGACGGACGATCGGCCGCCGGAGAGCGCTCCGGACGGGAATCTTCGATATCCAGCCGTTCGCTCCTTGTCAACTCATCCAGCGGAAGGGTGATAAAAAAGGTGGTTCCCTTGGAAGAGCTCTCGACGCGAATTTCTCCCGCATGTTCTTCGATGATCCGCTGGACGATCGACAGACCCAAACCCGATCCGGAGCTTTTTGTCGTGAAGAAGGGATAAAAGATTTTCGGGAGATCTCCCTTTTGAATCCCCCCTCCCGTGTCGGCGAAAAGGACCTCGATCCGCTCGTCGGAGACCACCGCTCCTTTCCCTTTTTTAGGACGGCTCCGCCGCGTCGAAATCGTCAGCACCCCTTCTTCCGGCATCGCTTGAAAGGCATTGATCGAGAGATTCCAGAAAACCTGCCGGATCTGGTCGGGATCGATCAGAATCATCTGCGGCTCCGACGGAATCAGCAGGGAAACCTTGATCCGATCGTGATACTCCGGATGATTCTGAAGAAGCTGGACCGTTTCCGATAAAAGCGCGTGGAGATCGGTCCGCCTTCGCCGCGGCGGCAGCGGCTTCGCGTAAAGAAGAAATTGCGTGATAATCGAGTTGAGCCGGTCCGCTTCTCTGACGGCGATCTCCATCAACTTAAGATGTTCATCGCGGAGGTTGAGGTCGCCTTTGAGCACCTCGATCGAACCGCTGAGGGAGGCGAGCGGGTTTCGGATCTCATGGGCCATTCCGGCCGCCATCTCTCCGATGGTCGCCAGACGCTCCTTCTTTTGCATCTCTTCTTCGAGGCTTTTTAGCTGGGTCAAATCCTGGAACGTCCCGATAATTCCGATTTGCCCCCCGTGCTCGTTCCGAAGGGGCGAGATCGTCACGCCGAGCAGGCAGCGCTCTCCCTGCTTCGTAGAAATCTCTCCGTCGAATCGCTGCGGAACGCCGGTAATCGCAAGATCTCGGTAGCGGTCCCGAATCTCCCCCCAGGAGAAGAGCTCCCACCAGATCGATCCGACCGCCTCTTCCGCCCGAAAACCGGTCATTTCGGAGGCCGACCGGTTAAACGAGGTGATCTTTCCGGAAAGATCGGTCGTCACGAGACCGCTCGAGATACTCTCCACGATGTCTTCCGTGAAAACGCGCAGCTTTGAAAACCCGACCTCTTTCTCATGCAATCGCTCCGAGAGCCTTCCGCTGAGGCTGCCGACGGTAAAGAAGGTGATCATATAAAGAAAGAGCATATAAAACACCTCTTTCTCGCCGAGCAGACTGGGGGAATTGAAAGGAGGAACGTGGGCATATTGTAGATTCACGACGGTGCCGAATAAAAACGTCGCCGCGGCCGCGGTCAGCACCCCCCCCTTGCGGTGGAAGAAGATGCAGGCCGAAACGATCGTAATGACGTAAAGAAAAGAAAAGGGGCTCTGAATCCCTCCTGTCACTACGATCAGGGCCGTTTCGAACAAAAGGTCGATCCCCAACTGAACGGAGACGAAAAAGAGGGGATACCGCGTCCGCGAAATGAAGAGGGCATAAACAAGGGTGAGGAAATAGGTCGACCCGATCAGGAAATAAAAGGTGGTGATCGACCATGGGTTTTTGAGGTAATTGAGCTGCAGCAGAAGTGGGATACCGAGAAGGGAGGTCACCAGGAAGATCCGGAGGGCCATCAGCCACTTGATCCTCCCCAGAATGATCTCGTCTTCTCTTTTCATCGACCGATCCTGCCGAAGTATCGCAACCCGTTTATCCCACCACCGAGGCCAGTTTGAAGATCGGAAGGTACATGGCGATCACGATCGTTCCGATGGTGATACCAAGGAAGACCATCAGCATCGGCTCCAGCAACGAGGTGAGGGCGCCGACCGCCGAATCGACCTCGTCGTCGTAAAAATCGGCGATTTTGCTCAGCATGGCGTCGAGCGCCCCGGTCGTCTCCCCGACCGCGATCATCTGGACCACCATCGGAGGGAAAACTTTCTCTTTCCCGAGCGGATCTGAAATGGTCTTCCCTTCGCTGATGCTTTGACGGGCGTTCATGAGCGCCTGCTCGATAATTTTATTTCCCGCCGTCTTCGCGACGATCCCCAGCCCCTCGAGAATCGGCACACCGCTGGCGATCAATGTCCCTAAGGTCCGTGTAAACTTCGCAACGGCGGCCTTCCGGATCAAATCACCAAGAACCGGGAGTTTTAGAGCAATCTTGTCGACCGTCTTCCTTCCACTCGGCGTCCGGTAATATTTTTTGAAACCAAAAACGGCCAAGCCGACGGCCCCTACAATGATGAGGATATTCGATTTCATGAAATAGCTGATATCGATGACAAACTGGGTCAGCGCCGGAAGGGTGCCGCCGAAATCGGTAAACATCTGCGCAAAAATCGGGATCACGAAGACGAGCAAGACCACAATCACGATCCCCGCCACCCCCATGATGGTGGAGGGATAGACCATCGCCGATTTGATCTGCTTTTTCAATTTCATCGATTTTTCAATGTGCTTCGCCAACCGATTCAAAATCGTATCGAGAATCCCCCCCGCCTCCCCAGCGGCCACCATGTTCACATAGAGGTCATCGAAGACTTTGGGGTGTTTCCGCAAGGCATCGGCATAGGTCGATCCTCCCTCCACATCCCCCCGGACCTCTCCGACCGCCTTTGCTAAAACCGGATTCTCGCATTGCGCCGATAAAATTTCAAGACATTGCACCAGCGGAAGCCCGGCGTCGATCATGGTGGCGAATTGCCGCGTGAAGATCACAATATCCTTATCGCTGACCTTCCCTCCGCCGAATCCCGGGATCTTGAGATCTTTGGCCTTTTGCTGAACGGAGGTGACAAGGATATTTTCCTTTCTGAGAAGCGCGATGACCTCCTCCCGGCTGTTCGCCGCCAGCTGCCCTTTCTGAATCGTCCCCTGTCGGGTCTTCCCCGTCCATTCAAACGTCGCCATGGATCGCTCCTTGATGACTGGGTGTCATCGTTTTTTCTAGTTCCGAACCATCTTCCCCGGATCGCGAGCGGCCGAACCCGGACCGGCCCCTCCGCCGCGATTGACCATGTTGATCAGCTCCTCGACATTGCTCGATCTCGCAAGCGCGTCTTCATACGAGATGATCCGTTTTGTGTATAGCTCATACAGCGACTGGTTCATCGTCTGCATTCCATGTTTCCCTTGACCGGTCTGCATGGAAGAGTAAATCTGATGGACCTTGTCCTCGCGGATGAGGTTCCGGATCGCCGGCGTCGGGATCAGGACCTCCATCGCCATCGCCCTCCCTTGGCCGTTCGACTTGGCGATCAGCTGCTGCGAGATGATCCCCTCCAACACGAACGAAAGCTGTGCCCGGACCTGAGGCTGCTGATGGGGCGGGAAAACATCGATGATCCGGTTGACCGTTTGCGCGCAGGAGTTGGTGTGAAGGGTCCCGAAGGTCAGATGGCCTGTTTCCGAGATGGTGAGCGCCGCCTCGATCGTCTCCAGATCGCGCATCTCCCCGATCAACACGACATCGGGGTCTTGGCGAAGAATATATTTCAATGCCGCCTTGAAGCTCTTTGTATCGGTCGTCACCTCCCGCTGGTTCACCACCGATTTCTTATGGGGATGAAGAAACTCGATCGGGTCTTCGATGGTCAGGATATGATCGTGGCGTTCCGAGTTGATCCGATCGATCATGGAGGCCAGGGTGGTCGATTTTCCGCTTCCGGTCGGCCCGGTCACCAGGACCAATCCCCTCGGTTTCTTGACCAACTCTTGGACCACGTGAGGGAGTCCTAATTCTTCAAACGTTTTGATTTTGAAAGGGATGGTCCGAATGGCCGCGCCGACCGCGCCCCGCTGCATGAAAATATTGCCTCGGAATCGGCTAAAGCCCTTCAATCCGAATGAGAAGTCGAGCTCGTTTTCCTCTTCAAATCGATGCTTCTGCGCATCGGTCAGAACACTGTAGACCAGCTGCTTCGTATCGGCCGGCGTCAGCTGCGGGAGATCGAGCGGCGTCAGATGTCCGTTGACCCGAATCTGGGGGGCGGAGCCTGTCGTCAGATGCAAATCCGACGCACCCTTTTCAATCATGATCTGAAGTAACTGATGCAAATTGGCCATGCGTGCTCCTTACTTAATCCGCAAACGTGCTGTCCAACACCTCTTCGATCGTGGTCATTCCCTCTTTGACCTTCGATAAGCCGCTCATCCGAAGGGTTTTCATCCCAAGAGAGATCGCCTTTTTTTTGAGCTCATCCGCGGAAGCCCCTTGGAGGATCAATTCTCTCAGTTCCTCTTTCACCGGCATTACTTCATAGAGCGCCACCCGCCCTTTGTAGCCTGTTTTGTTGCAAACATCACACCCCTTCCCCTTGTAAATCACCAAACCTTTCAGCTCTTCCTGTTTGAAACCGGCCTTCAGAAGCGCATCGGGAGGGAGACTATCGGGCTCCTTGCATTTGGCGCAGATTCTTCTGGCGAGCCGCTGCGCCAGGATGAGAACGACTGAGGAGGCGACCAGAAAAGGCTCAATCCCCATGTTGAGGAGACGATTGACCGTACCGGGGGCGTCATTGGTGTGAAGGGTCGATAAGACCAGATGGCCGGTGAGGGCCGCTTTGACGCCGATCTCGGCCGTCTCATAATCCCGGATCTCTCCGACCATGACGACATCGGGATCTTGCCGGAGAAACGATCGGAGGGCCGCCGCGAAATTCAGGCCGATTTCATCTTTCATCTGAACCTGATTGATCCCCATCAGGTTATACTCCACCGGATCTTCCGCCGTCATGATATTGATTTCGGTGGTATTGATGGTGCTCAGGGCGGAATAGAGGGTGGTCGTCTTTCCGCTTCCGGTCGGCCCGGTCACCAACACCATTCCATACGGAGCGTTGATCGCCTCCGTAAAGTCTTTCAGCGCCCCCTCTTCGAAACCGAGTTTGGTCAAATCGAGGGAAAGGTTTCCCTTATCGAGGATACGCATCACCACCTTCTCCCCGAAGAGGCAGGGAAGGGTGGAGACACGGAAATCGACCTCTTTCTTCTTTCCGAGCTTCAGTTTGATCCGTCCGTCCTGGGGGAGCCGGCGCTCCGCGATATCGAGCTTCGACATGATCTTCAGACGGGAGACCACGGCGTTCTTGATCTTGATCGGAAGATTCATGATCGTCTTCATCGAGCCGTCGATCCGGAACCGGACCCGAAAAACGGTTTCAAAAGGCTCCACATGAATATCGCTGGCGCCCACTTTGATCGCATTGACCAAGACGCCGTTGACCAGCTTGACGATAGGAGCATCGACATCTTTGATTCCCCCGTCATCCTGCTGCTCCTCGACAACATCGATGTTCTCCAGGGCGTCTCCCACCACGGTATCGAAGTCATCGACCGAGACCATGGCGTTGTCTTCATCCTGGCCTTGGAAACCACCCGTATCTTCTTCCGAGAGGGTATAGTCTTTGGCCTCGATCGTCATTGTCTTCTCGACGACGGCCAGGGCTCCCTTGCCGTAATACTTATTGATCAATTCGACCACGGAAGACTCCGCGGCGATGATCGGCTCGACGTTGTAACCGGTCATGAACTTGATGTCATCTATCGCAAAGACATCGGAGGGATCGACCATCGCGAGGCTCAGCGTGGCTCCCATCCGCTTGATCGGAACAACCAGATATTTCTTCACCACTTCGGCCGGAACCAATTTGACCACCGCAGGGTCGATCTCTATCTTTGTAAGGTCCGCCGCCGGAACGCCATACTGTTGGCTTAAGAATTTCAACAGTTTGGCTTCATCGATAAATCCCAAGCGAACCAGAATGCTCCCGAGCCGCCCCCCCTCTTTCTTCTGGACCAGCAACGCCTTTTGGAGCTGCTCATCGTTAATCAACTGCGCATTCACGATGAGCTTTCCAAGTTTTTCCGAAACCAAAGGAACCCCTCGATATGAACAGATAACCTGGGATCGGTCCGACCGAACGAAGGAATGACGAGAGCCGACCGGCGAACCACGCTTCCGACATGAAAACCACAAAAATACTGAGAAAAGTCTATCCCAAGTTACAATTTCTGTCAACGAAACGGGGGATGAGACAAAAAATGGCGCCTACCGATCCGGGATCGGTTTTATTCTCTCTTCTTTTTCGAAAAATCAATGTAGAAGAGGACCGAGAGAAAGCGCCTCTTGAAGGGCTTGCCTCATCTTGGAGAGGGGCGCTTTTTGCTTCGTCCAGATTTCAAAGGCGAGGGCCCCTTGATGAAGGAGCATCCCGAGACCCGGAACGACCGTCGCGCCCGCCTCTTTCGCCGCGGCGAGGAGCGGGGTCTCTTCAGGACGATAGATCAGGTCGGCGACCGACCAACGGGGATCGAGCAGATGGGGCGGAAAGGGGGAGGGATCTCCTTGCTTCATTCCAAGGGGGGTGGTATTCACCAAGAGGGTCGGCCGATCCGAATCGGCCGGAAAACCGGGGCCGAAATCGACCCCGACGAGGGATGTCTTCAAACGCGGCGCGACGGCGGTTACTCGATCGGCCAGCGCTTTCCCGCGCGACGCCGTCCGCGCCGCGATCACCATTTCCGCAATCGGCTCTTGCGCCAACGCCACCGCAACCCCCTTCGCCGCCCCTCCGGCCCCCAGAAGAATCACCCGCTTTCCAGAGAGATCGACATTTCTTTCTTGAAGGGATTCGAGAAAGCCACGCCCGTCGGTATTGCGGCCGATCAGCCGGCCCGAGGCGACTTCGATCGTGTTGACCGCGCCGATTTTCCCGGCCTCTTCGTCGATCTCGTCGAGAAAAGGGAAGATCGTCTCCTTATGGGGAAGGGTGACATTCACTCCGAGAATCCCCAGCGGGAGGATCCCCCTGACCGCCCCTTCCAACCGGTCGGGATGGACCTCGAAGGGGACATAGCGATAGGGAAGACCGAGGGCGTCGAAAGCCGCGTTGTGCATCAGTGGGGAAAGGGTATGGGTAATCGGGTGCCCGAAGATTCCAAAGATTTTCGTCTGGCCGGTGATCGGTTTCAAATCAGTCATCGGATCGGGTGGCCGCTTCTTTATCGAGGCCATGAGTGGGACGGTTTTTTCGAAAACCGTTATCGGTACTGGGAGACCGGAATATTTTGGAGAAACCCCATCAGCCCTTCGGCATCGGCGGAGACGACCTGAACGGAGAGATCCAATTCCTTTTCAAGATCTTGCGGCGTCATCCCATCCAAGAAGAGGTTTCGCTCCTCGTTCAGGGCCACCGACGGGAGCAGAAGGATCCGGTTTCCGAATCGATCCGAGGTCCGCTGTCGGACCGCTCTGATGATATCCCTGCCGGACATGAGCCCGGCCACCGTCACCGAGTCGCCGAAGAAATCGTTGACGACGGTCACCACCTCCATCTCCGCGCCACGGATTCGAACCCGTTTCAGGCATGACGTTAAAAAAGGAGAAAAGGAGGTCCCCGTCGCCATGAGAATTTGGGCCGGCTCGGAGATCTTTTTCGGTAAAAAAGGAAGCATCCCTTCGAAGTCGCTCAGGAAAAGGGGGACAATTCCGACCCCGTTTCCCTGCTGGGGGAGATCGGCATATTCTTCCAAGGGAGGGAACGGAAGGCCCGCCTTGGTATACCATTCGTCCGCCAGGAAGACGAACGGATAGCCGATCTCCTTCCGGAACCGCCTCTGCCACGGCTTGATCCACTCGATCATCTCGCGCGCCCCCTCGACGCTCACCTCCCGAAGCGCTTGAAGTCCCTGCCGATGCCGGGTCAGGCCGATCGGGACGACTGCCAGCGATCCGACCGAGGGGTAGAACTTCACCAGATCCTCGATGCTTTTAACCAGATAGTCGCCGTCGTTAATGCCCGGACAGAGAACGATCTGCGTGTGAAGGACAATTCCATGTTCGGTCATCTCGCGTATTTCGGCCAGGATATCGCGCGCGCGCGGATTGACCAGCATCAAGCGGCGCAGCTCCAGGTCGGTGGTATGGACCGAAATATAAAGGGGGCTCATCTTCTGCTCGAAGATCCGCTCTTTGTCTTTCCGGGTCAAATTCGTCAGGGTGATGTAGTTGCCGAAGAGGAAAGAAAACCGGTAATCTTCATCGCGGATATAGAGGGTATCCCGCTGTCCTTCCGGCATTTGATCGACAAAACAGAAGAAGCATTTGTTCGGACAGCTTCGGATCTTCATCTCCGGGAAGTCGATTCCGAGCGCTTCATCGAGATCTTTTTCGACTTCGACCTCCCACACTTCGCCGTTCGGCTTCGCCAGCTCCAGGAGGAGTTCTTCTTCTCCTTCCACAAAACGGTAGTCGAGGACATCCTTCATCTCTCTACCGTTCATGCTGATCAACCGATCGCCGGCCTCCACCCCGACCGCTTCCGCAATGCTGCCGGGCTCGACCTTCTCAATCGTCAATCCCGCATTTTTTGAAAGACGGACCCCTTTTTGTTCCACAAACCACCTTCCTTCAGGTTACTTGCAGAAGGGAAAACCTTCCGCAACGAAGGGTTGATTATAGTAGTCGGTGGGTCTGAATGTCAAATAGGGAGTTTTCAACACCTCGGGTGGAAAGATTGTGGATAAGCGCCTCTCAATCACGACGAAAGGCCGATCTCTCTTGGCGAGAGAGCAGTTTGCCTAAATAGGAGGCAGGCCGCGGCACGGGAAATGAATTGGGAAACGAATCATATCGTTTCCATCATCCGACCGATCTCCTCTTCAAAATAAAAAATAAACTTTGATAAAAAAACCTTGCCCGATGAGATTCAATTCGTTATAATCGGCTCGCCTTCGTTCATGGAAAAATTGGGAGAAATTTTCAAATGGTCTTTGAGATCCATCATATTGAAGGGTTCGATCCGACCGGAAGGATGTTCAGCCGCAACGTTCGGGTCAACGTCGGCGAAAACGGCTACACCGGCCACTGCAGCTACGAAGGTTTGACGGTCCAGACGAGCGAATATCCGACGGTCGAAGAGGTTTTAAGCGATCTCGCCAAGAAACTTCAAAAAAAAGGATTCACAGAGTTGAGGACGCGGGTCAACTTCAGAGAAGATCGCTACCTCGCCGAGAGAGAGCCCTGGGTTTATTACAAAGCGTCGTAACGCCCTGATTCAACACCGCCCAAGGACATTCTTTTTATTTTTTCCGCCTGCTGCCTACCCCCTCCTGTGTTTTGACTCTAGAAATCCGTTGTGTTAGGATGTCGCCGGTTTTGAGATGAAGTCACATTCCTACAAAAAAACGTTCCTGTTTGTTCTCTTTGCCGCCCTGGTTATGTGGGGGCTCGGCCAGTGGATCACCCTCCCCTCGTCGGCCCGGCAGACCGAGCCGAGAGAAATCAACCCCGACACGCTGAAAAAGACCAAGCTGGATGAGGCGAAGCGACAGTTTCGCCTCTCTGCGCGACAGAAGAAAGACCCTGATTCTCCGCTCCCCTCGCTTCTGACCCTGTACGATGATAACCAGTTCCAAGCCGTCTCGGATCAAATTGTCGGCCTCTCGGACGATCAGAAAAATGCCCCCCTCCATCTCCTGCACGGCAACGCCCTGGCCTTCCTCGGCAAACATGAAGAAGCGGCGGGGGCCTATCAGGAGGCCTATCGTCGGGCCGAGACCCTTCAAGAACAGGCCGCCGCGTTGGCGAATTTCGGGCTACTCTACTCGACAAAGCGGGTCTGGAAAGAGGGAATCGTCTGGACCGAGCGGGCGCTGGCGATCGACCGCCAGACCGGCGACCGGCAGGCTGAAGGAGCCGATCTCGCCCTTCTGGGAACCCTTTATTATCAAGCGGGAGACACCGCGAAGGGATCGGAAGCGCACATGGAAGCGTTGAAGATCGCCGAGGCGATCTCCGATCGGCGGCTGATGGCGCGCCAGCTTGCGTCGATCGGCAATCTCCACTACCTCGATCGGTCCTACGAGACGGCCCTCGATTATCAACAAAAGGCGCTGAAGCTTTATCGGGAGTTGGGAAACCCGATCGGGGAGGCGGTCTCCCTCACCAGCCTCAGCTTCATCTATAAAGACCGAAAAGATTTCGCGAAGGCGCTCTCGTTCCAATCCGACGCCCTCGCCATCCATCAGGCGGGAGACGATCTCTCTTCCCAGTCAAATGCTCACATCAATTTCGCGCTGATTTATCAGGATCAGGGAGAATTGGAGAAAGCGATCGGATCGGCGGAGAAGGCGCTGAAGATCCGGGAGGAGATGAATGATCTCCCCGGAATGGCGAATGTCGAAGGAACGATCGGAACGATCCACCAGAGCTTCGGCAACCTTCCCCAGGCGATTCAGCACCTTGAAAAATCAAAGGAGCTTTTCCAAAGGGGAGGCGCCTCTCAGCAAATCCATATCGTCGATCAACGGATTCAGATCCTGCGCGATCAGATGCAGAACTAGCCCTCCGAATCGCGCGCAAGGCCCCTTCCGAATCTCTCTACAAAACCAAAATCCCCAAAACTGCCGTCACCGACACCACCGTCAAGATCCCTCCCCCCATGACAAAGAGGCCGCCGACTTTGAAGTAGTCGCGGCGGCGGAGCCATTCTCCCATCCCGATGGCGGCAAAGCCGATCAATGCCGGGATTCCGAAAAAAGTCAGAAGGTCCCGGTAGCCCGGCTTCAAGTAGATCGGAAGGGTTCCATAAAATGGCTTCGCCTCTTTATCTTCCGCTTTGATGACGACGTCATATTGGGTCATCTGCTCGGTGAAGCTGGGAGGACCGCTCTTCGGGATCAGGGTGACGTGGACCGGCGCCGCTTCATCGGGAGGCAGATCGATATTCCGGGGATCGACCCTCGCAATCCATCCCTGCGGCTTTCGCTCGATGCTGAGGGTATAAAAGTTCGTTTCCTTTCCAGGATTGGAAATGACGATATCGACGACCCGCCGCTCCCCCGATTCGAGAAAGCGGGGGGAGGGAATCCGGGAGAAGATGTCGGCCGATTGCGGCTCCGGCGGCGCATCTTGGGCAAGACCCACGCTGAAGAAGAAGAGCAAGGCGAAAGCGATCGAGCGGATTAAGAGACCCACATCCGTTCCCCCGCCAAGTAGGCCTTGATCTGATCGGAATGCCCCACCAGGCCGGCGAGCAGGCCGAGCGCAACCAGCAGGACCAGCGGCATCCAGGGAACGAGGACCGGCAGCCCCTTTGGGGGAAGGAGCCAGACGCCGTAATTGAGCCACCAGGCCATCTGTGAGCGGGTATCGAAGAGATAATGCGTTGCGAACATGAAGGTGAGCAGGCGCGCCTCCTTCTCCCCATATCGGCGGAAGAGGAGAGGAGACAGGATAAAGATCGGCGTATGGAAGAAACTCCGGTATTGCGCCCAGATCACATGATCGATGTCGGGAATCAGGGTCGTGAAGATCCGGAGGAAAATCATCGGAGAGAACCCCTCCAGGACGATCAAGACAAAAAAGGCGAGGACGAGGTGGGTGGTCGCTTCCAGGAAAAGATAAAGATGCCAGTGGCTGACCCAGAGGGGCTGCCCGTATTTCTCGAAGAGGAGATAAAAAAGTATAATTCCCGACATCGGCAAGATAAAGCGCCTCATCCGACCTCCTCCCGCTTCTCCGGAACTTCCGCCAATCCCGCGACGGGGCCGAGTTCCGGACTCCCGGACGCAACGTCCCCTTCCTTTCTTTTCTTATCGGTCACCCAAAAGGTGAGATAACGCCCCAGCATCAAGCGGGTCTGCGCATCGACCGCGGGCAATCCGACCAGGAAAATATAAGAGAGGGGGACCAATGCCCACTGCAATGTCATCGAAACGGTCCGCCATCGGCCGTAGCGCGCGGGGCGCGGGGGAAGGAGCGCATGACAGAGAAAGACCGAGAGGAACACGCCGACCAGCGCCATCGATAAGATCGACCGGGTGGTCGCGGTAAAATTATAAGCGAGCACCGTCTGATAAAATTCTCTCCCGCCGACCAACAGGGGAAGGCTCCCGAAGACCGGAATGACAAAAGGGGCGCTCCCCCAGCTGTAATTCCCCTCGAGCATTCGGAAGACATGCTTAATTTTCTTTCGAAGCGGAATGGCCCGATCGATTAAGAACCCCCGCATCATCAAGGGGAACTTCTCGATCCCCCAGGCCCACCGCCGCATCTGTTTATATTGATTAATCAGCGTCCGCCAGTAACTCTCCGCCAGGTTCGCATCCATCGAAACGGGAACATAAAGCGGGATCGTCTCATACTGTCCCCCATAATACAAGTAGCAGGAGTAGAAAATCACCGAGTCGTCCGAAATGACATCGACCGGCCAATACCCGACCTCCACCAACGCCTTGAACGACATCGCGTGGCTGGAGAAGGTGATGAGGAGATCGGGCCGGATGCTCTGCACCATGTGCCAGAAGGTGGTGCTGTTGGCGACCACCCGCGCGAACGACGGCGCATCCCAGATATTGTTATGATACATCGGAAGCGGCTGGTAGCTTCGCCGGGTCCGCTGCGGGTGGATGATGTAGTTGTAAGTGAGGCAGCCGAAGTACTGCCGATCGACGCAGGTATCGGCGTCGAAGGCGGAAAGGATCACCCGGTCATAAGGAATGTTCTCCCGGTCCAGGTATTGCTTGGCCTGGCGGGCCGCCCAGGCCATGTTCGCCCCTTTGACGCGCGCCTCGCCCGGAATCCCGTCGGGATGAAAGGTCGTTAAGAAGGCGCCGAAGGAAGATCCAAACTCCTGCCGAAGGGCCTTCGCCTTCCGGTAGGCCGGAATCCCCTCTCGCTCCTCGAAGGCGAGCACCACGATCATCCGCTCATTCGGATAGTCGGCCTGCAAGAGGGCCCTCAATGAAGAACGAAGGATTTCGAGCCCTTCCTGATAAGTCGGGAAGATCACCAGATGGCGGATTGTCGTCCAATCCCAGACGTCGACCTTTTCCGTTTCGATTCGCCGGATTTCCTGCAGATGAAGACGCAGGCTCTGAAGCCTCCGCTTTGGAGCCCCTTCTCTTTCGGCGCGCGCCGTCTCCTCCTCGATCTCCCGGCGATAGGCCGGAATTTCCCCCGACGCTTTTTCGCATCGCCTCCGCCAATCAGTCCCCCACTCCATCCGCACCCGCCGGTAAGCGAGGAGCATGAAGATGGAAAAATAGGTCACGCGGATCAGCCAATAAAGGTCGTAAGCGATGATGAAGATCGCGACGGCGACCGGTTGAAAGAAGGAGAAAATAAAAAGGCCGAGAAAGGTCGACCAGAGGAGAAGGCCGGGAACGATCTCAAAGGCGCGCTGCAGGAGCGCATCCCTTCGGTGGGACGTGCGGGGAGAAGGAAGAAAAACACCCATTAAAGACGGCTCCCCAGGAGCGTCGAGCGGGGCCTTCCGAAAGAGAGATCCGCCTGGTAAAGCCGGTTTCGAAAAAGAAAGGTGACCTGATCGGGGTCGTGATAAACAAATCGGTGCGCTTCGCCGGGGATTTGGAAAAGCGGATAGGTATTGGGAGAACCCGGCCCGCCGATCTCGGTGATATAGACGGTATCGCCGGCGCCGTAGAGAATGTGGAATTGATCGCTGTACCAGACCGGCGCGATGACCGTTCCTTCCCGCCGGACGGCCGTTTCAAAAGAACCGGCCTCCCGTCCCCCCAAGGCCTTTCCCTCCTCGAGGTGATAAACGAAAATCCCCTGTTTCGTCTGGTAGAGAAGCCGTTTCCCGTCGCCATTGAACAGGACCGTTTGAACCCCGGCCGCGACCGGCAGAGGGGCCGCGGAGGGAACGTCGTCGATGAGCCAGAGAATATGGTGTCGATCGATCAAAGCGATTTTTCCCCGGGGCGAGACGACGAGGCGCTCGGGGTCATTTCTTTCCGCCGGGTCGATCGGAAGCTCCGCCAGCGTGGTTCGCTCGCCGGTCACGAGGTCTTGCCTGAAAAGAACCGGCGGGGAGGTTGTTACAAAATAGAGGAAATTTTCAAGAAGGGCATATCCTTGGACCGGGTCGGGGACCACCTGCGCGATCGATCTTTTTTCATAATCGGCCCGATAGAGCGACTCCCCCTGCATGAAGAAGAGACGAAGTCCGGTTTTGGTCCATTTCCAACGATCGACCTCTCCTCCCCCTTCGGGCGGGGTCCATTCGAACGGCGGCTCCCGCTCTTCACCCTCCCCGACGGCCAGGATAAAATAGCGTTTCGATCGAGAGGTCGAAACGGAAAAGGCAGCCCCCCGGCCGTCCCCCAGCCAAAGGAGACGATCGATGGAATCTTCGACGGAGAGCGCCCCCCCCGGGTCGGAGTCGAATGGGAAAAGAAGGCGCTCCTCTCTCCGATCCATATCGAAGAGCCAGAGGGACTCCCCCTCGTCCGCGTTTTTCCGGTGGACATAAATCAGCTTCCGGCCGTCGGGCGAGACGGCGAAGGTCCGAATTTCTTTCGCCGACACGGAGGAGACGGCGATCCGCTTCGGGATCAACAATATCTGATCCTCGACGGTAATTCGATTCGCCCGGATCTCCACCTCTTTTCGCCAGGAGCGGAAATTCTCCGAGTTCACCTCCAAGATGTATCGCGAGGGGAGCAGGCCTTGAATCTCGGCCGGCGTCCGATCGGTCCCTTCCCGCCGGTTGATGCGGATCTTCGCCCCCTCCGGATACGACTTTAAAACAAGGGTCCCCGTCGGAACCAGCGCCTGCGTCTGAAAATCATACCGGTATCCGCTCGCGCCGAGAATCAGCACGGGGGCGACGATCGTAAATAAGAAGAGCGCTCCAAGAAAAAAAGCCCTTCGATAGCGCGGTTTCATGAGAGCAATCCGAAAATTTCCTATTCGAGAATCTCTAACTGATTTTCAACTGAAAGGACCCCGCTTGTATTCCGGGCGATCCGTTCCGCTTCCTTCTTTTCCCGTTCACTCTGCACGCGGCCGGACAAAATCACCTTCCCTTTTTCCGCCTCGACGTCGATGGCGAGCGCGTGGGTCATTGGATTTTGGATCAATCGCGATGTGATTTTGGAGGCGATGACGGCATCTTCGAATCGGTCAGGCCGTCTCATTTGTCCCACACGAAGGAGATTCTCGACCTGCCGGACGCCGGCCACCCCCGCCGCAATTTCCGCCGCCCGGCGTTTCCGGTCTTCCGACGGGAGCGTGCCGGAGAGGGTGACGATCCCTTGACGGCTGTCGACATTGATCCGGAAGAGATGGAGGGTTGCGTCATTGGCCAGCTTCGCCCGAATCCGGGAGGTGATGGCGGTGTCGTCCGCCCGTTCTTCCGCCCCCTTCTTCGGGTGAGCGGCGCACCCGATCACCCCGATGCAGAGCGCCATTAACAAGGCATAATAAACCGTCCGCATCTTTTTTCTCCAAATTGGAAACGTGGATCAAAACGCGGGGGCGGCCCAGAGGCGACCGCCCTCCGCGTCAAAGAGCTACCCGAGATCTTCCAGCAGATTCACCGACAACGTGCTCCCCGACTCATTCGAAGAGCCCTCGATACGACCGACCTTTAGATTGTCCTCGACCTCTCGGACTCCTTCGGTATTCTGGGCCAGCTCGATCGCCTTCTGCTTCTGGTCCTGACTATCAACCACCCCGTTCAGGAAGACAACCCCATTTTGGGTATCGACATCGATATTCATCCCGTTCAGAACATCATCGGAGAGGAGCTTCGCCTTCACCTTTGCGGTCAGCGCCGCATCATCGGTTCGGGTCGTGGTCCCCGCGCCGCGATCGGTCGGCGCGCTCTCCGTATCGCGGTCCCGCCAGCTGGCACAACCGGTTGTCACTCCAATGAGCAGAATCAAAACCAACAGCTTGCTGAGTGTCTCTTTCATTGTGTTTCTCCTTGTGATTAGTGGAACAGGAACGTAAGCGCGCCGCGCACCGTGTAGTTATTCGTCTCAAGATCGGGGAGGGCGGCGCGGACTGCGGCGTTGTCGATGTTCTCCCTGAAGTCCCAGAAGGTCGCACGATATTCCACACTGAAAGTCACGTTCTCCGTAATCCCAATATCGAAACCTCCCCCCGCGTGCCAGCCGGGCGCCACATCGTGCTCCAGGGGCGAGACATTCTGAAGGTTCGTCGGGGGTGTCGCGAGCCCTTTCTCAAAATCGGTTCTAAAATAAACCCATGTCACTCCACCGATCAGATACGGGGTGACCGGCCAGGGAAGGACAGTGAACGGGGCGCCGACCGGGTAGATCAGTCCGCTCACACTCAAAGGGATCTCCGACAGGACGATCGACTCGTTCAGAAATGTCTCCTCCAGCGTGCCGGCAGAGACCTCCAACCCCATAAAAGAAAGGACCCGAAACCGGAGATGAGCGCCGGCAAATCCTTCGCCGCCGTCTCCGTCCCGAGACGATAAAAACCCGCCGTGAACACCGGCGCCGACATTGGCAATTTCGGGAACAAACCAGGCACGCTCATCCTCCCGGTCCTGCGCATGGGCGGAAAGGGCGCCCGTCAAGATAAACGCGATCAGCCATAAACCTGTCTTCAAACCAAGCCACTTCATTCGAAGCCTCCTTCACTCTCAACAAGAGAAATCGATATCGATCCGGTCTGTCATCGCGATGATTCGTTTTTGTCGAAAGGCGGCTACGACACGATGGGCCGAGGACACGCTGATATTTTGGAGAAGTTTTTTGAACACCGCGATACATTCCGTCGATACGTTTACTTGTGTGCGTTCTCTGGACCAGATCGTGCGCTGGTCAGCCGACGACCGCATTTCACTGATAGTATCTGGCAAGAAATGACCCGTTGTTCCGTTCCACTTCGCGATCCGGACGCTTCTCCCTCGTCGCGAATCATCCTTTGCCTGCTTTATGGAAAGGGGAAGATCATCCCCTTTCGCCTCATGATGGACCGCGAGGCCTTCAACGTCCAGGGAAGATGGCGGGATAACTGGCGCTTCATTCGACGAGCGTCCATTCTTCTCCCGCTCACTGAAAGACTAGGCGGCCCGTCGATGAGGGCGGCTGACGACCTTGCGGTTGGATAGGATGACCTTGTCCACGATCTCTCCGCAATAAACACATCTCCAGCCTGGATAAAACCACGCGTATTCGTCTTCCAGACCGTAGAAGTTCTCGTGGACCATCGATCCTGAGCATCTTGGGCAATTCATAATCGACCTCTACTCCATATAAAGTTCGTTTCTGAGATGAGAGGAACATTTCCTCTTCGCCGACTCTGTATTAGGAAAAAAGCAAGTCCCATGCCAGTAGAACGCTTTCGAATTCATCGGTTAGAAGGGACCTCTTCGGATGATCGATGAAAAAACATGCACTTTTTAGGAAGTGGGATCAATCCGTTGCAAACGGGATGCGCCGACGGGAGGGAAGACGAAATTAATTGGAAATCAAAGTAGATGGAGAGAATTGCCTTGGGTAAGTTATATACAAACGATGCGGGGGCTTAATGAAGATATGTAAATCTTTCACACCCGGGAATCATCAAAGGACGGCCGGTTCCAACATTCGCAGGGAGCCGGTCATTCCATCGATCCGCACAGGAAGGCCGAAGGGAAGGGTGGCGAGCGAATCCCCATGGCCGGAAGGGAAACCAAAGAGAACCGGGACGGGGAGTTCATCAAAAATTTCCATAATGATCTCGGGAAGGAGCTCCGGCTGGCAACGGGGCATCTGACCGAAGACAACCCCCCGCACATGGTCGAATTTGCCCAACCCTTTCAGATAAGAGAGCATCCGATCGATTCGATAGGGGGCCTCATCGATGTCTTCAATAAAGAGGATCTTATCTTCGGTCTCGATCTCATAGGGGGTCCCGATGGTTGTGCAGATCAGGGTAAGACAGCCGCCGGTCAAGATCCCCTCCGCTTGACCGGGCCGCAATGTCCGGACGCCGGGGAACGACATTTCCAACGCCTCGCCGCCGAGGACCTTCATGAAGTTTTCGTCCATCGCCTGATTCGGTCCTTTCCCAAACTGCGTTGCGACCATCGGGCCATGGAAGGTCACCCAACCCAAGATACGGGAGAAATAGAGGAGCAGGGTCGTGACATCGCTGCAGCCGAGGAAAATCTTCGGTTCAAGGCGGTTCCGATCGAGGAAGCGAAGGAGCCGGGCGGCTCCGGAGCCCCCCCGCGCGCAGAGGACGGCGCGGACATCACGGTTCTCGAACATCGACCGGAGGTCGGCCGCCCGGTCGGGGTCTTTCCCGGCGAGGTAGCGGTGGCGCTTCTCAACGTGCCGCCCGACGATGACCTTAAACCCAAGCTGTTCGAGCCGAAGCACGCCTCGGTGAAGATCGGCCGGCTCCACCCGCCCGGCCGGCGCCACAACTCCGATCGTCTCCCCGGGGGAGAGCCGTTTCGGCTTGATGATCGACTGCCGGCGCTGATCAGACACCGACCACCTCCTCAAAAATCAGATCGTGCAGCTCGGGGCGGAAGAGACGGATCTCTGAATTGTCGCGGCTCGGATGGACCCGGTTGGTCAACAAGATCACAATGAGATCCCTCTTCCGGTCGACCCAAATTGATGTTCCGGTAAAGCCAAGGTGGCCGAAGCTCATTGGAGAAAAAAACCGGCCCGAAGAGGAACGGGGATGCGAGGGGGTGTCCCACCCCAACCCCCAGGAAGAGCCGACCGGAATGTCATTCCCCTTCTGGCAGGTGGTGAAGAGGGTGGCCAGCGTCGAATTGAGCGGCCCCGTCCCCTCGATCGAATCGATCCAAAGCCGGACCAGACGGTAGACCTCCCACGCCGTCGAGAATAAACCGGCATGGCCGGCCACCCCTCCCATCGCATACGCATTATCGTCGTGAACCCACCCCCGGATCACCTTTCCCCGCCAGGGGCACTCTTCAGTCGCGGCAAAAAGGCGCCCCCGATAGGCCTGAGGCCGCCGTCCGAGCCGGATAAAGAAAGTCTCCTTGCAATCGTGTTTTGAAAAGATATTCCGATAACAAAAGCGGTGAAGCGGCTCCGTCGCCACCGCTTCCACCACCTCGCCCAGGAGGATAAAACCGAGATCGCTATAAAGGCTCTTCGCCCCCGGATAGGCGATCAGCGGCTCCTCTTTCACCCGTTGGCAGATTTTCCGCTTGGCTGCGGAGGAGCCGAGAAAACCGGGATCTTTTTCCTCCTGTTCCGCAATCTCCTGATAATAAGGCCTCCAATCGGGAAGACCGGCGCTGTGGTTCAAGAGATGATAGAGGGTGATCTCCCGCTTCGCCCCGAAAGTAAACTCGGGAAAAAACTTCGAGAGCGGATCGGTGAGGGCAAGAAGGTCATTCTGAATTAAAATGAGGATCGCGGCGGCGGTGGCGAGCGGCTTGGTCAGGGAGGCGAGATCAAAAAGAGTATCGCAGGTCATCGGGACCTGGTTGGGAATCAGCGAGGCCGATCCGAACGCCTGATGAAAACGGACCTCCCCTTGGGAGTAGATCAATAGGACCCCCCCCGGGAAGACCCCGGCGGCGACCCCCTCCTGCATTTTTTGGGAGATTCGATTAGACACGCCTGGTAGGGGCGCAATTCATTGCGCCCTCGCACCTCTCATTCGGGCGTGATGAATCACGCCCCTACGAAGACAATCCGGAAATCAATTTTTGGTGAATCCCGCCGAAACCGCCGCTCGACATTACGCAGACGACATCTCCCGGCGCCAGCTCCTTCACCATTTCGGAGACGATCCGGTCGGGGGTCGATAAAAACCGGGCGTTCTTTCCGAGCGCGACCAGATCGGAGATGATCTTTTCGGGATGAAGCCGATCCTCCGCCGGAATCTTCTCCGGGGCGAAGATGTCTGCCAAGATAATCCGGTCGGCCGGGGCAAGGGCGGCGACAAACTCTTTCTGAAAGACATTCCGCCGGCTGGTGGCGGAGCGCGGCTCGAAGACGGCCCAGAGCCGTCGGGTCGGATACCGGAGCCGGAGGGCCATGAGGGTCTCGGAGATGGCGGTCGGATGATGGGCGAAGTCGTCGATGATCAAAATATCGCGAACCTCCCCCACGATCTCCTGGCGCCGCTTGATCCCCTCGAATCGCAGCACCCCTTCCGCGATTTTTTCCCAAGGAACGCCGACCTCGTGCGCCAACGCGATCACTGCCAATGTATTTTTCAGGTTATGCCGGCCGGCCAAGGGGCTTCGAATCGTCCCCATTTTTTTTCGGCGGCGGAAAACGTCGAACGAAAGGAGTTCCCCGGTCATATGGATCTGCTCCGCCTGCCAATCGGCCTCTTCATCGATCCCGTAGGTCTCGATCCGGCAGCCGGCCCCTTTGATGACCTCCCCGATCGCGGGATCTCCCGCGGCCGTCACCAGCAATCCCTCCGCGGGGAGAAGCGCCACGAACTTTCGGAAAGATTGTTTGATCGCCGTCAGATCGGCATAGATGTCGCCGTGGTCGAACTCGATACTGGTCAGGATGGCATGATGAGGCTGATAATGAAGGAACTTGGGTCCTTTGTCGAAGAAGGCGGTATCGTATTCGTCTCCTTCAACGACGAAGTAATTCCCCTTTCCCAAGCGGTGATTGCTGTTGAAGTTCTTCACCCAGCCGCCGATCATCATTCCCGGATCGAGCCCTGCCGAGGTCAATACCCAGGCGAGAAGAGAAGAGGTGGTCGTCTTTCCGTGTGTCCCGGCCACCACCAGCGACGCTTTTCCCTTGAGGAAAAACTCCCCCAGCGCCGCCGGCATGGAGAAATAGGGCAATCCCCGCTCCAGGGTGGCGACCACCTCCGGATTGGTTTTGCCGACGGCGTTTCCGATGATCACCAGGTCGGTATTCGGTTCGATGTGGGCCGGGTCATACCCGATCTTACAGGGGATTCCGGCTTCTTCAAGAAGGGTGCTCATGGGGGGGTAGATCTGTGTGTCGGAGCCGGTGACGGCGTGCCCCGCCTTTTTGAGAAGTCCGGCCAAGGCGGCCATCCCCGTCCCGCAGATGGCGATGATATGAATCCGTTTTGATTCCGGCAAAGAGGTCCCTCATTCCATCGGAATGAAGGGAGTGTATCAGGCTATTTCAGTTTTATCAAGCCGGTAAGTCATTACCAAGGAAGAAGTGGAGATGATCTCGGAAAAATGGGAAGGGATCAAAGATTCAGGTCAGAGTCTCTTCTAACTCAGACCCTCTTGAAGATGGTGGCGGACTTTCTGGAGAACTTCGCCGGGGTTGATCGGCTTTACGATATAATCTTTGGCCCCCAACTCCATTCCCCGCGCCTTGGAAACCGGATCGACTTTGGCGGAGATAATCAGCACCGGAATCTGGTTCATTCCGGGGTCGGCCCGCATCGCCTCCATGACCCCGAAACCATCCAGCTTCGGCATCATCAGATCCGAAAGGACCAGCGCCGGTCTTTCCTGTTGAACCTTCTCAACCGCCTCGACCCCGTCTCTCGCCGCCACGACGATATACCCCCCTCGTTTCAGTACGGCCGTCAAAATCTGGACCGTATCCTGATTATCGTCAACGACTAAAATCTTTTTTTGCAAGGATCTTCACCTCCTGGTAGCTACAAAGGGAATCGCTGGAACCTCCCTCCGCGGGCGGACCGACACTTTCCTACAGCATAGCCGATTGTGGCGCTCATGTGGATTCCTCTTCACCGCGTCCGCTCAACTTCTTTATTTAAATGTACGCCGTCTCTATACACCGCGCGGTACTTTATCAATCGGCCGATCGGAAGTCCATCCCGAAATGTAGATATCCATTCACCTATCTTCAAGTCGGACGACTAATGACGAATCATCTCGTCGGGCCCGTAGGAGGGATCGCTTGGATCCCAGGGGTATTGGAACACGCTGAACCGAGAATGGAAACAAGAGCAGAATCGAAGAAGAAACGGATGATGACGCAGACAGCGTTTATTGTATCACTACCTTTCCATGAAATACAAGGAAGGAGTCACGCGCAACTGCTCCACTCCAGGTAGAACTGGATCAGGATGGGTTGAGAGCCCAAACTCATCAATACCAATTGCGAGTAATTGTCTCTGGTTCAGCTACTGGCATAACTTTTGCTTTTTTTATGTTCGGAGAAATAGATGCTCAAGAAAGAATCAGAGGAAGATGAAAACGGCCTCCGCCAAGCACGTTGGGAGTTGCTCCGGCAGGTCGATTCACTGCTTGATCAGCCGATGGTCTTCCTGTCATTCGCCTGGATCGGCCTTCTGATCCTCGACCTGACGGGGCACAACGGCGTTGTGCGCACCCTGACTTATGCGATCTGGGGAATCTTTGTTTTAGATTTTTTAATCGAGATCCTCGTCGCACCGGACAAGGCGGTCTACCTTCGCCGCCATTGGTTGACCGTCTTCTCGTTGGCTCTCCCCGCGCTTCGCATTTTACGGGTCGCTCAAACCCTTCGATTTCTCCGGGTCACCGGTACGGTGCGGCCGGTCAATCTGGCCCGACTCATTACCTCGTTCAGCCGCGGCATGGGAGCGGTCCGGACCACTCTCGGCCGCCACGGCTTCGGGTACGTCCTGGCCCTAACGGTCCTGATCACCTTCGCCGGCGCAGCCGGCATGGTTTTTTTTGAAAACCCGGCTGCATTGCGTTCATCGGGATATGTCGAGGCGGCGGAGCAAGGTGCCGGGTTCCACAGCTACGCAGAGGCGCTCTGGTGGACCGCAATGATCATCACCACGATGGGTTCGGAATACTGGCCGAAAACCGCCGAGGGCCGGATTCTTTGCTGGCTCCTGGCAGTCTACGCTTTCGCGATTTTCGGCTACATCACCGCCACGATCGCAAGCTTTCTGATCGGGCGGCCTCCCCCCGATGAGCGGATGGAGCGGGAAGAAGAAGCGCCGAACATCGTCAGACCAGAGGAGACAAAATAATGAGAAACTCATTTTAAGGATGAAACGATGGCAACCATGAAACAGGTCGGAAATTTAGAAATCGATGAGGATCTCCCTTTTCAAGAGCGCTCCTGGAAAATCCAACGAATCGGCTGGATTCTCATGGCGCTCGCGGTGCTGGGAGCCCTCCTCGGGTTATTCGGTCCGGGGCCGCTCAGCAGCGCCGGCCAGGGCCGACAAGGGGGGCCCCTCCGGTTGGAGTACAAACGCTTCGAGCGCTTTCAGTCCCCGACGACGCTCCGCGTCCTTGTGGGGCCCGGCGCCGAAAAAGAGGGAGCGGTCCGCCTCTGGATCGATCTCGATTACTTGAAGGGGGTGCAGATTCGACGGATCACCCCGGAGCCGGATGAGACCCAAAGCGGCCCGGATCGTCTTACCTACCTCTTTCGGGTCGAGAAATCGGGGCCCCCAAAAGAAATTACATTTCACCTGGAGACCGAGCAGTTCGGACTGCTTCCGGGCCGGATCGGTCTTAACACGGGAGAGGAATTGGCTTTCCGCCAATGGATTTATCCATGAGTGCGCTCCCCCTTCATGAACCAAGGAGGTCTTTATGGACGCCGTTCTACGCGGCCTCGCCGTTTACATTTTTCTTTTAATCGTCTTTCGGATTGGCGGCAAACGTTCTGTTTCGGAGGTCACCACCTTCGACTTTGTCCTCATTCTGATCATTGCGGAGGCGGCCCAACAGGCCCTGCTCGGCCAGGACTACTCCATCACCAATGCCTTTCTGTTGATTATCACACTCCTGGGCGCCGACATCCTGATGTCTTTGGTCAAGCAACGGTCGCCGCGGGCGGAAAAGTGGCTCGATGGGGTTCCCCTGATCATTGTGGAAAACGGCCGCCCGCTCCACGATCGAATGGACAAAGCACGTGTCGATGAATCGGATATTTTAACGGCGGCCCGGGAGCGACTCGGGCTGGAGCGGATGGATCAGATCAAATATGCCGTGTTGGAGCGGAGCGGCGGGATTTCAATCATTCCGAAGCGGGCGGCATAACCGGCTCTCGAAAGGGTCAAAAATGAAAACAAAAGCGATTCAATTTTGGGACTGGCTTCGAACCAGCTTCTGGTTCGTCCCGACGCTCGCGACGATCCTGGCGATCGGTCTCTCCTTCATGATGACTCACCTTGACGGCCGAATCGGCGATGACTGGCCGCAAACGTGGTGGATCTATGGCGGCCAGCCGGAGGGGGGGCGCATCCTTCTCTCGACGATCGCCGGATCGATGATCACCGTCGCGGGGGTCGTCTTCTCGATCACGATCGTCGTTCTCTCCCTCGCCTCCTCGCAGTTCGGTCCCCGTTTGCTTCGCAACTTCATGCGCGACCCCGGAAACCAGATCGTCCTCGGGACTTTTGTCGGGACGTTCATCTACTGTCTTCTCGTCCTCCGGACGGTCACCGGAGACGGCGAGGAGGGGTTCGTCCCGCATCTCTCCATCACCTTCGGCATCGTCCTGGCGATCTTCAGTCTCGGCGTGTTGATCTACTTCATCCACCACATCTCGGCGTCGATTCAGGCCTCGACGATCATCTCCACCGTGGGGGAAGAGCTCGATGAGGCGATCGATGGGGTCTTTCCGGAGGAGCTCGGGGAAGAAACGCCGGAGAGCCGCCAACGCGGCAAAGCCGATATTCCGAAGGAATTCGAAGCGGAGGCGGTCTCGATCTGCGCGTCGGAGATCGGCTACCTTCAGGCAATCGACAACGAGAAGCTGATGCGCCTTGCCCGACAGAAGAATCTCCTTCTGCGGCTCGTACAGCGCCCGGGGGATTATATCAGCTGGGGTCACGTGCTGGTGCGGGCTTGGCCGAGGGAGCGGGTCGATGAGACGGTCTCCGGCCAAATCCACGCGGCCTTCATTCTCGGAAGGGAGCGGACACTGACGCAGGATGTGAAATTCGGCATCCAGCAGCTCGTCGAGACCGCTGTCCGCGCCGTCTCTCCCGGCATCAACGATCCGTTCACCGCCACCACCTGCATCGACCGCCTCGGGGCCTCGCTCTCCCGCCTGGCCGAGCGGACGATTCCTTCTCCCTACCGCTATGACGATGAAAACCATCTCCGGATCATCGCCGACCCGGTCACCTTCGTGGAGGTCGCCGAGGATGCCTTTGAGGATATCCGGCAGTATGGATCATCGAGTATAGCGGTCACGCTTCGGCTTCTGGAAAGTCTTGCCGTGATCGGAACACATATTCATCGAGAGGAAGACCGGGCGGCGCTTCTCCGGCATGCCGAGCAGGTTAAAACAGAAGCAAAAGAAAAGCTGACGATGTCTTGGTATCGAAGTGAGATCGACGCGCGGTACGCGGCGGTCTTGCGGGCGCTGACGCGCCAGAGAGAAGCGGCCTGACCGAAAGCGACCGCTTCGAGTCAATCACTGTCCCAAAAGAACTGAGACCGAGTTTCCGCTGCGATTTACCACGACGAGATCGAGTTTGGAGTTCGCATTCGGATCATCCGGGTCGTACGGATCATTCGGCGGATCATCATCAAAATAACCTGTGGCGGCGGCGACCGGATTTTTTCCTTCTCCGAGAATCTCCTCTCGGGAAGGCCCAAAGGTCCCATCTCCGACCCCCAGATAGATCGTAACTGATTCGGTATTGTCTTGGGTATTGCCCGTGGGATGGAAATTCGGAATGATCAGATCCGGTTTTCTATCCCGGTTAAAGTCCCCCACCGCAATCCCTTGGGGCTCCAATCCAACCGGGAAGCGGGTCGGCGCTGCAAAACCGCCGGCACCGTCATTCAAGAAGATCGAGACCGTTCCGCTCTCGCGATTCACCACTGCCAGATCGAGAATCCCATCTTCATTGAAGTCTTCCGATGCCAAGGCGACCGGCCGATGGAATGCGTCACTTCCGACCGAAAAAGAGGTCGGAGCCTCGAAACTCCCGGCCCCATCCCCCAACAGAAGAGAGATGGTATTAATCAGTTCATTCGTTACGACCAAGTCGAGGTGAGTGTCTCCATTAAAATCTCCTGAAGCGATTCCAGAGGGGCTGACACCCGCTGCGAAGAGCGTTTTTGAAGCGAATCCACCTACGCCGTCTCCAATGAGGATAACCACATTTCCAACCCCACTCATCACAGATGAAACGGCCACATCCGGATTTCCGTCTTCATTGAAATCGGCAACAAGCAGGTCAGAAGGAAAAGTCTTTCCGCTATCGGCCGGGTTCGTCCAGAGATCGATAGAGGCGGGGGTAAAAATCCCATTCCCATTATTCGAAAGGAGGGTCATTGTACCACTGGTGCCATTCGATACGACGAGATCGGCCGGGTTTAGGTTTCCATGGAATTTTCCAGCGGCAAGATGTTCTGGATTGTTTCCGACATCATATACAGGGATCGAGACAGTATCAAAACCAAAATTATCCTCATCCTCGGGATCGGCCCAATTTCCAATGCCAAACAGGATTGAGACTTTGTGGGTTCCAAAGTTAGTAGTAGCCAGATCCGATATTGAATCTCCATCAAAATCGGCGATCGCAACGTCGCTCGGACTTTCTTCTGGCTCCACAGAAAACTCGTTCGGTTCGCCGAGAAAGGGAAGGATAAAGCTCTGATCCGCCCCGTAGTTCGTTCCTCTGCTGTTCGTCGCCACGATGCGGTAGTGGTAGGGTCTGTTTGGCTCCAGAGCTTCTAGGCCGTCCGCGATCGGCACAAAAGTATTCCCACCCGGTGTGGTCTGCAGCGCCGTGCTGCTGCCGTAGGCCGTCGTCACCCCCCATTCAAAATAAACCGTCGTTTCTCCCGAGAATCCAAGCGGGTTCACCTCCCCATGTAAGATCGCCGAGCCGGTCTTTAACACCTCGCTCGGGGGCAAGGTCACCACCGCCGGGGGCGGGATCGGAATCGGCGTCGCCGAGGCTTCCTCGGACGGAAGGCTTTCCCCGTGGGCATTCTCCGCTGTCAGAATGTAATAGTAGAGGGTGTTGTTCGTGAGGGCGGTGTGGGTATAGCTGGTGCCGGAGAGATTGGGAATCTTCGTTCCGTTGTCCGGGGTGACCTCCGCCGTCGTGCTCCAGTAGACGTTGTAAAATTGCGCCCCGGCGGCGGCATTCCAGTTGAGGATCACCTCACTGTCCGCCGCGGAGGCGGTCAAGTTCGTCGGTTGCACCGGAACCGTCTCCGCCGCAAAAGGGGTCGCCGAAACCTCTGCCGATTCGGCACCCTGCCCGAGGTTGTTTTGGGCGGTGACGACGAAAAAGTAGGTCGTGCCGTTGGTCAGGTCGTCCTCGATATAGACAGTGGCGCCTCCCGGCACCTGGGTCCGATTTCCGCCGACAATGGTGTTCCAATTATCTCGGTTGATCCCGGAGACGGTCGCCCTGTAGAGGAAATAACTCGAGGCGCCGGTGACGGAGTTCCATTCCAGGGTGACCTGACCGTCCGCGGCGATCGCTCTTAATCCGGTGGGAGGAAGAGGAAGCGCGGTCGACGTCGGCGTGGCGGAGACCTCGGCCGATTCGGCGCTCTCCCCCGCCTCATTCACCGCCGTAACGACAAAATAATAGGGTGTCCCGTCGAGTAGATCGCTCTGCGTGAAAGGACCGGCGGCCGCGGGATTCCGCTTCCCGAAAGGGAGGGTCTCGTAATTCGTTTTCGTCACCCCGGGGCCGGCCGCCACGTAGACATTGTAAGAGGTCGCCCCGTCGACCGGGTCCCATCCGATGACAACCGCTCCGCTGAACGCAGTGACGGCGACCCCGGTCGGCGCGGCGGGAGGACGTCCCCCCCGATGCCGGCCCCCTCCCCGCCCGCAGGCGTGAAGAGACAAGGCGATGACGAGAAAAAAAATCCCTGCTCCCCGTAAGGAGAGAGGGCTTAACTTGATCCGGTTCATGGGTTTCCCACATGTTTCATACTCCATTTGAGTGTAACAGTCGATCCCCCTTTTGACAAGAAAACGGCCGTTCCGTCGTGCCATGTCTGATCCTTGACGTGTCCCGGCCAATCCTCTATAATGATTTGATTTTTGAAAGGATTCTCACTGCTCAGAGAGTCGTCCCAGCCCAATACGAATTGAGGAGTTTCATCCTAGATGGAAGAGACCAACGACCAGATTGTCCAGCGGATCAAGAAGCTGGAGAGCCTCCGCGCCGCCGGGATCGATCCGTACGGCGCCCGCTTCGAGGGGAAGACGCCGCTCGCCGAGATCGTCGAGAAGTATCACTCCTCCACCAAAGAGACCCTTGAGGCGCAGCCGGTTTCCTATAAGATCTCAGGGAGGATGGTCTCGCTTCGCCGTTTCGGCAAAGCCGCTTTTTCCCACCTGCAAGACGCCACCGGACGGCTTCAGGTCTATTTCAAGAAAGACCATCTGGGGGAGGCCGGTTACGATCTCTTCGAGAAGCTCGATATCGGCGACTACATTGGAGTCGAAGGTCCCCTTTTCCGGACGAAGACCGACGAATTGACCCTTCAAGCCGATCGCCTGACCCTTCTCTCCAAATCGCTCCGGCCCCTTCCGGAGAAGTGGCACGGGCTGACCGATGTCGAAACCCGCTACCGGATGCGATATGTCGATCTGATCGCCAACCCGGAAGTCCGAAAAGTGTTTGCCCTTCGCAGCATGATCATCGATTCGATTCGCCGCTTTCTGACACAGCATGATTTTCTGGAAGTAGAGACGCCGATGATGCACCCGATTCCCGGCGGGGCCGCGGCGCGCCCTTTCATTACGCATCACAATACGCTGGGAGTCGATCTCTACCTGAGGATCGCGCCGGAGCTTTATCTGAAGCGGCTGATCGTCGGCGGGTTCGAGCGGGTCTATGAGATCAACCGGAATTTCCGAAACGAGGGGATCTCGACGATCCACAACCCCGAATTCACCATGCTCGAATTCTACATGGCCTACGCCGATTACCGGGATCTAATGTCGTTCACCGAATCGCTCATCACCACGGTGGCGAAGGAGGTCTTGGGGACGCTGACGTTCGAATACCAGGGAAAACAGATCGACCTCACCCCCCCCTGGCGCCGGCTCGCCTACCTCGATGCGATCGCGGAGAAATACCGGGTGGCAGTGAGCGACCTCTCCGATCCAGAAAAGGTCGCCGAGCTGATGCAGCGGGCGGGGCTGCCGATGAAACCAGGGGCTTCGCTTGGGAAACAGTTGAACGATCTCTTCGAGATGACGGTCGAGCCGGCGCTGACGGGACCGATCTTCATCACCGACTACCCGACCGAGATCTCCCCGTTGGCAAAGCGAAAGCCGGACCAGCCGCATCTCACCGAACGGTTTGAGATGTATATCGCCTCGCGCGAGATCGCCAACGCCTTCTCCGAGTTGAACGACCCGCACGATCAACGGTCCCGCTTTGAATCGCAGGCGGCCCAGCGGGCGGCCGGCGATTTGGAAGCCCACGTCATGGATGAGGACTACCTTCGCGCCCTGGAGTACGGGATGCCCCCGACCGCGGGGGAAGGGATCGGGATCGACCGGCTGGTGATGTTGTTGACCAATCAGAGCTCGATTCGCGACGTGATCCTCTTTCCGCAATTAAGACCAGAGAGGAGTGAACGTTAGTCGTTATTCGTGAGTCGTTATTCGTAAATGATATTTGATTTTACGTTTAACGTTGAACGGATAGCGAATAACGTTACCTAATTAAATGTCTTTGCCTTATGAATTTTTCGTCGGCCTTCGCTACTTAAAGGCCAAACGGCGCCAAAAAAGCATCTCTCTGAATACCCTGATCTCGATCGGCGGGGTCATGGTCGGCGTGGCCGCACTGATCGCCACCCTCGCCGTCATGACCGGCTTCAAGGAAGACCTCCGCGATAAGATCCTCGGGACCAACTCCCACATCGTCATCACCGACCGGACCCGGGACGAGATTCCCGAATATCCCCGGCTGGTTGACGAGGCGAAGAAGGTTCCACACGTGGTCGCCGCCACCCCCTTTATCTTCAGACAGGTCCTCCTCTCATCCGACACCAATGTCTTCGGCGTGGTCCTGCGCGGAATTAACCCTGAAACCGAGGCGGAGGTCACCGAGATCGGGAAAAACATCATCGAAGGGCGGCTCGACTATCTGACGAATCCGCCTGATTCCTCCCTTCCTGAAGAAGAGATCGGCGAGACGGAAGGGGAGCCGGAGAAGATTCTTCCCGGCATCATCATCGGCAGGGAGCTGGCGGGGCGATTGGGGGCGTTTCTCGGAGATCGGATCAATATCGTCTCGCCGGTCGGCCAGGAGGGAGCGTCGATCGGCAAATCGCTCACCGGCCCGATGGGCTTTACGCCGAAGATCCGGAAATTCCGGGTGGTCGGCATTTTCGACTCCGGGATGTACGAATATGACTCCTCCCTCGCCTATATCTCGATCAAAGAGGCGCAGAACTTCTTCAACCTCTCCGACGCGGTCACCGGGATCGAGGTGAAGGTCGATGATATCTTCATCGCCGATCGTGTGGCGGATCAGATCGAGACCCATCTCGGTTTTCCGTACCAGGCGCGCGACTGGATGAAGCTTAACCGGAACCTCTTCTCGGCGCTCCAGCTTGAAAAGATGATGATGTTCATTATCCTCGTCTTGATCATTCTGGTCGCCTCCTTTAACATCGTCAGCACCCTCACGATGACGGTGGTTGAAAAGAGCCGGGAGATCGCCATTCTTAAAGCGATGGGGGCGACGCGGGAGTCGATCATGCGGATCTTCATGATGGAGGGGGTGATTATCGGTCTGGTCGGCGTGATCCTGGGGACCCCCTTGGGACTGGTCGTCTGTTGGATGCTTCAGAAGTTTTATACGCTGCCGGCCGACATCTACTACATCAGCCACCTGCCGGTGAAGATCAACGCGCTCGATGTCTTCGTTGTCTCATTGGCGGCGGTCCTCATCGGGTTTTTCGCCACCCTCTACCCCTCCTGGCAGGCCGCCAAACTCGATCCCGCCGAAGCGCTGAGGTACGAGTGAGCAAGGACACCGTTAAACGTTATTTGTTATTCGTGAATCGTGAAATTCGTTTTACGTTTAACGAATAACGACTCACGAATAACGTTTTTAGGTTCTATATGATTGAAGTGATCGACCTTTACAAATCGTTTCCGATCGCCGGCAAGGAGCTGGTCATCCTGAAAGGGGTAACGATCGGAATCCAAAAGGGAGAGTTGTTGGCGATCGTCGGCGCGTCGGGGGTCGGCAAGAGCACGCTGCTCCATCTCCTCGGCGCGCTCGACCGCCCGACCTCCGGGAAGGTCTTCTTTGAAGGGATCGACCTCTTCTCCCGGTCCGATCGGGAGCTGGCCGAATTCAGGAATCGAAAGATCGGCTATGTCTTTCAGTTTCATCATCTTCTTCCCGAATTCACGGCGCTCGAGAATGTCATGATGCCGGGATTGATCCAACGGATGGAGCGGCAGAAGATCGAAACAGCCGCTCGGGAAATGCTCGAAGCGGTCGGGTTGGGTCATCGGCTGACCCACCGGCCGGGGCAACTCTCCGGGGGGGAGCAGCAACGGGTCGCCATCGCACGGGCGCTGGTCCTGCAGCCGCAATTGATTCTGGCCGACGAACCGACCGGAAATCTCGACACCCACACGAGCGATGAGGTCTTCTCCCTGCTGAAAAAGCTCAACCGGGAAAGGGGAACCACCTTCGTCCTGGTGACGCATAACGAGAAGCTGTCGCTTCAGGCCGATCGGCTCATCAAAATGGTCGATGGGAAAATTGAAGGGGCGTAAAGGGAACGCGTCTGATCAGCGGGAATTCGCTTCGTCCGAGGAGCGGTCGGGGGCCCGATGCTCCTCCCTCGGAAGTCCGATCAGCCCCGCCACCACGGCGACCAATCCGGCCGGATCGACCGGCTTGGGAACATGTTTTTGAAAACCGGCCATGAGGGCCCGCCGTCGATCGGCCCTTCCTGCATAAGCGGTCAACGCCACCGCCGGAACGCTCCTCTCCCCGCGCTCGGCCTCTCGCGCCCGGACCTTCCGGATCAGGGAATAGCCATCCTCTCCCGGCATCTCAATATCACTCACCAAGAGATCGGGTTTTTTCCGCTTGAGCCTGTCGATCGCCTCTCGGGTCGATGAAACGGTGATCACCCGGGCGCCCGATCGTTGAAGAATCAGGGTGAGCAGTTCGCGGGCGTCGGCTTCATCGTCCACCAACAAAACTTCAACTCCCTCCAGCATCATCGCAGGGGTCGGCGGCATTGTCTCCTCCGAGCGTTTCATCTCCGGATCGGGTGATTCCTCGGAGAGCACTTTGAGCGGAAGGGTCACCGTGAAATTCGCTCCTTTTCCTTCGCCGGGACTCTCGGCTGAAACGGTCCCGCCGTGGAGTTCCACCAGATGGCGGACGATGGCCAAGCCGAGCCCCAACCCTCCGTAGAATCGGGTGCTCACTCTCTCGGCTTGCCGGAACCGATCAAAAACATAAGGGAGAAACTCGGGATGGATCCCGATTCCCGCGTCTTCTACTCGAATCTGGATTGCGGAGTCGATCCGACGGAGTTCGATCTCGACCCGGCCTCCGGTCGGGGTGAACTTGATGGCGTTCGACAGCAAATTCCAGACAACCTGCTGCAGGCGGTCCGGATCTCCCGAGATCGATTCGATTCTTTCATCGAAGGTTGAATCCAGCGTGATTCCTTTGGCGTTCGCCGCCGTTTGCACCGTCTCAATCGCCGCCTCGATCACCGGCTTCAACGCGATCGAGCGAACATCGAGCCGAAGCTTTCCGGCGATGATCCGGGAGACATCGAGAAGATCATCGATCAACTGCGCCTGGGCCTTGGCGTTCCGCTCGATCGTTTCATAGGCCGATGTCACCGTCTCCCGATCCAGATCTCCCATCTGGAGCAGTCGGGCCCATCCGTAGATGGCGTTCAGCGGGGTGCGCAGTTCATGGGAGACGGTCGCCAGGAACTCATCCTTGGCACGGTTGGCCGCCTCCGCCTCCCGCCGCGCCTGCTGCTCGCGCGCGAGCAGGCCGACCCGCTCCTCCTCCGCCCGGCGCCGCTCGGTGACATCGCTGGCCAGAATGAGCAGCGCCTTTCTCCCCTTGAATACGATCGGACTGCGCGTGATCTCCACCTCGATGATCGTCCCGTCTTTCTTGCGATGCCGCCACACCCCGGCGGAGCGAAGGCCTAAAGCCACCTCCTTGGGAACATCCGCGTGTTTTTGGGCCAGCTTCGGGATATCCTCCGGCGGACGGATCTCTTTGACCGTCATCGACAGAAACTCCTCACGGGAGTAGCCGTAATGCCGGACCGCCGCTTCGTTCACCTCCAGAAAGGCCATGCTTTCGATTTCATAAACCCACATCGGCTGCGGGTTGGTCTCGAAGAGAAGGCGATACTGCGTTTCACTCTCCTGAAGTTTCTGTTCGATCCCCTTGCGTCCCGTGATATCGACGACGGAGGCAAGCCAGCCGGTAAGGGCGCCATGGTTGTCCCGGACCGGAACGGGGGTCAGCACAACATCGAATCGCGTTTCGTTTCGGCGCCGGAAGCGCAGTTCAAAACCGCCCGGGGGGACCTTCCCGGCCATCGTGGCCTCGAACGCCTGGCTGATCCGATCGATCTCTTCCGGCGGCCAGTAGAGATAGGGCGGGTCCGCTCCGACCAGCTCCGATTCGCTCCACCCCACCATGTCGCAGAAGGCGCGATTGACATAGGTTTTACGCCCGTTCGGATCGACCATGGTGATCCCGGCCGGGATGGCATCTTCAATTGCCCGCCGGAAGGCAAATTCATTTTGAAGCGTCTCCTCAGCCCCCTTTCGCGCGGTGACATCCATACAGAGACCGACGAAACGCTCCGCCCCCCCGTTCGGATCGTAGAAGACGCGGCCGCGGGCCTCTACCCACGCTGTTTCCCCGTTCGGCTTGATGATCCGATATTCTACGCCGTAGTCGGTCTTTTTTTCTTGGATGGTCTGTTGAACCCGATTTAAAACCCGGTTCAAATCGTCTGGGTGAATATCCCGTTTGAAATCTTCAAAGGTGCCGCCGAATGTCCCCGGCGCCAGGCCATGAATCTTTTCGAGATTAGGAGACCAGGCGACCTTTCCGCTCCGGATATCGAACTCGAAGACCCCCATTCTGCCGGCTTCGAGCGCGATCTTGAGAAGCTCCTCGCTCTTATGCCACGCCTTCTCCGTCCGTTGCTGCGCCGTGATATCTTGAACCAGAGAGAAGTATCCTTTCACTTTTCCATCGGCCCAATGCGGGGAGTAAGTCGCCCGGATATACCGCTCCCCGCCCTCCCGATAGGGAACTTTACCGTCAAAAACGACACGCTCCCCTGAGAACACTTTCTCGATATAAGGAAGCAGGGCGGCATAAGCCCCTTCACCCAGGATCTCTTTGACATGCCGTCCATCGAGATCGGAGGGTTTCTGGCCGAACCACTCTTCGTACACCCTATTATTAAATCGATAGCAATGCCCCGCATCGACATAGGCGATGAGGACCGGCATGGAATCGGTGATTAAGCGGAGCTTCTCGATCTCCTCGGCCGCCCTTGCCCCTTCCAATCCGTCTTCGCCTGCGGGCCTGGTATCTTTTTTCTGCATATTTTCTTTCATGTCGTTAACAAAAGGATCGGCAAATAGATATATGATTTTAAAGGAATCGAGGGAAAAAATGCAACCCTACGACTGGATCGGAAATCGTCTAAGCGGACCCGATCGGAAAGCAGGCAAGAGCATGAAGCTTGAACAAAAAAGGGAGCGACCGAAAGGTCGCTCCCTTTTGAGAAGATCAAGCGTTAGAACCCAAGACTCAGTTGAGCAACATAACGTCGATCGGAGCGCTGCCCGGAGATGGCCCCGAGCTCTTCCGCATAGGTGGCGGCCGAAATGGAGAGAATCCAGAAGTCGACACTGGCGCCGGCCGTCAGGTAACCGCCGTTGACCCCGGCCCGGACGGCCAAGATCATCGGGAAGCGGAACTCGGCGCCGAGATGAAGCCGTTTGTAGAGGTCGTCGTCTGCTTCGACCTGCTTGGTCAAATCGTCGAGTTCGATGGCGAAGGTCGTCTTCAGAATCCAGAAATCAGGATTGATCGACGCGCCGATGTTCACCTGCTGAGGGATGATTCCGAGCTCTTCAAAGTCGAGATCGGTAATGTTCTGAACGACGAGAGCAACGCTCGGCTTGAGGGAATTCTTGAAATTGATCTTCGTCCCGATATCAAGGGCGAAGTCGGATTTCTTCACAGACTCATCGAGTGGATCGAAGTCGGTGCCGGCAATGTCTGCAGCGTCATAGACCGTGTCCACCCCTTCCCGTTGAACATACTTCCCTGTGACGCCGATCTGGAGCATCCCATCAAAAAACCCGAGCGCCCCGGACGCAAGAACCCCGGCGTCGAGCAGGACCCTCGTAGGCACCTCAGGATTGGCCCGATTACGGATTTCCATATCGACTGTGGCCTGGCCAAGCGCTCCAATGGCAAAATTATGCATGTAAAAATTGGGCAGAACCGCCAAGCGTACATGTTGATGCTCTCCGACCATCCCGCTGAGGAACTCCGCTACCGCCGCCTCGCTGTCGGTGTCCAGATCGCTTAAGTCCTGATAAAGCGAGTTGCTGTTCTCAGAGAACTCCACAACCGGATTGAGAAGATCGACCCCCCCGAATCCGCTCACATCATTTAAACCAGCCGGGTTGTAGAACATCGCGTTTTCATCATCGGAAAGGGTAATGAAGGCTCCCCCCATCCCAAGCGGCCGAATTCCTCGATAGAGACTTGGAAACTCTTCGGCGGCCGCTACCCCTATTCCCAAGAACCCTCCGACCAAGATCCCCAGTATGATTCCTTTATTAACCATGGCGCTCTCTCCCAGTGTCCAAGTCATTAGATGGTATTCAGGAAACTCTCAACCGCCGTTGAATCCGCTCCCGCCAACTGCTCCTGAATCTCACGAATGTGGCCGCTGATGTTTTCATTCCCAATACCGGCCTCGTCCAGCCCGGTATCCATATTATTCACATCTCGTAGCACTCGGCTGATGAGCGAGACCCCTTCAATGACACTTAAGTCGAGTTCCGCCGCGGTCGGAATGCTGACCGGTCTTCCATCCGCTCCATATCCTCCCGTCTCACTGCCAAGCAGGACGACTAAATCAACGACGGTCGCCACCGCAAGTTGCAGTCCCTGACCGGGCGTTCGGGCCGAAAGGGAGAGAAGTAGAAGGACGGCTTTATTCATGTCGCCAACATCCACAGAATCAGGATCCGAAAAATGGGTTGAGAAGAGGGTATAGCTGCTTCCGGGTGCAACCGGCCGATCGGCCGCCTCTTGGATGAGATCGAAAACGTCCAGCCCCGCGCGACCTGAAAAGGCCGAAGCGTAGAGACTGACGACTTCCGGATCACAACTCGGGGCCGAATAATCTGTCCCGCAAAGGTCGGCAAGAATTTCCACCGCATCTGCAAACTCTCCCTCGTCGAGCGCGATCCGCGCCTTCTCCAGCTGGGCCTCGTCGCTTCCATCATCGGCCATGCTTTCGAAAACGCTCTTTCCCCCGCAGCCCTGTCCCTCCGCGCCGCCGAGAAACAAACCGGTGCTGAGAAGAAACCCGATCCAGACAACCGTCCTTAAATTAAACCGCATGGTCCTCTCCTCTTTAATCATTCCTTATTTGAATATATTTTTAAGGGATTACAAATGACAGGGTGGTCCGAAACACGTTTACAAAGGTAACAGGAAATCGAGGTTTGTCAAGGAAAGGAGGAATACCGGTTGGACCTGAAACCGGCATAATGTTATCTACTATATAGAGAGGTCAGGAGCGGATCGCGGCTTTCAATGAGGAGACGAGTCCCGAGAGCCGGGAGAGATACGCGGGGTCGTTCTGGGCGGTTTCGATGATCTTGACCAAGGCGCTGCCGACGATGATCCCATCGGCCGCTTGTCCCATTTCTTTCGCCTCTTCCGGGGTCGAGATGCCGAAGCCGACGGCGACCGGGCGGTCGGTCATCGACTTCAACTTCAGTATCCGAGCGCGGATCGACTCCTTCTCAGTGAGAGCGGCGCCGGTGATACCGGTGAGGGAGACGTAATAAACAAACCCGCCGCTGTCTTTGACGATCCGCTCCGCCCGCTCGGCCGGCGTGGTCGGCGCCACCAGGAAAATCAAATCGATCAGGTGGCGCTTCGCGAGAGACAAGAATTCCTTCGCCTCTTCACGAGGAAGGTCGGGAACGATCAAACCGTCGACGCCGGCTCCTTTCGCCTCTTTGAAGAAAGCGGCAAGGCCGAAGGCATAGATCGGATTGGAATAGGTCATCAAAATCAGCGGGATTTTCGTCTGCCGGCGAAGCAGGGTGACCAGATCCAAAACGCCACGCAGCGTCACCCCCTGCCGCAGCGCCCGCTCCGATGCTTTCTGGATGGTGGGACCGTCGGCAACCGGGTCGGAAAAGGGGACCCCTAGTTCAATCAGGTCGGCTCCCGCTTTTTCCATCTCCAAAACGATTTGCGCCGTTTCGGAAAGGGTCGGATCGCCGGCCATCACGTAGGCGATCAGCGCCTTTTCGCCTCGGGCCGTTATATTTTTAATCGTAGACTCGATCCGGCTCATCGGGGGCTCTTTTCTTCTGAAGGAGGGGTGGAAGGACCGGCGATCGTCCGCCGATTTCGATGGAGGATCGGCTCGATCTCTCCGTTCTCGAAGGCCGCGATAAAGGTATCAACGACCTTCGGATCGAATTGCGTTCCGGCATGTCGCCGCAGCTCTTGGAGGGCAATCTCCGAATGAAGCCCTTTTCGGTAGGGACGGTCGGAGGTGATCGCATCGAACGTATCGCTGACCGAGATAATCCGGGCCATGACCGGAATCCCCCCTCCCTTCAACGCATCGGGATACCCCTTTCCATCATACTTCTCATGATGGTGGCGGATGCCGGGGACAATCGCGCGGAGCGGCCGGATATTTTCGACGATCTTCGCCCCGATCACGGTGTGATTCTCCATCATCCGGGCCTCCTCCGGCTCGAGACGGCTCGGTTTTCCTAGAATCCGATCTTCAATCCCGATCTTCCCGATGTCATGAAGCGCCGCCGCGAGTTTCAACTGATCCAACTCTTCCGGGGAAAGTCCCAGCCGTTTTCCGACGACCATGCTGTATTCCAATACCCGCTTCGTGTGGCCGCCGGTGTAGGCATCTTTCGCCTCGATGGCGTCCCCGAGCGCCGCGGCCGTGCTCAAAAAGGTCTCTTTCAACTCTTTGTACAAACCGGCATTTTCAATGGCGATGGCGACCTGGTCGGCCAACGATTTGAATCCCTCCAGATCGATCTCGGTAAATTTTCCCCGCTTTTTGTTGATCGCTTGGAGGACGCCGACAATCTTCTCGCGAATCTTCACCGGAACGCAGATCATATTGCGGGTCACGAAACCGCTCTTCTCATCCGCGCTCTTGAAGAAACGGGGGTTCGCCCGGGTATCGTTCACAATTTGCGGCTCCCCCGTTTGCGCGACCCAGCCGGCGATCCCCTCCCCCGGCTGTAGGCGGATCTCGCGGACCTTTTCCCCCTTCTCTCCGAGGGCCACTTCGAAAAAAAGCTCCTCCGTTTCGGGGTCGATCAACAATAAAGATCCGACCTCCGACCGCATCAAGCGGGTCGCCGATTCCATGGCGCGCCTACGAACCTCCCGATCGTCGAGTGTGGAGTTCAGAAGCCGGCCGATCTCCTCCATTGTCTCCAGGATCTCGAGCCGCGCTTTTTGGGCGGCGATCTTATTTTTTAAGCCGATCTCTGCGTGCACCTGAACCACGGGCTTTTTGCGCTTTTTTCCTCCGCCCCCCTTCGCTCTCTTTTTCGTCGTTGCAGGCATGATCCCTCCCCGCTTTACTTCCTCTCCCCGATCATGGACGCGAATGCTTCCATTTGGGAGAGTTGATTCACATCTTTATCACCCCGTCCGGAGAGGTTGACGATGATCAACTGATCTTTGCCCAATGTCGGCGCAAGCTTCACCAGGTGGGCGATCGCGTGGGCCGACTCGAGCGCCGGCAAAATCCCCTCGGTCTCCGCAAGGAGCTTAAAGGCCGCCAGCGCCTCGTCATCGGTCACATAAGTATAATCGATCCGCTTCATATCCCGGTAGTAGCTATGCTCCGGGCCGACCGCCGCGTAGTCCAAACCGGCCGAAACCGAATGGGTCGTCTGGATCTGTCCGCTCGGATCTTGGAGCAGGTAGGTCATCGTCCCATGGAGAACGCCGACCGAGCCGGACGCAAACCTCGCCGCGTGCTGCCCGGGGGCGATGCCGCGTCCTCCCGCCTCGACGCCGACCATTCGAACCGATTTATCCGAGAGAAACGGGTAAAAAAGACCGATGGCATTGCTCCCCCCGCCGACGCAGGCGATCAGGGCGTCGGGAAGCCGTCCCTCCGCCCGCAAGATCTGCTGGCGCGCCTCCTGCCCGATGACCGACTGGAAGTCGCGGATCATCATCGGGAAGGGATGCGGCCCCAGGACCGAGCCGAGGATGTAGTGGGTCGTTCGGATATGCGTGGTCCAATCGCGTAGCGCTTCGTTGATTGCATCCTTCAGGGTCCGGCTTCCGGCGTCGACGCCGGTCACCTTCGCCCCCAGGAGACGCATCCGGATGACGTTCAGCGCCTGCCGCTCCATATCCTCGGTCCCCATATAGACCTCGCAGGCCAGTCCCGCGCGCGCCGCCACCGTCGCCACCGCCACCCCATGCTGCCCGGCGCCGGTCTCGGCGATGACCCGCTTCTTCCCCATTTTCTGTGTCAGGAGGATCTGGCCCATCGTATTGTTGATCTTATGAGCCCCGGTATGGCAGAGGTCTTCCCGTTTCAGATAGACTTTGGCGCCGCCGAGCCGCTCCGAGAGACGCCGCGCAAAATAGAGCGGGGTCGGCCGGCCGACGTAATTCTTCAGCGCATCGGCCAGCGCTTTCTTAAACGTCGGGTCGCGGCGGACGGCCTGATACGCGGCTTCCAACTCCTCGAGCGCCGGCATCAACGTTTCGGGAACATACCTCCCGCCGTAGGGACCGAACCGCCCTTTTTTATTCGGTAACAGCATACTTCTCCCCCGCCCGCTTCGCCGCTTCGATAAATCGTTTCATCTTCACGTGATCTTTCTTTCTCCTACCCCCGACCCCCGACCCCCGGCCCCCTGTCTCGATCTCCACCCCGCTGCTCACATCGACACCGTAGGGACGGACCGTCGCAATCGCCGCCTCGACATTTTCCGGCGTCAGACCGCCGGCAAGGAGAACCCTTCCGAGTCGTGCTGCCTTCGCCGCAATCTTCCAATCAAATGTAGCGCCACTTCCGCCGAGTTGTTGATCGTGGTACGTGTCGAGCAGAACGGCGCGTGCGGGAGGGGACGATATCTCATCGAGACTCCCCTCATCCCGGACGCGGATCACCTTGATCGCCCGCGATGCAAACGGCCGGATCGTCTCGGGTGAAAAAGAACCATGAAATTGAATCAGGTCGAGTCCGCACTCTTCAACCGCCCGCCTGAAATCTTTCTCCTCCCCGGAGGTAAAGACACCGACAGTGGTTACGAAGACCGGCAAGGAGGAGATAATTTTTCGGACCGTCTCCGGCGGGGTGAATCGCGGACTCTCCGGGGCGAAGATGAATCCGATCGCATCGGCCCCATACTCCGCCGCCATCATCGCATCTTCCAGATTGGTAATCCCGCAGATCTTGACCTTCAGGCCGGCCCCCTATCTTCCCAACAATTCCTTCATTTTGTCCGCCATCTTCTCAGCTGCCATGAACGTTTCTCCGATCAGCATCGCCTCGACCCCGGCATCGTAGAGCCGCTCCACCTCTTTTCGAGAGTGAATCCCGCTCTCGCTGATCACAATCCGATCCTTCCGAACCGAGGATGGGATCTTGTGGAGAAGGCGGAAGGTCGTTTCCAGATCGGTCTTGAAGGTGCGCAGATCCCGATTGTTGATCCCGATGGCCGGCGCCCAATCGACCACCTGCTCCAGTTCCTTCTCATCATGAATTTCCACAAGGGTATCGAGCGAGAGTTCCCGCGCCAGATGGAAATAGTCGATCGCCTGTTGGCGTTCCAACAAGGCGGCGATCAGGAGGAGCGCGTCGGCTCCCCAGGCGCGCGCTTCATACACTTGAAATTCATCGAGGATGAAATCTTTTTTCAGCAAGGGAAGCGCGATCGCCGACCGCACTTCCTTTAGATAAGAAGGCTTGCCGAGGAAAAAGTGCTCTTCCGTCAAGACGGAAACGGCGGCGGCCCCTTCTCCCTCGTAGATCCGGGCGATCTCCACCGGCTGGAACTTTTCCCGAATGATCCCTTTCGAAGGAGAGGCCTTCTTGATCTCGGCGATCAGCCGGGGAGCCCCCTCTTGGCGTTCTCGAAGCGCCTTCTGAAATCGACGGGTCGGCTCCGCATCGGCAATCCGCGACCGGAGCTCTTGAAGCGCGCTCCGCCCCTTTCGGCGCTGAACCGACTCGCGTTTGACTTTAAGAATGTCGTCTAGGAAAGTCATAGAATAAGTGAGGGGTGAAGTGTAAGGAGCCAACTACTTACTCCTTACTTATTGGTCATCTCCTTCAAGGCTTCCAGCTTGCCCATCGCCCTTCCGGAGTCGATCGATTCCTCCGCCAGATGGACCCCCTCCTGGAGTGTCTTTGCCTTTCCGACGGCGACGAGCGCCGGGGCGGCATTCATCAAAACCACATCCCGCTTCGGCCCCTTCTCCCCTTTGAGGATATCGAGGAGGATGGCTGCATTGACCTCGGCGTTGCCTCCGGCGAGATCCTTCAGCGTCCCAGCCGGAAGCTGAAAGTCTTTCGGCTCCAGCGGATAGGTCAGAACACGGCCCCCCTTTCCCTCGGAGATACGGCTCTTACTGGTGATGGTAATCTCATCCAGACCGTCGGAGCCGTGGACAACGAAGCAGTGGCGCGATCCGAGATTGAGGAGCACCTGCGCCATCAGCTCGGTGTAGATGGAGGAGAAGACCCCAAGGACCTGGACGGTCGCCCCGGCCGGATTAGTCAGCGGTCCCAAGATGTTAAAGATGGTCCGGATGCCGGTCTCCTGCCGGGGGGCGACGGCATGTTTCATGGCGCCGTGAAAGAGCGGGGCAAAGAGAAAGCCGATGCCGATATCGTTGATGCATGCCTCGACCCGCTCGGGGGGAAGATCGATTTGAATTCCCAGCGTCTTTAAGACGTCGGCGCTTCCGCAGGAGCTGGAGACCGATCGATTGCCATGTTTGGCGACGGTGACCCCGCAGCCGGCCACGACGAAGGCGACGGTCGTCGAGATGTTGAACGTGTGAAGCCGATCTCCGCCGGTTCCGCAGGTATCGACCACCATCGGATCGCTGACCCGGACGCGAACCGCTTTCTCCCGCATCACCTTGGCCGATCCGGTGATCTCGGCGACCGATTCCCCTTTCATTCGGAGGGCGGTGATGTAGGAGGCGATCTGTGCCGGCGTCGCCTTTCCTTCCATGATCTCCCGCATGACCTGCTCCGCTTCTTCCTCTTTCAGGTCAATCCTTTCGACCACTTTGGCAATCGCTTCTTTAATCATGCTTCTCCCTTATCCTCTTACCGGAGCCGCGGCGCTCTCCAAAAAATTTTTCAATAGATCCTTCCCAACCTTGGTGAGAATCGATTCCGGGTGGAATTGGACCCCTTCAATCGGAAACGTTTTATGCCGAACCCCCATGATCTCTCCTTCTTTGGTCCAGGCGGTGATCTCCAGGACCTCCGGCATGCTCTCCCGGCGGATGATGAGGGAGTGATAACGTGTCGCCTCGAACGGATTCGGAAGGCCGCGGTAAACGCCCCGGCCGTCATGCTCGATCATGGAGGTCTTTCCATGCATCAACCGCGGGGCGCGGATGATCTCACCCCCGAACGCCTCGCCGATCGCCTGATGGCCGAGGCAGACGCCGAGGATCGGAATCTGCGAGCCGAACTTCCGGATCAGATCGACCGAGATCCCCGCCTCTTTCGGCGTGCAAGGCCCGGGAGAGATGACGATCTTCGACGGCTGCATTTTTTCAATCTCTTGGAGCGTGATCCGGTCGTTTCGATGGACCGCCATCTCCGCCCCCAGTTCCCCCAGGTACTGGACCAGGTTGTAGGTGAATGAATCGTAATTGTCTAGAATCAAAAGCATCGTTATCCGTTATTCGTTAATCGTAAATAAGTTCGAGCCACACGTTTAACGTTGTTCACTCGAGTCCCTGCTCCGCCATCTGAATGGCGGTCAGCATCGCTTTGGCTTTGTTGACCGTCTCCTCATACTCCCGGTCGGGGTCGGAGTCGGCGACGATCCCGGCCGCCGCCTGAACGGTCGCCTGGTTGCCGTTGATAATAATCGTTCGAATCGTAATGCAGGTATCCATGTTTCCCTGAAAGCTGAAGTAGCCGACCGCCCCGGCATAGAGGCCGCGGCCATCCGGTTCGAGCTCGTCGATAATCTCCATCGCCCGGATCTTCGGCGCCCCGGTGACCGTCCCGGCGGGAAAGGATGCTTGCAGAAGATCGAAGGCGTCTTTCCCCTCGGTCAATTGACCGACGACGTTCGAGACGATATGCATGACGTGGGAATACCGTTCGATCACCATCATTTCATCAACCTTGACGGTGCCATGATCGCAGACCCGGCCGAGATCGTTCCGGCCGAGGTCGATCAGCATCACATGCTCCGCCCGCTCTTTCGGATCGGCCAAAAGCTCCTTTTCCATCGCCTGATCTTCCTGGGAAGATCTTCCCCGAGGGCGGGTCCCGGCGATGGGGCGGGTTTCGGCCTGTCTTCCTTCCAACCGGACCAGCACCTCCGGAGAAGTCCCGACCAGGTGAAGCTGACCGAATTTCAGAAAAAACATATAGGGCGAAGGGTTGATGCTCCGCAGCGCGCGGTAAACCATAAAGGGATCGCTGGAAATCGGCGTTGAGAAGCGCTGCGAGATCTGCACCTGGAAGATATCCCCCGCCTTGATGTACTCCTTGGCGGCGAGGACCGCTTTCTTGAACTCCTCCCGTGTAAAATTCGATTTCGGGGCGGTCGCCTTTCTCCCCTTCGATGGGGACGCCGTATCCTGGTTCAACGGGCGTCGAAGGCGCGCAATCAGCGCATCAATTTTCTCGACCGCCTTCTGATAGGTTTCTTTCAGATTTCCGTCCTCGATCAATGCATTCGAGACGACCTTGATTCGATGTTTGACATTGTCGAAGATGAGAAGGGTGTCGGTGAGGAGGAAAAAGAGGTCCGGATTCGGCCGGTCGGCCGTTTTAAATTCGACCGGCTCGAAAAAACGGACCATATCGTAACCGATATAGCCGACCGCCCCGCCGAAAAAGCGGGGGAGCCCCTCCACCTCCACCGGCTTATATTCTGAGAGAAGCTTTTCCAATACAAACAACGGATTGCCATCGGCGGCGATCTGCGTCGCCTTTCCATCCCGGATCACTTCGACCCGATCGCCTTTGGCTTGGATGAGGGTGGCGGGATCGACCCCAAGGAAGGAATATCTCCCCCATTTCTCTCCCCCTTCGACGCTTTCCAGAAGATAGGCGTAATCCGACGTCGCAATCTTTAAGAAGGCGGAAACGGGTGTTTCTGTGTCGGCCAGGATCTCTCGGTAAACCGGGATGAGATTACCTTCTTTGGACTTCTGGCAGAAAAGATCAAACGATGGGGTTATCATGGAGCGTCCACAAAATTGGTGCTCCACGCTACCATAGAAGGCAGAGAAAAGTCAATGAATTGGCTTGATTTTCAGCCGAAACAGAAGTAACTATAGCACTAAAAGCATCACACGCAAGTTTTTACCGTTTAATGAGTGAAACTATTCATCGGTTTGTTTAATAAACCCTCAGCTAGACCTAATAGTGTGTATGCTTTTTCTTCCGGCGAGGGTTGGTTCTCTGCCCATATTAGAGTTTCTTTTTTTTCTCCAGAAATAATTCGTGCTGTTGCAATCGCTCGGAAAGCCTCGCTTCTGGCAATGAGCGTCCCAGCTTTACAACAGATAGAATCCACGGTGGATAGTGCTTCTTTAATATCTCCACTTCTGGCTTGGGAAATGGCAATGTCTTTAAGAAGGATATCACGTTGCAAGGACATATTTGCAAGCTGACGCGCTTCCTTGAAGTTACCTGCTTCTATTTCTGCTTCAACAATAGCCGGCAGAACCGTCCCTCTGTATATCGGAGAGACAATCCGTTTCTCCGCTTCAAGTGCGCCTTCTACATCCCCTAGTCGAGCACGGACTTCTCCAATAATTCTCCAAGCAGGAGATTTAGCTTCCTCTTCATCTTCGTTAGCTTCCATTATTCGGATTATCATATTGATGATATTTTCGGTATCTTCTCTTCTGTTAAACTCAGCTGCGCTTTCTGCAATATGTGCAATGTCATTTAAGTTAAACATTAGAATTCGATTGGGCTCTTCATCTTGAATGGTACGTCTCGTATCAATCATTTTTTGAATAGTCGCAACCGCTCCATTCCTATCTCCTATCCTTGATTGAGCCATGGCAATATCCCTTAAAGCAAATGCCTTCACCTTAGCATCCTTTAGATTGGAGGCTAACTGGATGGCCTCCTGGATGGCGGAAATAGCCGCTAGATGCTCCCCGATCTCTAACTGAGTTCTGGTGAGATCCATTTTGAGAAATATTTTAAAGGGTTCCGGAGAACCTCCTGAATGAGTTTTGGCGGAATCAATGACTTGTAAAACCATCTGAATCGTCTCACTGGCCCATTCATTGTTTCCACTTTTAGCTTGAGCAGCGGCAATCCGGCTCAGGATGTAGGCTCTACCGTCTGTGCGATCATCATTTGGAATAAGGGTCGCAATTTGAATCATGCGACCAAATGTCTGTTTCGCGTCTAGTATAAATCCTGCCCGTATTTGAGCAATTGCTATTGCTTCTAGACTCTCAATTTTCAAAACAAAATTACCTCTGTTTCTCGCGTCCTCAGCATCACTTTTGTCCTCGGCGTCAAGAATTCTTGAATCCATTTTCTTGTTCTTGCCTTCACCGGGATAATCTTTCTTATTTCCCGAAGTGTATATGGCATCTATTAAATCGCCGAATATTTTTTTTGAGCCGGTTCGATCCCCTGCTTTGGCTTGCACTACAGCAATCTCTTTTAGAATTTCCCTCTTATGTTTTTCACTCGAACGACTCTGTATATTGATCATTTGCACAACATTAATAGCACGCTTGATAACTTCCCCCGCAGTCAATTCCTCTGCTTGCTGACTATGGATATCAGTAGAGCACAACAATATCGTCGTGAAAACAACTATAAGTTTTGTTTTTATATCCTTCACAAATACACCTACTAATAAAATCTATGGGAGAGGAAATTCAATGGTCCAACCTCCAGATTGATTTGGAACCCACGGAGCTGCCAATTCCAGATTCCCTCCGCTGCCATAAGTTGTGGAAATCCCTACCGTGAATGTGTTTGGACCGCGGACGAAGGAAAATGCTGTTCCTTGTTGGGCTCCGATCCCTGGATTACATACAATTCCTACACATGAATAGCCAGATTCCGAGAAGAAGGCAGCACCTGTTTCTGGAGATGCCCCGTTGAGGTTAATCTCAAAGAAGCTTAGGCCCGTTCCTTCATCATATTCTGAAAACGTGGCGGTCGGAGGTTTTGAACCTAACCGAAGACCGCAATTGTAGTCCAGATGGCACTTTCCCTGTATCGTATCAGGAGTCGGCTGCGTATTCGCCACAGTTAAAGCGGACTCTGCATAATACATTATTGCTGCGCTTGCTGCGCCGATAGCAGCTCCTTGGTAACCTGCACGATAAGCTTGCTGCCAACTTCCCCCATACGCTAGTGTTGTCCCAGCCCCTGAAATGTACCCGCTGGCGGCCCCACCAGCGATGGCTCCAGAGGCTCCACCAGAAGTACTCACATAGCTCCCAGCAGTCCCAGCAACATACCCAACTCCAGCACCAATCGCACCAGCCTTGATCATATCTCGTGTTGTACCGCCATTCATATCTGCGAGAACCATAGCACTTGCGGCAGCTATAGCAGGAGCGCATGCTGGACAGGCAATACTGCCTGCAACACTACTAATTTGGATGACTCTTGTCTGATACGTCTGAGGAAGCGCAAGAAATATTGTACGTTGTGCCATCAAATTCGGCGCTGCAACCCAGGCAGCAACATTACCAACAGATTTAAGAAAATTTCTGAGCTTCCAATGTCCTGAAGGATCTGTATAGTTGATTGGGTTGTTACTCACATAGGAATAACGATTAAGGTTCTGTGGATTTCTCCTGCCTGGCACTATGGTATCTGGGCTAATGAACCTTCCCAATACTGGATCATAGTACCTCGCATTATAGAAGTAAAGTCCCGTTGAGCTATCCAGTTCCTGGGAAGTGTATTTATGATTCACATTGATGGAGCCGGTATTCGTCCGCGTCTGACCATAAGGATAATAGGTCAGCTCTTGTAATTTGGTGCCGGCCTGATTAGTGACGACATTGCTGCTTCCCAAATGATCCGGTTGATAGTAGTAAACCTCGCTGGAGCCAACCGGCTTGAGCGCGACCCGCTGGCTTCCCGCAAAGATATATTTGCTGCAGGTGCTCCCGGTGCACTCATAGAGTTTGCCGATGTAGACGGTGGTGATCCCGCCCGCCGTTTTCTTCACGCGACCTCCGTCTCCATCATAGATGAAGGTGGTCGTCACCCCACCTGAGATAACCTGAATCGGCCGGTTCTCAATGTCATAGGTGATCGTCCGGCCCGCCCCGGCGGTCATGTTGCCGTTGGCATCATATCCATAGGTGTTCGCTCCCGCCTGGGCCACCGCATGAGGACGAACGCTCGTGGGACCACTTGTCGGATAGGTATAGCTTCCCACCTGGGAGTTGGAGGTCATGTTGCCGATTTCATTATACGCATAGCTGAAGGCACCATAGGGCCCCGTTGCCGCGGTCAGACGGTTTAAACCATCATATCCGAAGTTTTGCGTGTTTGTCTCCGAAACGCTGCCGCAGACCCCGGTGGTCGGATTGCGATAATCGATGATGTCTGTGACGTTTGCCACGGAGTCATAATTATAAAGCAGGCTTTGGAAACATTGACTGGTCGCCGCATGGGTGGTGAAGATCGAGTGGATTCGGAAATTATTCGGCTTGTACTGGTAATCGGTCGTCACCCCATTCCCCAACGTCAGCCTCGTCGGCTGTCCTAGAGCGTTGTAGCCGGTATACTGGGCATAGTTCGTGGTTCCCTCAAAAGCGCGATCGAGCAGAGGACCATTATAGGCATACTGGACAGAGCTGCCATCCGGATAGCTGACGGAAGAGACTCTTCCCAGAGGATCATACCCAGTCTGGGTGGTATAGACTGCGGTTCCTGGGGCAAATTTTGCGAACTTGAGATCTTGATTCGTCGCGTCATAATAGCTGATTTGAGGATTTCCGGTCGGATCAAAACGAAGCGATGGATATTGCCCTACATCCCCAGAAATATCCGCTGCCTGAATCGCCCAAACAGTACCTGTCCACTTGGCATATTTTAAATCGCCATTCGTGGCATAGTAGCCGATATGGGGATTCCCCGACCCATCTAAAACAGTGGATGTTTTAGAGTTGCCCCAGTCGCTGGCTACGGTCTGAAGTGCCCAGGCACTGCCATTCCATTTAGCATATTTGAGGACTGTCACGCGTCCGTAGCCAATATGGGGAATCCCGGCTCCGTCCAACCCGAGCGAGGGGTTGGCCGTGCTTCCGGTAGTGTCAACGTTCTGCGTTGTCCAAGCACTGCCCGTCCATTTTGTATATTTGATAACCCCTGAGTCAGCATAGGCGATGTGGGGATTGGCTGAGCTATCCAACGCCAATGACGCGCCTGTAACACTACTTACTGTGGTATTTGGCTCTTGAATAGACCAGCTCGATCCGGTCCACTTGGCGTAGTATAAACGGGGATTTCCGACTGCGTTAGGCTTCATGTATGCAATGTGAGGTTGTCCAGCACTATCCAGAGCCAAAGAAGTGGAATAAGAAGAGGAGATAATTGAAGGATCTACGGTTTGGATCGACCAACTGCCTCCCGTCCATTTCGCATATTTTAGTAGTCCGCCACCGGCATAGCTGATATGAGGATTACCCGCACTATCGAGGGCAATGGAGGTGATCAGACCGACATTGCCCGCACTCTCCACAGTCTGGATGCTCCAGCTACTGCCGGTCCATTTGGCATATTTGAGGTCTTGGTTGGTCGCATCGTAGTAGCTAATGTGTTGATTGCCGCTGGCATCTACAGCAATTGAGGTATGCTGACCCGTATTGCCCCCGCTGTCGACTGTTTGAGTCGTCCACACCGGATCGCTTGAGATAATAGTTTTATCAGTCTGTGTCTGCCGTCCCAGTTTGTCGTAGGTGAAGGTCGCAATACCGGAGGAATCAGTCACCTGCCACAGGCGTCCCATTCGATACGTTCCGACGGTTGTATTGTCGTAACGATAAACAACATCCCCGCTGCCAAGCGTTTTGAGGGTTGTGTAATCCTTCTGAAGCAAGCGGTTGACCGCATCGTACTGGAAGTGAAGGGTCTGTCCCTTTGCATCGCTCTGCTGAAGCAGGTTTCCAATGGCATCGTACCGATAGTTCCAGCAGGGGGTCGCGTACCAGGGATAAGAGGCAGAAGGGGTGAGGGTGACCAAATCCCCGCAGCGGCCCATATCGGGGTCGGACATGGCGATCTTTCGCCCCAAGGTGTCGTAGCGCATCGTGGTCTGGTTGCCCTTGGCGTCGGTTACTTTGACGAGGCTTCCCAATAGATCGTATTGATAAGTCGTCGTCGCATAGGGGGTGCCGACATCGGTGGTGCAGATGGTAAAGGTGCTTTGATATTCGTTCACCTGAACGAGTCGGCCGAAGGCATCGCGGACCTCCCGCTTCCGGTGATTGCTCGCATCGATCGCGACCGCCACTCCCTCGTTGTAACATTGAAGAACGCGGCTCCCGTCGGGGTTCGTCGCTTGAGTCATCCGGCCCATTGGATCGTAGATAAAGGTTTTCCAGATCGGTGTTCCCGTCCCATCGAAGTAGGGAAGAGAGATTTGCTTTACTGTTCCGGTATTATTGTAGATGGTTTGTGTGGCAATATTTTTCCCATCCGGTCCGGTCCGCTTCTCCAGGGTGGTTCGGCCGAAACCGTCAAAGTAGGTCCAGGTGGAGAGCCCCGCGGTGGTCGACTGGACGTTCTGCTGGCCGAGGGTGCCGAAGCTATTATAAGACCAACTCGTCGGTGCATCTGGACTGGGTGGAATCAGACCGGCTCTGCGTCCCAACGGATCATAAGTCGTTGTGGTCGTGACGTTGTTTGCATTATCGGTGACGCTCTTCACCTGGCCATACAGGCCAGTGTCCGTCGCAACACCATCAATGCCATAATATTGTGTCGTGGTCTGGTGGCCGAGGGGGTTTGTTGTGACTTTCGGAAAAGTAAACGATCCGTCATGAGAAATCGTGGTGGTATGCCCATTGGCATTCCGGGTACAGACAAGGTTCCCATAAGAATCATAGGACATCCGTGTCTCGGGACTGCTTCCCCCGTCAAGCCAGCGGACAATGCGAGTCAGGTTTCCTTTCTGAGGTAGGGTGTTGGCCGACGCTTGCTGACAGCCGGCTGTCCCGCTGGAGACACCATCATAATAGAAATCAGTCGAGGACTTCACTGAGCCGGCGAAGGTCGACACCCTCTCTCTATAGGGTAAACCAATGATCCAAGGCTCCCCGGTATTTGGAGAGAAGTCACGGGTGACGATCCGGTCATCACTCGTGTTATTTCCACCGACGATCTCCCCTTGATGCTCTTCCCGCGTCAGATTCCCATAGCTATCATAATTGAAGAGGCTGCGAGTCCGACTGCCGCAGACCCCATCGCCGTCGCAGAGAATAGTGTCGACCTGTGTCGGGGGATTGAAGTACGGCTCCGTATTATCAGAAAGATAGTTAGTCTGGACCTCCGAGAAGAGCTGTCCCGCTCCATTCTTCACCAGCACTTGATAGGGCTTCCCTTTCATGTATCCGACCGTAACGTTCGGCTCATTTTGACCAAATCCGATGTCACTTCCTTGGTGGAATGCCGTTTCAGTGACACTTCGCTCACCGTTCGGGCCGAGTGGGCCCGTAACGGTCACGCGATGAAATCCGCGGAAGTCCCGCTCTAGGAAATAGTAATAACCTTCCGTATAGGAGTAGTTTGTGGTTGCACTGATAATCCCGCTATTGGTTGTGACAGAGGAAACGACATGAACAGGAAAGGGGAGCTGTTTGGTCAAAAATCGTGAAGAAGGGGTATAGCCAATGGTAGAGGTTCCCCCGATGCCGTTTGAAATGGAGACAAGCAAATCGGTTAAAATACCCGTCGATCCCGCCCGGGCGATCCATGTTTTCCCTGCAGAGCTCGCGAGGGTGTCATGGCAGAAAACGTCTGTTCTTCCGTCTCCATTGAAATCCCCCGCCCCGAAGACGGCGCCGCCATGACCGCACCAACCTGGGCGCCAGTCATTTCCGCTATCAAAAGCCGTTCCTCGTGAAAGTGAAACCAGGGTTTTACCAGGCGTGTTGTTTTGAGGGGAGTGACAGTAGAGATCGGTTTTTCCATCCCCGTTGAAGTCCCCTGTCCCAATTGTATTACCGACTTCAAGACACCAATTCGTTTTCCAGTTGGCCGCTGCTGTAAACTGACCATTTCCAGTGGAAAGAGAAACATAGGTGCGTCTGACAAAACTTAGAAACACAAGCAGTGGTTGGGACACAGCCGTCTGATGACAAAAGATGTCAGTCTTTCCATCCCCGTTGAAGTCTCCCGTACCAAACCTCGCACCGGGTCCCCAGCACAAAGTCATATCGAGTTGATTTTGAGGTATAAACGAGCCTACTCCGTTCGTCGAAATATTTGCAAGCGCTATAAATACGCCTGTGCCCCCTTTCGGAATAGTCGTACAGTAGAGATCGGCCCTTCCATCTCCGTTGAAGTCCCCTGTTCCAAATGTTCTATTAGCCTCACCGCACCAGTTTGAAAGCCATTCACTTCCATCAGTAAAGGCTCCTGCACCATTCGAGAGCGCAATTGACGTTGTACCAGGAGTGTTGTTCTGAGGACTTTTGCAGAAGATGTCAGTCATCCCATCCGCATTAAAATCTCCTGTCCCGAACATGGCACCCGCACTACACCAGTTGGTCCTCCAAGGATTCACCGTCACATCATAGAAGGCGCCGTCGCCATCCGAAAGGGCCACCATCGTGTTCCTGGTTATACTTGTCGCTGAAGGTCGATCGTGGCAGAAGATGTCGGTTTTCCCATCCGCATTAAAATCTCCTGTCCCGAACATGGCACCCGCAGCTCTGCACCAGTTGCTTCGCCAAGGATTAACCGTAATGTCGGTGAATGCGCCATTACCATTCGAGAGAGCCACTCTGACGTCGCCACCCCCACTGCCAGTAACAGTCAGCTTTACCAAAATGACCCCGCCACTCTCCCGGATAAAAATATCGGGCAGGCCATCTCCGTTAAAATCCCCTAGCCGATTATATGAATCATCTCCCCAGTTATAGTCGTCTCCAAAAAACTCCTCGACAAAGCTGGAGCCGGTGGAACGCTTTATGCGCATTTCACCCCCAGCGTTTGAGAGAATGTCGGTCAGCCCGTCTCGGTTAAAATCCGCGGCCCAGGCTCGATTTGAACCGTTCCAGGTTGCAGAGGTTGTCCAGGTCTCCTGGACAAAACTTGAGCCGGTGGAGCGCTTCACCCAGATCGTTCCGCCTTCGGCAGTCGCAATATCCTGAAGCCCATCCCCATTGAAATCACCCACCCAGGTAAAACTGCTTCCCCCCCAGTTGGGGGCAGAGGTCGTCCAAGTCTCCTGAACGAAGCTGGAGCCGGTGGAGCGCTTTACCCAGATCGTTCCGCCTTCGGCAGTCGCAATATCCTGAAGCCCATCCCCGTTGAAATCACCCACCCGAGTATATGCGCCTCCTCCCCAGTTTGGGGCAGAGGTCGTCCATTCCTCCTCGACAAAGGCGAGGCCGATGGAACGCTTCACCCAGATCGTTCCACCATCCGCAGTGGCGATATCCTGACGCCCATCCCCGTTGAAATCACCCACCCAGCGATAGCTATCGCCTCCCCAGTTGTCTGTGTCATCTCCCCAGGGCTCCTCAACAAAGCTGGAGCCGGTGGAACGCTTGAGCCACATTTTGCCATCATTGTATGTAGCGATATCGGTCAGCCCGTCTCCATTGAAATCACCCGGCCAGACCGCTGCGGTGCTTCCCCAGTGTGGTGTGGAGGAGGTCCACCAGCCCTCCTCTATAAACCCGGACCCCGTCGACCGCTTCACATAAATATTCCCGCCATTTGCAGAGGCAATATCCGATAAACCGTCCCCATTGAAATCACCGGCCCAAGTATAGCCAGATCCTCCATAGAGAGGCGTATCGGAAGGCGTCCAGTTCTGCTCGATCACCGAATTGCCTAACGCGCGATCATGGCACCAGATATCAAGATTAGCGTCGCCATTAAAGTCCCCTGTTCCAAATTGTGCTCCCCCACCGTTGCACCACCCGCTCCGCCACTCACTCCCATCGGTAAAAATTGAAAAAGAGCCGTCCGATGCGTAAGTAAACGTACTCGCAGGAAGCTTGGATGCAGTTCCCTCGTTTGTGATGGTTCCGCTTGCATCCAGTGTCGCATCCTTGCCGAATTGTTGGACGCTATCCAAGAGCGATCGCAATGTACTTTGACTTCCCCCAGGACGATAAGACAGCTTATAGGTCCTCACACGGGCACCATTGGCCACCACGTCAATTGTCTTAAGCCGACGGGCTGTTCGAACTTCGAAGACTGTGGTATACATGGCCGGGACGGGAACATCAAAAATCGACGCACGATAGAACTTGACATAAATATTTGGAGTAATCCCGGCGACGTTACCTGCATAATCAACTCGATCTAAATAAATCTGATTTAGTTCCTTAGCATAGGTGAAGGTCATGTAATTGCCGTCGGTATCTTCCACCCGCTCCAGCAACCATTTAAAAATCTCGTCCAGGTTTGCAGGATTGTCCTGCCGGGAAACGGAGCTGCGTCCAAAGAAATAATTGGTGCCGCTCCGATCGGTCACTTGCCAAGCAGGCCGACCATCGGTTCCCGTAATCTTCCGAATCCGGCTGAAGGCGCCTTCAACTTTGGCCCGATACTCACTGGGGGCAATATTGACCAGATCGATGGTAGAGCCCATCCGAAAGAGATAATCATCACAGGTGTAACAAACGCCCCACTTCGTCCCGCGCTCAATCGCGCCAGCCTCTAAGTCCCAGCCAAGCCCCACCCAGCTGTCCCCTCCCCCGCTTCGATAGGTCAGCTCCAACCCTGGATCCATTCCCTTTCGACCGGGCGGCACTTCAATCGGAATCGAGTGGCTCATGGTCCCGGTGAAGAGGTCGGGGAGCGCGGTTCCGCCGCCGCTTGCTCCACCCGCACTGGCCCCACCGCCGCCACCGCCTCCCATTAAGCCCGGCTTCTGGCTGCCACCATCGGATTGGGCGTAGCTCAGATTGGAGAAGAGAATAATCGCTAGTAAAAGGGTCCAAGCAAAGACGCGAACAGATCGCATGGAAGGGCTCCTTTTGAATGAGTGGGTGAGATCCAAACAGGCCTACTTCGCTGATCCTCGACACATCCAGAATCTAAATCACTGACTTATTTCAAATACGGGAAAACAAAAAACCCAGAGACTAAAAAATCTCTGGGTCTAGATCTAGAGAGGAACGACTATCAGTCGCACACAAGACAAACTTACGGCGACATCTTGAATCGAAACGGAATGACTGAAACCGGCCAGCCCAAGTCTCCATCACTGGAACTCTCTAACCGACATTCAGAATCTAAGGTTGGGATTTCACGAACGGGAATACTCTTACTCGGGCTTCATTAACATATCTCAGAAAAGCATGTCAAGAAAAATGTTCTTTCCTGTTTAAAATGAAGCATATTCCCTACTCAAATGGTCGCAAAGACCCTGCTAAGAAAGATATAAAATGCTTGACAAAGAAGACAATTACCTATATTTTCATAAACTAGTAATAACCTCCCAAACTCTCATAAAAAAAAGCGAGTTGGTTATTAATCATTAATTATTGTTGGGCGCTGTTCAATCGTTACCCGAATAGACAAACGAATGAATCGCGGTCCTCTGTTCCGTCATTAATTCGGAAAGTTAATCTATTACGTTCCAGATTCTAAAATACGGACTTATTTTTTTTCTTCTCCTGGCCGGAATTGGAAAAAGCTTCGCCGCCGAAGAAGAAGGAAGATGGGAAGTCGGGATCCTCGGAGGGGTTTATAAGCCGTCGCTAAGAACGCTAAACAGAATTTTAAATGAGCGCAGCTCGGCGATTCTTCAAGATCCGAATCACCAACTTCAGCCGAATGAGGAATTTACTCCGGCGGTGAGGAACCTGGAGGTTCCCTCTTTCGAGGCCGACCGGGCCTTCGGTGTTGAGCTGGTGCGGGAGGTCAATCGCCGGCACGCCTTTGTGGCAACCCTGAACATTTGGGATGGAGAGACAACAGGGAACGATATCGTTCCAACCATCAGTGCTGCGACCGATGAATCTTTTACCCTGGTGCCACGGACGAGTCGATATAACGTTTCCGTCACGAATCTCTGGTTAGGCTGGCGTTATCACATCCCGATTGTGGAGGAAAAAAGTCGGGTTTTTATCGATATTGGATTGGTCGGTCTTGCTTATGGTCAGATGACGATCGATACTTTACTGAAAGTGATTCCGACTCGCGAGCCCTTTCCGGTCGCCAGCTCAATGGAAGCGGAGGGGTGGGGATTCACAAGCCGATGGGGATTCGGCGGCGCCTATTTTTTGAAAAATTGGATTGCAATTTCATTCCGAACCAGCTATATAGTAGGGAAGATTTCCAGGCTGAAAATCAGGCGATTCTTCCCCTCGGGATTCTCGGCCGATCCTCCATTGGAGTCACAAACGGGATGCCAACCCGGCGAGCCTGATCTTCAACCGCGCCCCCAAGAGGGAGAGGTCGTTACATACGGAGAGGTCCAACGGGGAGGGGTTCCAACATGTGAAATCCGATCGGATGTGAAACACCTGCCGCTCGAATTGGACGGCGTGGAAGGAATGATCGGAATCCATTTTTATTTTTGATGATTTTTAATAGCCCATCAATATATAATCGAAGGGCGGCATCGACCACCAGGGAGATTTCCAAGGGAATCGTGACCACGAAGGCAGTGGGTTGCAAGGTGAGCGTTATTCGTTAAAGGCTATTCGTTATTCGGGAACAGCCGGCCTAGAAAATGGGGCGGCCACCCGTCGGGTTTTACGTTTAACGATTCACGTTTAACAATTAACGATTCACTTCTCCCGAGCCGCCAAAGGGAATTTCTATGGCGGCTTTTTTATCTGCGGTAATTTTATGAGACGAAGCGGTCTATTCAGGTGGTTATCCCGGCAGGCATTAATCGTCCTTTTCGGAGGATTTTGGATGATGGGGCCTTTGTTTTTCCCCTGGGAGGTCGCGGCCCAAAATACGGCCACTTTTACCATTACTTCGACCAACACCAACCTTCTCAATAATCCGGTGCTCGGTTGCGCCGCCTGCGCTTCCATCCCGAATCATGATCCAAGCACCGTTTTTCCCGACACCTCGACCCCTCTATTCCAAGGAGATCCCAGGGCTGCCGAACTTCCAAGTATTATTGCAAGCGCGCTTCCCCCGAACAATCAATTCGGCGTCGGGATTCCTGCAGGCGACAGCGGGACCCCGCTTTTTCATTCGACCCCGTTCGATCTCACCGAAAGCAACATGACCCTTTCGGCCGAAAACGAAATGTCTTCCCTTCCGATGGCGAACGGCCGGAGCAATACCTTTACCTCCCGGATCAGCCAAACCGTCGGGCCGACGCCCGGCACCTCGGAGATCGGGGGCCAACAGTTTTCAATTCTTTTCTCGATCAATTCATTAACCGACCCGGACGGCAACCTCATCGGAAGCGCGACCGGAACATTCACCCAAGAAATCGACGGCGTCGTCACACAGGGAACGATTCAATTCGACAGCGTAAACGGATTCAGCGGAACGAATTTGCATCAGTAGTCGGAGAGTTCATACGGCTTCTCCGGTCCATCATGGATCGGAGTGGGCTGCCGGGAAGTGAGGCAGCAAAAGCAACACCTAAAGCAACATCAACAAGGAGGGTGTATGAGAATCAAACAACTTATGACGCTCGGGACGCTGGGGGTTTTCCTCCTGGCCGGAGCGGCGTTTGGTCAGAACATCCAGACCAACACCACCAGCACCACGGTTGGGTCGCCGACGTTCGGGTTTGTCATTACACCGGCGCAGCTTGGGACGGTCATGCAATCGACCACCGCCCCTACCTGCGATGCGTCGAGGGTATGCACCTTGGACAACTACGTCAAGGCGGTTGGGATGCCCGGCTCTTTCACAGGGAATCCTAACAAAATTGTTTGGGCCGATGCCGATTTTGGCTGTGGACTCCTCTGCGGCACCAATGGGGGTTCGGACCCGCAAACCGCGCCTGATTTTGGCGGGGCAGCGGGGGAAGTCAATACCCTCACCGGCCTTATTAACTCCAACATCGACCTGGGTTTGGGAACCGCCGCAACCGATCCGTTCCATGCGGCGGGACATATCACTTTTACCCTGAATCCTGCCACGATGGAAGCGTCGATCGATCAGCAGATCGTTCAGGTCATCAACGATGCAGGGGGTCTCACAGTCTCTTTCACTGAGACCGATACCGCTCCGACATTCACCGCGTCGGCCGATCCGGACCAATTTGCTTTTGACGGTCCGGTCAACATGACCGCCGGGATGCAGTTGACGCAAACCGGCGACAGCGGGATTCCCACGGCGACACCGTTTACATTAAATGTCACGGTGCCGTTCCCGTATGCCCAGTCCTGGAATGCCTTCCCGGCTCCGGGCGAGTCTCCATTCACCGGAAGCAATTTCCCAACGGAGAGAGCCTTCCAAACGCCGGGGTTGAACATTTCACCAACCAACCCCGACGAGTTCCCGGTATTTTTCTAATGAACACCTCTTCTCCTGGGGGGACCATCCCCCAGGAGAAGATCCTCTTGGAGAGGTTGCTATGGACGGCAGGTGATTATGAAACAAAGAGACTCTTTTTTTTGAATGCAAATTAATTTTTTACTATCTTCCCGCACTTCCCGCTCTTTCCGGTTCGGACCCGAAAAACTCTTATCCTCCTACAGAGGATTCCTTTCGATTCTCTGCTCTGTTTTTCTTCTTTTTTTCTATCTGATCAATCATTCAAGCGCACTGGCCGCTTCCCCCGAACTAAAGAAACGATTCGACAAAGGGGTCGTCTTGTTTCAACAAGGAAAAATCGATGAAGCGGAGACGCAATTTTTGGAGATCCTTCGAGAAGATCCTACGCTGGTTCTTCCCCACGAATACCTTGGACGGGTCTATGTTCAATCAAACCGATTGGAAGAGGCAAAAACCGCTTTCGAGGCGGTGATCCAAAAGGCATCGACCTACCCCGGAGGATATTTCGGCCTCGGTCTCGTATACAGAAATCAGGGAGAGATCGAACAGGCCGAGGAGCTTTTCAGAAAGACGGTCGCATTATCGCCTGCGCATATTTCCGCCTGGCTCCACCTCGGCCAAATCTTAGAGAAACAAAGGAAGATGGATGAAGCCGTCGCGGCTTATCAGAAAGTCATTGAGCGCGGCCCGGCGGCATCCTCGGAAGCGCGTGAGGCCGAACAGCACCTGAAAGAGCTGGGGGACACACCGGAGATCGCAAGGCAGGTTCAGACGTGGGTCGCTCAAGCGGAAGCCCGGCTCAATGAGGGGAATGCGAAGGGGGCGTGGGCTCTTTATCAGAAAGCGGCTGAGCTTCTTCCAAAGAGCCTCTCGATTCGACTCTTTATGGGGAGCCTGGCTTCTCAACTTGGAAATCCAACCAAGGCGGAAGAGGTCTATCGGGAAGCGATTCAGATCGATTCCACCGCCCTTCAGCCCCATCTCTCCCTGGCGAAACTCTACGACCAGATCGGAAAAACCGATGAGGCGATCAAAGAGTATGAAGCCCTCCTTCTCTTAAATCACGACGAGACCCTCCCGGAAATTCGATCCGCCAAGGAGGCGCTTTTTCTCCTGCTGGATCGAAAAGAGATTCAGGAGCTGACCCGAAAAGGAGAACTCCTCACCCAAGAGGGAAAATGGGGAGAGGCGCTGCAGCACTTCCAGGCTGCCGCGGACATCGATCCCGGGCTTCCGGTCGTCCATCACAATCTGGCGCGCTTCTACGACAAGACCGATCGGCCCGATCTGGTCGTTCAAGCGGTCAACGAAGCGCTTCTTCTTGAGCCGGACTCCCGCACTCTCCATCTCCTCCTCGGAAAAGCCCTCCGCGCAGAGCGCGCCTTCAAGGATTCTTTGGCCGCCTACGTCAAGACCCTTTCCCTTTCCCCAAATGGCCAGGAAGGCCTCTTCTATCTGGAAGCCCAGGCCGGACTCCTCCAGACGGAATTTGAGATGCTCAAGGCCCCCATCGAAGCGGCCCCACCTTATCGGGACGGGCTCCAGAAGAAAGCGAGCGGAGAGCTGGACGAAGCCCAGATTTCGCTGGAGCAGGCATCGCGCCTCTCGCCCGGGAGCCCGCTCATTCACCATGCTCTCGGAGAGGTTTACGAGAAAAAGGGGGAAAGAGAAAAAGCGATCGCCGCCTTTGAAGAGGCCGTCGAACTCCACCCCGGCCTCTATCCGGCCTGGCGGGCGCTCTCCCGGCTTTACGCTCAACAAGGACGTCACGCAAAAGCGCTCGATGCCCTCGATCGGCTTCTCAGCCTCTCTGATCCAGGCTTAACGTCGATCGGAACCTCGCGCGAGGAAATCCAAAAAGAAAAGGGAGCCGCTCAACAGAAAATGGAAGACGCCCGCGCGAAAACGCGCGCCCTCTTTAATCAAGCACAAGAGGCCCTCGCCAAGGGGGAGAACGAAAATGCGATCTCTCTTTTCGAAGCCGCGTCTAACGAAGAGAAAGACAACCTCTCGATCCTCTACTCCCTCGGGATCGTTTATGCGATAGAGGGTAAGTTGCCCGAGGCGACCGGCGTTTTCATGAAGATTCTCGACGCCGATCCGCTCCACTTGGGCGCCCTTCTTCGGCTCGGTTTCATCCAAGAAACGAGAGGGATGCTGCCGGCCGCCGCCCGGACCTATCGACGCCTCCTGCGACAGAAAGAGCGAGGCGACGCGCCGGAATACAAAGAAGCGTCGGCTCGGCTTGCCGCCGTTACCGAAAATCTCAAACGGCTGAGAGAGGCCGAGCGCCATGAGAAACGGGGGCTCGCGGTTTTAAACAAGCTCTCTGAGATCGCTTCCGGGATCGGGACGGCCCAGCCGGCTGCCGATGTCGAACGACCCGACCCGGCGAGGCTTCAACTCGCGCTCTGGGACTTTAAGCAAGCTGTCGCCCTTCGCCCCGACGAGGCGCGTTATCATTACAATCTCGGCCTCTTTTATGAGCATCTCAATTTCGGCGAAGGGGGATTGAATCGGGAAAATGCGGAGCGGGTGAAGAAGGAGCCGCGTCTTTTGAAAGAACCGGTCGCGGCGTACAAGGCGGCGATCGATCTCGATCGCCGCTACCTCCCTCCTTACGCCCGCCTTGGCTACCTTTATGAATGGCAAGAGGAGAACGATAAAGCCCTCACCTTCTACAAATCGCTTCTGGAGGTGGCGCCTGATCCACACCCGATAGAGGTCAAGGAGATCGAGGCAAACGTCCTGAGGCTTGAGAGGCGCTTTTTCGGAAATGTCGGATATGCCGCCGGGCTGGACAGCAACTTTAACCTCGGCCCGCCGCCCCAGGATTTCTTCCCTCCGCCGCAGGATGAGACCTTTACCAGTCTTTCGGTGAATCTGGCTTATTATTTGGTCCGGTCCCCACAATTTCAAATTCCTTTTTCCTATCAGCAGGATACGACCTTTTACTACCGCAGTTCGATCTACTTCAGCAATCATGGCCTCTCCTTGGGATTCCAACATCGGCCGAGCACCTCCTTCTCCTACGGAATGACCGGACGCTTCCAAGCCAGCTTCGCCAAAAACGGCGGCGTGGGGCTTCTCCTTTCTCAGGGAACCGCCTCCATGAGTCGCTTTGGAACAATTCCCACTATTCTCTCTCTCGAATATGGATTCAGCGACTTCTATTTTCGCCACAACGACGAGCTCGATGCAAAAGAACATCGGGGGACGTTGTCGGCAACCCAGGCTTTCGGCTGGCAGGATGAAGCCGACCTCTCCTATACCTTTAACGACCGACAGAGCCCGGGCTCTCCAGACAACAGCTACCAAGGCCATCGCCTTCAACTCGGATACCGAAGATGGCTTCGCCCCGATCTTCAATTCCGGGGATCGGCGGCTGTTTTCTTACAAAACTTTCTCCATCCCGACGCCCTGGACCCGGAAGGCCGACTCCGACAGAACACCCTGCTCTCCTACAGCGTGGGGCTTCTTTATACCTGGAGCGAGAGCACGAATCTCTTCATCGATTATCGATGGCAGGAGAATCGGTCGAACCTCGGCCCGGCATTTCTGAGCCAACAGGATATCCTGGAGGGGAGAAGCACCGCCTTGGGAGATTATGAAAAAAGAACGCTGACGTTGGGGGTGAACGTTGCGTTTTAGTTTCGCTCTCCTTTTTTTCATTTTTATTTTTTTAGTGACCCAAAACATGATGATCGCAAATACCTTCGCCCAAGAGAGCTTCACATTCCATGGCCAGCTTAAAAACGAGACCGCCTATCGCTATGTCAACCCGGCCTCCTTTACCAAAATCCTTAATCTGGCCCGTCTGGAGGCGCGTTATACCCCCTCCTCATCGGTGCAGTTGACTGCATTGGTCCGAAGTTATTACGATGCGGTGTACGATTTCCAGGAGGTCGATAATGTCGTCCCGAGGAAGAATCCGCGGACCATTCTGAGTGAGGATCTTACCGCCGAGGAGATTAAAGCCCTCCGCATTGGAAACCTCCGGAAGATTGAGGTCGAGCAGAAGGAGACCGAGCTGCGGGAGTTTTATCTGGATCTTTTTTTCCCGAGGTTCGATCTGCGGATCGGAAAACAGATCGTCCGATGGGGAGTGGTGGAGGGGTCCCGGGTCATCGATGAAATCAACCCGCTCGATTTCCAGGAGTTTATCTTGAGAGAGATTCAAGATCGATATATCCCCCTCTGGATGGTCAAGGCCGATTTCTATTTCGATCCGAACACCGTGGAGATTCTCTGGATTCCCGATCTTGAGTTTCACAAACCGGCCTCGGTCGGAAGTGAATGGGAACAATTTCAGGTGCTGGAAGGACTTGAGACGCCCCCTCAGAACTTGAAGAACAGCGAATGGGCGATCAAAGTAATGCGTCAGATCGGCGGATGGGATACTTCGCTGAGCTACTTCTATACCTGGGATGATTTCCCGTCGGCCTTTCGGACCGTCTTCGGCCTGGGAGAATTCGGGGTTTCTCCGGAGGTGGCCTTTAATCCGAGACATACCCGGCTTCGTATTGTAGGAACCACCTTCTCGAAGGGGATTGAATCGCTGGTCTTCAACGGCGAGGCCGCCTTTGTCCATGGAAAGATGTTCGGAACCCGATTCGGCCGCTTCAACCCGGATACCGGACAGCCGGACAATCCGGAGGCTTTGACATTGACCCTTGGAGAGATTCAACGGGATTATTGGAAATATGCATTGAGCGTCGATTGGCGCGTCTTCGGGGCGGACCTCTCCCTGCAGGTTCAACAGCAATATATTTTGGGATACCAATCCGAAATCATTCAGGACCGGATCGATACCGTCTGGGGCCTGTTCATCCGTAAAGAGCTTTTCTACGGCCGCTTGCTTTTGGAGATGCTGACGATCTATTTTGTGAATGACCGGGAGCTCTTGATTCGTCCCAAGGCCACTTATCAATTGAACGACGCCTTCAAAGTCGCCGTGGGGGCCGATATCTTCCATGGAGAGATCGGCGGCCCGCTGCCGGGAGAATTCAATTTTGTCGGATTTTTTAAAAACAATGACCGGGTCTATCTGGAATTGACTTACAGTTTTTAACAAGCAACGAGGCAACAGATGCAATATTTACTAAAGAAAATTTTCCTCCTCTTCCTTCTCCTCTCCGCCTGTTCGGCGGACCCTTTTCCCGATTGCTGTATTGATCAAGGAGAGCGGAGGGATGCCCCTTTCAGCACGACCTTCCTCGCTCAGTTCAAGACCGGCTCGAGCGACATTGTTGCGCCAAACCCGGACCAGTTCCTCCGAATCATTACGGAAGCGGATATCATGACCCTGATGAACTCCGCCGCGACCAGCCAGCTAAATCGAAACGGATTGATCGGCGGGGTGGTTCAGGGGTCGCAGGGACCGGCGCGCGAAGCGGCCATTCAGGTCACCGACGCCGAGGGAAACATCATCGGGCATGCCACCGGAACAAGCCGGAATCTCTTCTACAACAGCCTGGGACGGATTCCCGATCTGACCATCGATCAAGGGACCTCCTCGGAGGGGACCTTTACGGTGTTCAATGTCCCACCGGGGGAGACCTTCTTTCAGGTCGTTCGAGGCGGGCGGGGCAACGGCCGGATCACCTCTTTCGCCGGGGCCGTTTCCCTCGGCCGAATCGACGCTCTTCCTGTGCTTCCAGAACGGGTCGGCTTGTTGGGGGTGGCGATCGACAATCTTACCGGAGCCGGTGTCCCCGGCGCCTCGGCCGCCTTTTTTGGAAGGGAGCAGGTCGAAGAAGCCAATGCCGCCGGGCTCTTCTTGATTTCCCTCGACCAGGGCCTGCCGACCAACGGCGAATACCTCGTCCGACTCTCGGCTCCCGGCTTCCGGGAGACGACGCACCGTTTCAATACGGCCATGGGGGATGTTCTCAATCGGCAGCAGGCATTCGATCCTCTTACAGACGACAACATGCTCCTCTACTCGGAAGGGAACATCCAAGACTGGGCGCAGCGCCTCGGCGTGGAACTCCGGCCGACGACCGGTGTGATTATCGGACGGGTCACGCCTGGTCAAGCAAATGTTGCGATCACACCCACCGGCCCCGATCCCGCCTCCCTCGGCCGTGTTTTCTATTTCAACCAGAGCGGACAGATTGATCCCTCTCTGTCCGGGACGTCAAATACCTCTTCCTTCGTATTTTTTCCAGACTGCGCGCAGAACCCGGGTGGCGAAATTTTCCTCAATGCATCGGCAATCGCCTCGGACCCACAAAATAACGATATCTTCTCCACGGGACGGGCGGTCGCCTACTGCCGGCCGGGAGGAGTCTTCCTTCAGACGATCGCAATCACACCACGGCCCGTAGGATCGACCTCGTTTACAGTCCCTATCAATGGGGAAGTGAAACCGGAGAGAGGAGGCGCTGCAGTCGCGGGAGCAACGCTGCAGATCGTTGGATCGGACGGGAGTACCAGTTCCAATGGCGAGGGGCAATTCACAATTTCCCCTACCCCTTCCGGCACACCGGATGCGATCTCCCCCCTTATGGCAAACAGCAACTACACTGTTAGGGCGCAGGGACTCACTTTCGTTCCAACATACCAGTCCCTTTCAACCGGCCCGGCGGGTGGAAAGCGCGATCTGATCTTGGTGGAGGCGGCACGGATGTCCCAACTCTGTCCCCCTTCCGGCCAAGGCGCTTTGATCGGGACGGCTCGCGATCTCGGCCTGATCGATCCATCCCGAAGGGGGCGTGCAGCAGAGGAAATCACCCTGAAGGTTTTCAAAGAGAACGGGGAAGAGGCCGGTCGGGTCGTCTCTTTCGATACCCAGGGCCAGTTTATCATCTGTGATCTTCCCTTCGCTTCGAACTCCCCTGGCGTCTTTCAGATCCGAGTGACCTCCCCCGAGGACTCCGGGGCCTTTCTGGTCACTGCTTATCCGGACGGCGTGACCCTCGTCTCGATCGACATCAACAAGGCGTTGCCTCGGGAGACCTCCTTCAGGGGACAAGTCCAAAACCTCGCTCAACCCGAGGGGGCAAACAATATGGTTGGAGACGTCCGACTTTCCGTCCTTGGGACACAAAAACGCTTCACTGCAGACGCTTCCGGCAGGTTCGATCTCTTACTCGACAGCAACAGCAGATTCATTGTCCGCGCCGAGAAAGAAGGCTATCTTCCCTCTTACAATTATCAGGTAGAAACGTCGGCAAGGAATCTAATCTCTCCTTCCTCTTCGCTCTGGACAATTTCGGCGGGGGATGCCGACGCGTTGGCCCAACAAGCCGGTCTCTCCCTTCCCCTGCAAGGGGGAATATTATCAGGCAAGGTGTCGATTCGGGGATTTGACGCGCCTAAACCGACCGATCCGCCTATTCCGGGACTAGAGGCTGCCGCGAAGAGCCTCCATTTCGGCTTCTTGGATCAAGACGCCCATATCGATCTCTTGTCGGTCTCTGAGCAGGGAATGATGACACTTCTCTTCGGAGACGGCCAAGGCGGTTTCCCATCTACGTTGTCTTTTCAATTGAAATACAGAGACCGTCTCGAAAACCCTCAAGACCTGGCTTCCGTGCAATCCGTTGAGATTGGAGACTTCAACCGGGATGGACAAACCGATATAATTGTTTTTGGAGACAACACGCTGATCTTCTTCCCTGGAGCTGGGAACCGAACCATCGGATTTGAGGAGGGAAGGGAGAATCCGACCCCCCTCTTTGATTCAGGTAGTCCCAAAGCGATGACCGTCGCAGAGTTAAACGGAGACAGCTCTCCCGATCTGGTCTTCGCGCTCGGCGGGCAGCGCCCCCTTCTCCGCTTGATCAACCAAACCGACGGCTCTTTTGTCCCGTTTGAAGCAGCAACCGGTGTAGCAGATCCCTCCGGCAGCTGCGGGAATGATCCGACCGCGATCGCCGTCCGACAAGTGGGATTGGCCGTGATCGACATTTTGATTTCCGACGCGGCCCGCGGACTCTGTGATCTCACGTTTGATAATACGGGGATTCCGAATGCGCCGCCGATCACGCTTACGCTTCCAACCGGTGTCTCCCCAGCCGATGTGATCGCCATTAAAACCGCTTTCCTCGATTCAGACAATATCCCCGATTTTCTCCTCCTCCACAAAACGGGGGGGGCCTTTTTCCTCGGTCTGCCGCCGGCGCAGGTGCAGGACACGCCGACCACGAATATCGCTTTTCTCCCGTCGTTTGACCTTCCGGCGGATTTTATTCCGACCCGGATGCTCTTCACGGATATCAACCGCGACAGCAGGGCGGACCTGGTCATCGGGGGGGCCGGGTCGACAGGGGAGGCGCGATTCCTCATCGGCAGTGGGAATGGAGCGTTTGGATCGTCCAAAAGCATCCTTTCGTCCCCGGTTTCCGACCTCGCCTTGGCCGACGCAGACGATGATGGGAAGGAGGATTTGATCCTCTCTGGAGCAAGTAGCGGAGCACTCCAACTATTCCGCGGGTCGGACAGTCCCCAGGCAGGGATCCGGATTGAGGCGAGGAATGCAGCGGGAGAGTGGGTCGGGGTGGCAACATATCCCGATCAAAACGGTCGGATCGCGGGGGCCACGGCCACCACCGACAGCGGCCGATTTATCTTCTTCAATGTCCCCGCCGGATTAACGAACATAAGGGTGGCGGAGGGGGGAGCGGGAAACGCGTTGGTGACCGCCTATTCAGGAGGCCTCTCCTATACCCATTTAGATATGGATCCAATCCAGCCGACCACCGTGATGGTGGACGGTCAGGTCATCAACCCGACGGCGGGAGAGTTTGCCGGGATTTCGGTGGAGGGAATCGAAGTCAGCTCACTCGGAACGTCAGCAAAAACCATGTCGGGGGCGGAAGGGAGATACCAACTTCACCTGGGCGCCAACAGCGAGCATATTATTAAGCTTGATCCGTAAGAACGAAAAACTTCAGGCTGCCTTCACTGAGGCTTCCTCGTCCTTTCGAGCGACAATGAGGATTTGATTGCAGAGGTGGTTGAATGGAAAGAAGTCGAGGCGGCGCCCCAAAGCATATCCAAGTTGAGGATTGACCTTCGCGATTCGCCCCAGTCCCGGGAGCATGACGCCGACCTTCTTAACAATCGCCATTCCTTGAAACAATTCCCGGACCTGACGCGGCCAGATCACAAGATGATCGCGACGGAGCGCCCAAAGAAAGAGGCCGGCAAAGGGGCTGTTGAATTCGACGATAAACGTTCCTCCCGGCTTTAAGACACGGCGGACCTCTTGAAGGATCGCCTTCTGCATCTCGAAGGGGAGAATATGAAAGAAGCGAATAGAAACAATCTTATCAAAGGTATTCTCTTTATAGGGAAGCTGCAGCCCATCGGCCAGATGGAATGAGACGTTCGTGAGCCTTTTCTCCGACGCCTTCTCCTTGGCCCGTTCGATCATCTTCCAGGTCAGGTCGGCGCCGAAGATCGAAACTCCCTTTTCCGCCATTCCCACGGAAACCCTTCCCGTTCCGGTCGCCAAGTCTAAAATACGATCTCCCTCCTTCGCCTCTAAAAGATCGAAGATGACCTGATTGGACAATTCGGCATAGAACCGGCCTGCGACATGAGAAAATCGCTTTAAATCGTAGACCTCCGCTTCCTTTGTATAGTCGGCCTGCTTGACGTTTCGATAGGTTTCCATTCCAATCTGTTCCGGATCGATTGTACGTTTTCTTAAAGCGCTATCCTTCATGCACACCTCCCTACATTATAAATTGAACGAAGGGATACCCCGATTTAAGGCGAGTATAACATGACGGCTCGTACCGAAGGAAGCGCTGGATTTTAAGGGGGGCTTGAAAGCTAAAAAAAAGATAAAATGCGAATGAGGGTCTCTCGGAGGCGCTTTCGCTCGACGATCATATCGATCATTCCATGTTCCAAAAGGAACTCGGCCCTTTGAAAACCTTCCGGAAGCTGCTGCTTGATCGTTTTTTCGATCACCCGGGGCCCGGCGAAACCGACGAGGGATTTCGGCTCTGCGATGATGATATCGCCCAGCATCGCGAAGCTGGCGGTGACGCCGCCGAAGGTCGGATCGGTGAGGATGGAAATATAGGGGACCTTTTCTTCTTGAAGGCGAGCGATGGCAGCGCTCGTCTTCGCCATCTGCATCAGGGAGAGAATTCCCTCCTGCATCCGGGCGCCGCCGGAGGCGGAGAAGAGAATCAGCGGGAGGCGCTTCTCCTTCGACCGTTCGATGCCGCGCGTCAACTTTTCACCGACGACGGAGCCCATGCTGCCGGCCATAAAAGCGAAGTTGAGGACGCCGAGCGTCACCACGCGTTGATTGATCTCCGCGTCTCCGATCACCAGGGCATCAAGCTGTCCGGTTTTTTCCTGGTTTGCTTTCAAACGGTCTTTGTATCGGGCGGAATCTTTGAAATGGAGGGGGTCCAGGGGGGCGAGTGAAGAATCGAATTCAATGAAGCTTCCCTCGTCGACCACCATCGCAATCCGCTCTTCGACGGAAATGGGAAAGTGGTAGTCGCACTTGGGGCAGACCTTCGCGTTCCGCTCGAGCTCTTTTCGGTAAATAATCTCGCGACAGTTGTTGCACTTGACCCAGAGCCCTTCCGGGATTTTGATCTTTTTCGTTTCCCCGGGCTGCCGTTCTTTTTTAAACCAAGCCATGGCTCACTATTCTAACAGATTTCAGAAAAAAGGAGCCAGAAACCAGAAGGTGTGCACCTTATTTACCCTGGATTCTGGCCCCTGAATTCCAAACTTCCATGACCTAATTATTTAGGTCCCCATTTCCCAGGAGGCGAGATATTTCTCCTGCTCTTTGGTCAGCTTATCGATCTTGACCCCCATCCCCTCCAGCTTGAGGCGCGCAATTTCGGCGTCGATCTTCGGCGGCACGGGATAGACCTTCTTTTCAAGGTTTTTGTGCTGCTGAACGAGATACTCCGCAGAGAGGGCCTGGTTGGCGAAGCTCATATCCATCACGCTGGAAGGATGCCCTTCGGCCGAAGCGAGGTTAATCAAGCGCCCTTCGCCGAGGAGATTGACTTTTCGTCCGTCCGAGAGGGTATACTCGTCCACAAACTCCCGGATGGTCCGCTTCCGCTTGGAGAGTTTCTCGAGAGCAGGGATGTCGATTTCGACGTTGAAATGGCCCGAGTTGCAGACAATCGCGCCGTCTTTCATTACCTCAAAATGCTCTTTCCGGATCACCTTGATATCGCCGGTGACGGTGATGAAGAAGTCGCCGATCTTCGCCGCTTCCGACATCGGCATCACCCGATAGCCGTCCATTACCGCTTCAATCGCCTTTAATGGATCGATCTCGGTGACGATGACATTTCCCCCCATTCCGGCCGCCCGCATCGCGATCCCACGTCCGCACCAGCCGTAGCCGGCGACGACCACCGTCGATCCGGCCACCATCCGATTGGTGGCGCGCAGAACGCCGTCCAGCGTGCTTTGCCCCGTCCCATAGCGATTGTCGAAGAAATGTTTGGTGCTGGCGTCATTGACCGAGATCACCGGAAATTTCAAAACCCCCTTCTGCGCCATGCTCCGAAGACGGATGACGCCGGTTGTCGTCTCCTCGGTTCCCCCGATGAGATTCGGAATCAATTGCTTCTGCTCGGAGAGGATGGTCGAAACCAAATCGGCCCCGTCATCCATCGTGATCATCGGCTTGTGTGCCAGGGCCGACTGGATATGCTTGTAGTAGGTCTTGTTGTCCTCTCCTTTGATTGCAAAGGTCGCGATCTGATAATGATCGACCAGGGTCGCGGCGACATCGTCCTGGGTCGAAAGGGGATTGGAGGCGCAGAGAACCACATCGGCGCCGCCCGCCTTGAGGGCATCCATCAAATTCGCCGTCTCGGTGGTGACGTGAAGACAGGCCGAAATGCGCACACCCGCCAGCGGCTTTTCCTTCTTAAAACGTTTTTTAATCAAGCGGAGCACCGGCATGCTCTGCTCGGCCCATTCCATCCGAAGTTTTCCTTTTTCACTCAGCTTGATATCTTTAATATCGTAGTCCATTCCTTCTCCATCACATGCTAGAGGTTGATGTATTGAACGCGACCGACTTGCATACCCTGCGACCGCTGGTGCAGGAGGCGTAATCGGTCCGGGGTCGGCTTCAGGCCGCTCTTTATCGATGATTGTCTTTGAACAAAATTGTTCTCTCTTCCAGCCGGCGATCATGCGTGGAAAACCGCCTGCTGGTTTGAGACGGCGATCGGTTAAAGTCCTGCAGCCTTTCTGATCGCATCGGCCAAGTCCGTTTTCTCCCATGTAAAGTCGGGGTCATTCCGTCCAAAGTGGCCATAGGCGGCGGTCTTTTTATAAATGGCGCGCCGGAGTTTCAGATGTTCGATGATCCCCCGAGGGGTCATGGGGAAATGATCCCGGACCAGTTTCACCAGCTTATCCTGAGAGACCTTTCCCGTTTGCTTGGTATCGACCAAAATGGAAACCGGATCGGCCACACCGATCGCATACGCAAGCTGGACTTCGCAGCGCTCCGCAATGCCGGCAGCCACCAAGTTTTTTGCAATATAACGGGCCATGTAGGAGGCCGAGCGATCGACTTTTGAAGGATCTTTTCCGGAAAAAGCCCCTCCGCCGTGACTGCCGACGCCGCCGTAGGTGTCAACAATAATCTTCCTTCCGGTCAGCCCGGTATCCCCTTGCGGCCCCCCGACCACGAATCGTCCCGTTGGGTTGATGTGATAGATGATGCTCTCATCATCAAGGAGTTCCGGCGGAATGACCGGCTTGATGACCTTCTCGATCACATCTTCCCGAAGCTCTTTTAAGGTAATATCGGGGCTATGCTGCGTCGAGACGACGATTGTCGTCACCCGGGTCGGCTTTCCATCACGGTATTCGACAGTCACCTGAGATTTCCCGTCCGGCCGAAGATAAGGAAGAATATCTCCCTTCCGCATCTCTGTAAGTCGTTTCGTAATTTTATGGGCAAGGAGAATCGGTGTCGGCATTAATTCCGGCGTCTCATTCGTTGCATAGCCGAACATCAGCCCCTGGTCTCCGGCGCCTCCCGTATCGACCCCCATCGCGATATCCGGTGACTGACTGTGGATAGAAGTGATCACCGCGCATGTTTCATAATCAAACCCGTACTTGGCCCGGGTGTATCCAACCTGCTTGATCGTTTCCCGGACGATATCGGGAATTTCGACATAGCAGGAGGTGGTAATCTCCCCCGCCACAAACGCAAGGCCGGTGGTCACAACCGCTTCGCAGGCGACGCGGCACGTCGGGTCCTGTCCGATAATCGCATCCAAAACTGCATCGGAAATTTGATCGGCGATCTTATCAGGATGGCCTTCCGTGACCGATTCCGATGTAAACAAAAAATTCAAACGACTCATCACTTTCCTCCTTCTATTGAGGCCTGAGTTGCTCGCCCTCAATGATCATTTCGCTCGTCTCTTATCCCAAGTTCATATCACACGGGGATGGATTTCAAAATTGTCTGATTATAACTCGAATAAAAGCAGGAATCAAAGCATTTCTGTTACATTTAGAGGGATAATTTATCTTTATGTTAAAGAAAAAGGGTGGATACAATCTTTCCGTATCCACCCTTTTTCTAATGCATGACCTGTTTCGGTTAGGCGTTCTCTATTTTCTTTTTACGTGCTGCGTAGAGAACCAACCCCTCCAACAGAACAACCACACCTGCTACGATTGGAGGAATCACGTAGACCTTCCCCGGAACGGGAGGCTCCATCATCAGGTAGTAGTAGGTGGAGAGAGCCATCTTGCCGCCGAACTCGCCGGCATCTCCATCCCAGGCGAAGAACACGACGGGAATGTTCTTACCCATCTCAAGCTGCGCATCATGTTCCGGATCTTCGGTCTTGAGCGCCCGCTTCATCACGAGCTGCCAGCGCCCGTTGCTCCATTTGGCGTTTTCGACTTTGAGGTTTTTGTTGGCCTCTTTTACCGAGATCTGCTCAAGTCCGTGGCCGGTCAATTCCTTCGTAGAGCCGTCGGACTCCCATTTCCAGATATCGGTTCCCCGCTTTGCATCGCCGTGGATGAAATACGGCTTCTCCGGCGGGGGAAGTTCCTGCCATTTCTCTGCGAACTGGATCGCAATCGCATCGTTAAAAACCCCTTTGGGCTCGGGGTTTACATCCTTCAACGGACCTGCCGCACCGTCGTTTTCGTGGGTAAGGTTGGTCGTATTGATGGCGGGAAACGCATCCGAAGATATCCGTTTTGCGTCGTATACCGCTTCTTTATTTTCATCGAAATGGCTCTCGGTGCGGTCGTTCCATTCCAAGAGAAACACGACCTCTTTATCGTTAAAGAGAGAGCGGAAGCGAATGTCATCGACCGTTCTCAGGAAGTGGCGCGGAGGCTGGATAATCTGGCTTGCCAGACCGATATACTGCGCCGGCAACTCCAGCCATTTCGGGTCATTTGGATCGGTTGGAAGCTCCCCTTCGGCCACAAACCGTGATTTGAGGACGAATTGGATGGCCGGCTTTGCCGTCTGCGGGTCGATCGGATATTTCTCGGAGAGCGACATGACGAAGTTCGCGACATGCCATCGTTCCTCCTCAGTCAGCTCATCCCTGAAGGAAGGCATCGGCGTTCCATTCAATCCGGTTGAAATCTCTCTGAAAATATTTCTGGGATTGTATGGATCGCGGCGATTGCCGCGCAGGTTCCAAGGTTTCGTCAGATCAGCCGGAAAGATTGGAAAACCCCAATCATCTCTTTGCGTAAGGTTTCCGTTTCCGCGCCCTTCAACTCCATGACATTCGACGCATTTTGCCTTCGTCATATAGATCTCCTGCCCCAATTTGATGCTTTCTTCCGAGGAAGGGATCTGCTTTCCGTAATCAATGACGGTTATTTCATCATCCGGATCATCAAATTTACGATCCTTTACAAGTTCTGTTTTAACAAAAGAGATGACCTGCTTTCTCTCTTTTTCACTAAGAATTTCTCCCCAAGGAGGCATCGCCGAACCCGAGAGGCCATGCGTGACGCTCAAGAAAAGATCCTCATCTGTTGGCAGTTCACCGCTCGCTGAATGGCGGATTTTAAATGTCCCCTGGTTGAAATTTCTCGGCTTTGTTGCCAGCCGAATGGCCGATGGACCATCTCCCGCCCCATCCGGACCGTGACACCAGACACATTTTCGAAAGTAAACCGCTTTTCCCGCTTCGACATCCTCCGCGGTCGGCTTTGACGGCGTGTATTTTCCCGGCTTCGGCTCCAACTTCTGTTGCTGGGCCTCCGCATTTCCAATCCAGAGCATTCCTGCGGCGGCCAGGAAGACGGCAACCAAACCGGCCGTTACCGTCTTCCGAGCAAACCGGCTCATTTCTTGATTAAGTTTTCCCCTCATGGTAGTAAGTCCCCCCTCAATTAAACCGATTGGGAATAAGATATTTGAATGACGTTTTAGCTTAATCCCACGTTCTTGGGAAGAAACCGGTATGCCAATATTCAAAAAGAATCACCTGCCACATTTCATTTGTCGTCAGATGCTTCTCCCATGGCGGCATAGCGGATGCCCAGGGAAACGCTTCACGCGACAATCCGGGACCACCCTTCGCGACTCGCCAGAAAACAAAGCTTTCCTGTAACTGGGCAATTGTTCCTGGGTCGGCAAAATTCGCCGGGATCGGATTGAAGGCAAAGGCGAAAGGGCCTCTTCCATCCAAATTATCTCCATGACAGAAGAAACAGCCGGCCGTCCCGAAGAAAACGGTTCCCCCATCACGGACATTTTGAAGAAATTTAGGAGCGTTCTCGGCAAAAGGGTTCTTTCCATGATGAACACTCTCGAGGCCGACCTTCAAATATCCTCCGCTATCGTCCACTCGAAACGGATTCTCCGCCGTTTGTAGGTTCAGGACTTTATCGTGAACGTTGATACTGGCCGGAGGAGCCGGATGAACGGTTCTCAACTCGATCGGCTCGTCAAACTTAGGGAGCATCTTATTGTATGTCCCGTATGCAAGAAGCAAAGGAATGGCTGCAAAGGTGAAGTAACGCGACATCTTTGCTTTCCCGGTGTCTTCCTGAAGCATAAACTTAATGGGACTGGTAAACTCCTCCCAAGAAGGCTGGCTGAGTGAAACGTAAAGAAAACATGCGATCGTCACAACAGCCATATAAATCGCCAGGAGGGAAAACGGGATCGGCGGCTGAAGGATAAACCGGAAAACAATATAAGCCGCAATCCAGATAATCGGAGCCTGGATGATTTTTGGAATGGGTATTCCCATCTTATCCTTGATGATCCAAGCCAAGACGATGATCCCGATTCCGACGCCCATTTGAATCAGCAAGGCGAACTTGCCGGCATCGATAAATCCCGCTCCTCCCCCTGCCCAAACCGCCATCGGTAGGGCCAGAACTGCGAAGAGGACTTGCAATGTAAGAGAAGTTGCTCTCTGCTTTAACATAAGATACGCGCCTCCCGTCCTCATACCATTCATTAAAATTTCCCTCCTGAAACCTGACCTGTAGCAGAGGCCTGCATCGAACCCGAAGTTGGGTTCGATGCGGTTTCAACAGATTCCTCTTCCGAAGGGGTGAGGCTCGCCTTCTTTAAAGAGCCCTCCTTCTCGTTCGGCAGCCGGTCCAGTCCGCTTTTGATCGCCGCTTCAGCATCTTGCTGCAGAAGGTAATCAACAAGTTTATCCAGTCCGGAGACGGTGAATTTGTGACGGAAGTCCTTCATCATATCATCGGCAAATCCGGGAACAATGAAGGCCGCCGGATCCATGATTGATTCAACGACATACTCTCTCGGCGTTTTCGCCTTGGCCTTCCCTTCTTTCACCGCCTTCTGATATTCAGGAGATTTGATCCGATTGGGTGCGTTCGTCTTTTCGATCAAAAGAGGACCCACCATCCCGGATTTGGCAACTTCAAGACCTGGGATTTTATGGCAAGCGACACAGGCCATCTTGGTGACGATCTGGTCAACCGTATCGGCTTCGAGAGCAACGGGAGGTCCGGCCACCACTTTAGCCTCTCCTTCTTTCGGCCCCGCATCTTGCTTCAACGGCTTTCCAAAATAAGCCTCCCAGTCATCTTTCGCGGTGATCTTGCTCATTTCACCCGCATCTTTTGACTGCAAGAAACTGACAACCGCGACGATTTCAGTGTCGGTCAACTGGATCGGCGGCTTATGGATCATCGGCATGGGGCTTTCCTGGTCGTTCGTCCCCTTGATGCCGAATCCTTCCACCACGTAGCAGTTCGGGCAGTATTCCGACTCAAGCAGATACTGTCCGCCGGTAGTCGCATGGGGCTTGAATCCGCTGTTCGACTCACCGCCTGAAAGGCGAGAGGCAAACTCCTTGTATCTTTCTTCCTTGACCCGATTGCCGGATCGCTCTTCCTCACCGATCAGGACCGGGCAACGATCCGCTTTCTGCTCTTGAAAGAACATATGGCAGAGCGGGCACTGACCTTTTCCGATCGGAACGTCTCCTTTACCGAAGCTTGGATTTTCGGTTCCGAAAACGATCTTTTTCCCCATCGTCGCCAGCTCTTCCGGCGTGATGGAACCAAGATCGACCGCTTCCGCCGCCTCGGGCGCGTCTCCTCTGATTTGCGGCAACCAGTTTGCAATTCCCGCAAAGATCCCAAGGATAAAGACGTACCAGATGGCTACTTTTACAATTGTTCCCGTACCCGCCTTATTACTTTTCATTCTCTTCTCTTACCCCCCACATTTTTGGGGGGGGCGAACTGTCCCCAGCTGCCCCCCCCATTAAGAGAATTTAATGGCTCCCCGCTGGAACTGTCGCTTTTCCGACACCCGCTGTCTCTTCTGCCGTGACATGGGCCTTCTTCGCGGAGAGGGCGCCAAGCCAGAAGACGAAGAGGAGCATCGTCCAGAATAAAAGCACATTCATTGAGTTGATGTTACCCGCATAACCCAGCGGATTGGTAAATGCCCATGGAGAATTGTCGCGAAGGACTTCATTGACATGCCAATGCAGGCGGACGGAAGAGCGGAGGTAACCCATCACCGCCATTGTCCAGGTGAAAGACACGGCGAGCAAAAAGAGCGCATAGGCTCCTCTGGGCGACATCTGCCCCCACCGTACTTCACCCAGCTGCCTGGCATTCTTGAGCATCATTGTATTAACCGTCACCCCAACGAACAACGTGGTCAAGGTCGAGCAGACCTGAGGAACGGAAAGACCGATCCGAACGTTGGCGGGGATGAAGTAGCCATAGATTCCGAGGAAAACGATGTTGATCGCCGCACCGGTGAAAAGCGCGCCGAGGAAAGCATTTCCCATCGCCGCCCATTTTACTGTCGGGACCTTGTTGCACCGTTGATAAATACAGAAGCAGAGAACCGTTGTCGAGATCATGATGTTGATCGCGGTATTTTTAGCCGACATGACACCGTAGTTTCCGACAACCGGATGCTGCGCGCCACCCATCGCCTTCAACTCAGCGGGGGTCATCACCAACGTATGAGGGGTCAACCAAGCGATCGTGGAAACGATAAGAACAAGGAGCATATATTTAAAGAACCGGTAATACCGTTCCGCTCCCGGCATTCTCCCCATCGCCTGCCAGAGGTAGTAGTTGGTGCTCACAAACAAGATCGCGATCATCATCGCCTGCATGATGAACACCCAGGCCAGAAGACCTCCCATCAAGGTGATCCCCATCTGTTGCCGGTAACCGTAGATTTCCCGCATCAGCCAATAACCTGCGAATGGAAGAGGAATGAGGTTCAAGATCCCCATAAACATCGCGACATAGCTCATCCAGTCGTAATACGCTTTTTCTTCCGGCGTTTTGGCTGCCAACAGTCGATAAGAGGCATAAGCGGCCACCACACCTCCGCCGAACGCGGCATTTCCAAGAATACGATGGATGTTCAGCGGATGCCAGAGGGCGGTATGCACTGCCTTCCAGATGTCGCCCAAGAAGCGGCCTTTTTCATCAACGCCCGCCGGAGACATCATGAACGCGATCCAGGAATTGGCGAAGAACATCAGGATGATGCCGATCGTATTGAGAAGGAAGGAGATGGAAAGGTGGACCCACTTCAGGAATCCGCCGTCATTCATTCGATCCCAACCGTAGTAGTAGATATAGAGTGTTCCGCTCTCCAGGATAAAGAGGAGGGCATACACATGCATGATCGGCTTGAAGATTTTGGACAGATAACCGAAGAACCCGGGATAGAGGGCCAGGAAAGTAAAAATGAGAATACCGCCGAGGACCGCGGTGATCGAATAAGCGGTCAAGCTGATTTTCATCATCTCATGGGCCATATCATCATATTTCTTGGCCATCGTCTTGTCTTTTTGCATCATCCCGACCAGTTCCATCACGAACACGAACATGGGGACGGCGAGAACGAAGCTACCGAAATAGAGATGCTGCTGGTTTGCAACCCAGAGAATCGTACGGCTCTGGAAGGTGCCGTAGGTTCCGTAATCATCTGGATACTTTAGATTTGGGGCCGGCGGGCCCGAGACGATCCCAAACTCGCCCTCTCCCTTATAAAAAACGTCCTTTGCCTTCTCAACCTTTTGTTCCGTTCCAGCAGCCGCTTCTTTTTTTGCTTCTTCGGCTCCAGCCTGAAGGGGGATAAAGGGGAGGAGGAGGAGCAAGCCTATCACACCCAGAAGGACACCTGCTCCGATCTTCGCCTTTCTAGGATCGTTAAAGCTACGCATTTTAATACCTCCTTGAGAGATGATTAAGATGTGAAACACTTGAAACTGACGGGGAGGGAAGTCCCTCGCCCGAACTTCTGAGAAAACGCAACCAAACTATTTATATGGAAACGGAAGGTTTTGCATGGGTCCCATCATGACCCAATCAAGAAAATAGTAATAGACTGCGGCAACAATCATAAATACGAAAAAGTAACCGAGCGTTTTGCCGGTCTCCTTACTGCCTGTCTCCTGATTTGCCATCTCGCAACTCCTTTTATTCAACATTAATATCGTTGTAAGACTTAATACTCCAAGAGCATTACTTGGGAAGTCGCTAAATTTAGTGCCCGAACCCCGGCGGCGGAGCAGAGATATACCAAATGGCCCACGAGCAAAAGATAAGTGTAACGAAGAATATAACTTTCCCTAATTTGACGCCTTGCTGTTGATCCATTTTTCCACCCCCAAGGAATAATGACTGCTACGGTAAACCGGAAAGAAAATTGACGGGACTATATACCAAAAAATAAAGCTTGTCAACAAAAAAGTAAACATGTTCAAACTCAAAAATCTTGACTCTTTTCTGAGTCGTATGATAGTGTACTTTTCACCTACAACACGCGGGAGGCTGAATAACATGGAACCCCCTAAACGCAAAGACCCTCAAATTTTCGATATGATTGTGATCGTCGGCTTGATCTTTAACGCCCTCATCGCGATCTTTCTTGTCCTCTACTGGCTGAATCTGGTCTAACCATCTATACCGCCTATACCGGACAGCCGCACCCATTATCGATCGGCCGACTTGGCGCACCTAAATCCCACCGTAGTATCCCTGTAATCCGGGAACATTTTCATCCGCGCGGAAGTCCGTCCTGAAACCGCGGAGTCATTCCAGGAGCCCCCTCGAAGCGTTTTCATCTCCCCCTGATCCGGACCTTTCGGGTTTCGATTGGGCGCGTGTCTGTAATAATGCTCGTCATACCAATCTTGGACCCATTCCCGCACGTTACCCGCCATGTCATAGATCCGATAAGGACTCTTGTCCTGCTCAAACGAGCCGACGATCGCCGTATAATGGGCTTGATCCTCCCCCCCCAGGAAATTGGCAAAGACCGGCGTGGGCTCATTTCCCCACGGCCATGCCGCCGCCTCTGCCCCTTTCGAAGCTTTTTCCCACTCAGCCTCTGTGGGAAGTCGCCCCCCCTTCCATCGGCAAAATGCATCGGCATCTTCCCAGGTAACGTACACGACCGGTTGATTCTGGTCATTAAAGCTTTCAATGTTTTTCAGATAACGAGAGAGAGGAGATCGGTGTCCCGTTGCTCGAACGAATTCGGCATAATCATATTGAGTTACTTCATACCGGTTAATCTCAAAAGCATCCACATAGACGCGGCGGGGCGGTTTTTCATCAAACCCGCCCTCCTCGCTTCCCATGATGAATTCTCCCGCCGGCACTAAAATCATTGGGTTTTCCTTTGGATCCCCCGAGACTTTTACACTTTGAGCAACCACCCCGTTTTCCGGATCTCTTGGGCTGGTAACGCGAATTGCAACAAGTGCGATGAGGCACAAAAATGAAACAAAAAGAACCCAAGCTCTAATAAAAATTTTGTCCATAGACTTCCCTGGAAATCACGGTAGCACAAATAATTGCTGCGAAGCAAAGCTTTTTTTTGCACTCCTCTACGGAGTAAAGTTGTACTCAATCGTAGAGAGAAGATCGACCTTTCCGGATGCGATCATACTGAACTCTTCTTGAACGAAGATCGTCACAATATCCTCATGACGAAGCGGAACCGGAATTTCCTTCTCCACCCCCGCCGTCAGATCGGTCGAATTTAAAACAAGCTCGTCATTGACAAAGACCTTCGCGATAATATTTTCCGGCAACCCCTTTTGTACTTCTTCCGTTCCCGCCGCAATCATCGACTCAGGCGCGTTATGGGTGACGCGGATCGATCCTTTTATCGTTCCAGGCTGGTTCGGAAGCACCACTTTCAAATCCAGCGTCACCGCGCCTTTCATCGATGCGACGGGAGCGAGAAAATCAGTCGGCATTTTATCCGTCGTTTCCAGATTTCCTTTGAACCGAATGACGCCGTTTTCCATCTCCAAACGGGCTTCCGCTTTGGCGCTCCGGTCCGCTCCGGCTTGATCGGAACTGGCGGCCTCAAGAAGCTGCGGAAGAGACGCGAAATCGGGGAGGGTGGCCTTTTCTGTTTTTCCCGCTCCACCCGAAAAGTTTTGATTCGCCGTCGCAGAAACCATCCCCAGTTTGGGCTGCGGAATCACCTTCCAATCGGCCGCTCCCGCGGGATGAGCCGTGCTCATAGCCATAAAACCAATAAGAATAAAGTATTTGATCATTCCTCTCCTCATAATACTGTTGCGTTGCGTGTCCTTTATATATAATTCTGGAACGGTTGTCCAGTCGTATCCATCCGACGCGATCGGTTAAAAATTGAACGATTGAACGAAAAAGTGTGTAATGCTTCGGAAGTGTCTTCGGAGAGGTTGAGAAGATTGGAGACCGATGCTATTTTCGTTCGTCGCGGGGAAAGACCTTGATCCAGGGGCTCTTGTCAGGTTTGCCCAGTTTTTTCAGCCGCTCCGTCAATTCCGCCCCCCAGGCGCCGCTCAAAAGAACCTTCGAAAGCGCAAAAACATCGAGCGACGAGACCTCTTCCCATCGCCCCGCCTCTTTGATCGCTTTCTCCAAAGCGGGCCGCCCGGGATCATTTCTTCCCGGGAAGCGGACATTTTCATATATCTTCACCCGGACCTTATGGGTCTTTGAGAAGAGGATCTCGACCCCCTTTTTCTGCGTATAGGCCAGGAGGGCCTCCTTGACCTTTTCAATCTCTCCTTTGACCCTTACCTCCTCGATTTGGAGGGCGGCCAGGCGCTCGACCAGGAAGACCCCCTCTTCATTCATATATTCATTTTTGGGAAGCGACGCGGTCTCATAAAGATGACGGAAGAGGGGGCAGATCGCGCGATATTCGCACCAACTGCAGAGGGCGCTCTGTTTGACGGGAAATTCGGTGGTCGTTTCGATCTCCTCGATCAAGGCGATCGTCTCCTGCCGCAACGCTTCCAAATCGTCGGTCGTCCGCCGCGAGCGGATCTCTTGATCGAAGATGAGATAATGCCAAATCAGCTCGACCTCTTTTGTTTCGGGCCAGAGCCGTTGCACCGCCATTTGATAATACGCGAGCTGCCGGTCCTGATCGAGATCTTGCTGCGTGGGGAAGAATCCTTTTGTTTTGTAGTCGTGAATCCAGATCACGCCGTCCTTCGGCTGGCTCAACCGGTCGATGAATCCCTTCATCGCATATCTTCCATCGGGATCGAGATTGAACTGGACCGGATGCTCCAGGCCGAGCGTTCGTGTCTGATCGAAGGGAGCGTACCGACGATAATAGTCGATCAAGCATTTCTCCCCCAGGGCGCGGTATTCGTCCGGGGTCAGTTCATCGCGGATGATCTGAATGTCGCCGTGCCATTCGTTTTCCCAGATTTCGCGATAGTAGGCGAGGAGATCTTCCAAGGACGTTAATTTGCAGAAGCGCAGATCGGTATAAAGCTTATAGAGCGCCTCGTGAACGCGGGATCCCATGAAGGCCTCGATCCCCTCCAGGGAGGAAGGGACCTGGTCGATGTAGGTAAACTTAAACTTTTGAGGACATTGACGGTAGGTCTCAAGCCGGGATGGGGAATAGATCACTGGCGGCCGCTCCATTTTCCAGGCGATCGGTTCCGTCCGATATGCGGTATCGACTGCCTTCTCTCGGGCCGATTCACCGGGGGTTTTCTTGGCCGACATTGTAACCGGGCGGGAAAGAGGAAGTCAAAAGGTATTTGCCCCGTAGGGGCGAGGCGCCGCCTCGCCCTGATTTGCCGTGATAAAGAAGGGCGACCCGCCGGGCCGCTCCTAACCGTAGGGAATCGCCTTTCCGCCCGACTTTACTTTAGCATCGAACCGGGAATGGACCGGATTGATAAACAAAATGGCACCCACTTGGGCACTGAAGGGTGCCCGGTGGATGCCATTATGTTGCTGAAAAGATTGGTGGTCCCAACGGGGTTCGAACCCGTGTTTTCGGCGTGAGAGGCCAACGTCCTAGGCCACTAGACGATGGGACCACTTATTTGGAGCTTTTTTACTTTATAAAAGTCAGGCTGTCCGCTACGACAGACAGGGAGGGAGGGTTTACCCGGCGACCTCCACCTCATACACTAAGCGATCTTCCGCGGAGAACTTCCAGCCGTACCGGCATTCGAATTCAATGCTATACCGACCCGATTTGACCGGAACAAATTCAAAATAATGCATCCCGATATCGTTGGTCCGGACGTGCCGCGTCCGCTCATACTCGTCACTAATGAGCTTGAGCACCGCAGCATCGAATGTCGGCACATACCGGCTTCCTCGAGTCCGATCTTCCCAGATGCGGATTTTGAACGGCTCTCCGACCTTGGCGTGGATCTTTTTGATCTCGGTTTGGATTTGCTCCGCCATCTTCGTCGTCCAGTCGAATAAACGATTAACTGAGCGGTACTTTAAACGAAATCGCTTTCCTTTGTCAACGGCTTTTCTCCTGAAGCTTCGAATGGATGTATAAACTCTGCTCAGTCGTTTCCGGCCCTTTTTGTCGGGATGCGCAGAAAGTCGGCACTCTTACACATCCAGATTCCGTCGTTCCCAAAAAACCTCAAAAGAAGCGCTCCTTGACATGGCCCTCTTCTTGCTTTTCCATTGTTCTATAATTTTATGTCCAGACACTGTAGCGAAAGGAATGCAGAATGAGAAAAAGTGCTTTGTTCCTACTTTTGCTTTTGCTTTGCGCAGCACCGTCGTTTGCGCAAATGGAGGACCGGGGAGGACCGGGTGATTTCGGCGCCCCTCCCGGAACCGATTCAGACCCGTTCGGCACCCCGCCGCGGACGGCTCCGGATCCGGGAGATCGAGGCGGTTTGGATCCCTGTCCTCCCGGATCAACGGCGCCCGATATCAATCCAGGCGACCGAGGCGGGCTGGGAGAGCCGGGGACACCGGGCGACCGCCAGCTCGAACAACGCGAATTGCCGCCGGGAAGCGTTCCTCCGAACCCGCCCGGAAGTGTCCCGTCCGACCCTCCAGGAAGTCTTCCCTCCAACCCGCCGGGGAGCATTCCTCCAAACCCGCAAGGGAGTGTGCCCGGAGATCAGGGAGGGAGCTTCGGTCAGCCGGACCCCGGAAATCAGGATCAATTCGGCCAAGACCAGTTTGGAATGACCGATTGTCCTCCGGGAACCGATCGAGGAGGTGGGTTGGACCAGCGTGGCGGATTGAGTGAACCGCCGAGTCAGGATGTTCCGGGGTCTGAACGAGAGACCCCGCCCCCGCTTCTTCCTCCTGCGGGCGGAATCCAGTAGACCCTAAATACGTGAGGCGTCGGAGGTAGGTCAGAAGATCTTAAAAATCTTCTACCCCCCAAGCCTGCCACCCGACGCCTCACGCTTTCGTATTACCTGTCCGAGACCGCTTCGATAGGCGCCTGTGGGAGAAGATTCCGATCGGACTGGGGACGAAGCCATCCCTCGACGATGAAGAGCTCTCCGCCGGCCTTTCGATTCTCCACCCGATTTGTGGCCGGGTTGTAAGCCAATTGGCCTCTTCCCGTCGGCGAGAAATTCTGTTCGACGAATTCGATATGATCATCGGCCACCCGCGTGATAATCGCGACATGGCCGTAGGGCCCTCCCTGGAAAGTGAGAATGTCGTCCGGCCTCGGCGCCACCAGTCCGCCGTTCTCGAAGGCGTCGAGCTCTTTTTTATCGGCGGTCTTGAAAAAGGTGTTGGCATTGCCGTTCCAACGTTTCCCCATCCTCCCTTCCCGAGTCTCGATTCCCTTCACCAGATGATAGAAGCGCCGGACATATTCCACGCACTGATATTGTAATCCGTAGGTCGCCCGGCCGCCGCAGCTCTCGTCGGGAGTCATGATATTCGATCGGGCGGGGACGCCGGCATGGGTGGCAAGAGTGGCCCCGCAGGGAGCGATTTCCATGCTCCCGCCGGTGGACGCCGTTCCCGCCGTCAGAATAACCAGGGTGGAGAAGATCAAGATCGAGCGCTTCATCATAATGTTCCTCCGAATATAAGGTTCTCGGAACATTAAAAAAGAAGCGTCGAAATATTGCAACGGGAAAGGATGCCGTAGGGGAATAATTTCCGGAAATTAAGGAGCGGCGAGAAGGGGTCTAGGGTGGTTTCCCAATCGGTCAGGAGGGCTGCCGGGGGCGCATCATGAGGAAGTTGACGGCGATGAAACCTCCCATCGCCCCTCCTGTCGCCGCGCCGATCAATCCCTGCTCGGGACCGGCGATCAGGAGGGCCAGCACCCCCCCCAACAACGCGCCGACGACGATGAAAAGGAAGAAGCGCCGGCCGCCGAGCCGCCAGACGACCATGCCGATGAGGGCGCCGATCGTGGCGGCGAGGATAATCCAGAACGGTCCGCCGATGAACGATCCGATCAGCCCCCCGGTGACGCCGGTGACCAGCATTCCGGGGAAGGAAGTATGAAGCGTATTTAAAACGGTCTTGGCCGACATAGGCGCAGGTTATCAAATCTATCGGGGATGAGTCAATTTGTTTTTACGGAGATCGACGCAGTCCGATCGACTCCGAAATGACCCTCCGAAACGGCGGCCATTTCGTTGAGCCGCTTCTCGACTTCCAGACGGGATTCCTCCAGCTCCTGGCGGCGCGACTCCCTTGAAACCGCCATGGGGGTGTCCGACCAAACGGTCACCCGCGAGAAAGGAAAAACCAACGCAAGCTTGCACCAGCTCTTTTGAAAAAGATGTTGCCGCGATCCCCATGAGCGAATCTTGATGATCGGGTAGCCGGTCTTTCGGGCGAGGAGGATGATCCCCGGCTTGGCGACCCGCCCCGGCGGGCGAGGGCCGTCGCAGACGATGATCCCGACCGCTTTTTCTTTGATCACGAAGTCGGTCAGCAGACCGAGCGCCTCTTTTCCCCCTTTGGAGCTGGAACCCCGCAGGACGGTGAAGCCGAATTTTTCGATCAGATACGCGGCGAGCGCCCCGTCTTTGCTTTGGCTGACGATCGTCGCGATTTTCCGTCTTTTGGCGAACGAGATCAGAAAATAGAAATTGAACAGCATATCCTGATGCCACCAGGTCAGCAGGACCGGCCGGTCCTCATTCAGACAATCGAGGAGAGGGCCCTTCACCTCCACCCGGCAAGTCCAGCGGTAGAGATGGACGAAGAACCAGGCGAAGCAATAAGCCAGGCGGAAAAGGATTTTCTCAAGAAACGATTTTGGCACGAAGACTCCCGGATTTTGTTCAATCGCCGTGTCATTCTACAAGATCAATGCAAAGAACTCAAACAAGATTGCGCTTTGCCCCTTACCCTCCCTTCATTGAAATCCCCTCAGCCGGAGGCTGTTCCAAATCACCAGCAAGCTGCTGACAATCATCGCCAAAGCCGCAAAGATCGGCTGGAGCAGCCCCGTCATGGCCAACCCGACGCCGATGATGTTGTAGAAAAAGGCCCAGAAGAGATTCTGCTTGATCGTTCGGGAGGCCCGTCTTGTAAATCGGACCAGCCAGGCGATTTTTCGAAGATCGGTCCGGACCAGGCTGACGTCGGCGGTTTCTTTCGCAACATCGCTCCCCGATCCGATGGCGACGCCGATGTCGGCCTCGGCAAGGGCGGCGGCATCGTTGATTCCATCTCCGACCATCGCGACGGCCGCTCCTCTTTTTTTCACCCGGCCGATCTCTTCGCATTTTTCATGGGGGAGCCGCTCGGCATGGATGGCGCATCCGGGCAGATGTTTTCCGATCTCTTCGGACGCCGGTTTTTGATCCCCGCTCAACAGGTGGAGAGAAAGTCCTTCCTGCTGGAGAAGAGAAACCGCCTCCGATGCCTCCGTCCGAAGACGATCACCAAAAACGAAAGCCCCATGAACCCTTCCCTCCCATCCGCAAAAGACAAGGCTCTTCCCCGCCGAAGCGGCGCACCGGCTCTCTCCCTCCAGAAGTGAATCGAAGAGAAGGCCATTCTCCTTCATCCACCGCCGGCTTCCGAGCCAAACCCATTTCCCGTCGCCGTCGATCTTCACCTGGCCCGTCATGCCGAGGCCGGGGTGGTTTTTGAATCCGGCCGTCGGATAGAGCGGAATCCCTTGCCCCATGCCGGCGACAACAAGCGATCGGGCCAGCAGATGCTCCGACGGCTGCGCCAAGGAGGCGCCGACGGCCAGAAGCGGCTCCGGACGGACGTTCGCCCACGCGGGAAGGAGAATCGAGAGAAGAACCGGCTTTCCTTCGGTGAGGGTTCCGGTTTTATCGAAGAACATGTTAGATACCTTCGGCAAAACTTCAAAGACCCGGCTCGACCGGATCAAGATTCCCTCCCGGGCCGCCCGGCCGATCCCGACCGAGATCACCATCGGCGTCGCCAACCCCAGGGCGCAGGGGCATGCGACCAGGAGAACGGCGAGGGCGTTGAAGAGGGCCGCCGATCCGCCGGCCCGCCGCCACCAGAACAAGGCGGTTCCGGCCGCGCAGAGAAGAACCACCGGAATGAAGAATGAGGAGATCCGATCGGCCAGCCGCGCCATCTCCCCGCGCGCCTGCTGCGCTTTTTCCATCAACAAGATCATCTGCCTGAAAAGTGATCCGGCCAGCGGGGCGATCGCGCGGATCATCAGAGGGGCCTCTCCATTCAGCGTCGCGGCATAAACCCGGTCTCCCACCTCCTTTTCGACCGGGCGCGCCTCGCCGGTCAGCATCGACTCATCGACCGGCGCCCCTTCCGCCGCGCCTCCTTCGATCACCTCTCCATCAACCGGGATCTGTTCTCCCGGACGGACCCGGACGGTCTCTCCCCTTTGGACTTCTTCGGCCGGCTTTCGAATTTCTCTGCCGCCGATCAGAACCGTCGCCGTCAGCGGAGAGAGAGAGAGGAGCCGCTTGATTCCGTCGGCCGCCTGCGCGCGGGCGGTCGCTTCGAGAAACCGGCCGAGGGTGACCAATACCAGAATCATCGCTCCGGTATCGAAATAGACCCTCTCCTCTCCGGCCAGCCATGCGAAGGTCGAGTAGAGGTAAGCCGCGCCGGCCCCCAGGGCGATCAGACTGTCCATCCCGAACGTGAAGGTCTTTATCTCTTGGAAAAAGCCCCTGAAAAAAGGAACCCCGAGGAGAAACATCAGCGGCGTTGCATGGAGAAAAAGAAGAAGATGAAACGAAGGGACCACTTCTCGCGGGATCGCTTTTCCGTAGAGGAGAAGACTGAAGGTCATAATGTTCATGGAAAGGAGCGCGCCGAGCGCCAGTCGGGCGAGGAGAAAAGCCGCCTCGCCCCCCTCCCCCTGCTCGCCGACGATCCGGAAAGCCAGCCGGCAGCCGTAGCAACAAAAGGGGTCGGGATCGGACCGGCCTGAGCGGATCGGAAGCCGGCAATGCCGGCAATGGAGCGATCTCTTCATCAAAAACCTCTCTCATGTCCGGCATGCATCGGGATGAATGCCCGCAGCAGCGTGATCACCCCCAGAATCAGGAGGAAGAGGGTCCCCGCCGAGATGAATCGGGCGCGAACGGCGGGAGAAAAAAGAGAGAGCAGCTTGGCCGAAAAGAGGAGCGCCGGAACGGTTCCCAATCCAAAGCTGATCATCGTGAAGAGCCCGGCCGAAACCGATCCGGTGCCCGCCGCCTTTGCGGCGAACGCGTAGACCAACGAGCAAGGGAGAAGACCGTGAAAGATCCCAAAGCAGAGAGAAGCGGCCCATCCCTCTCTCCCCTTCACCCAACCGAAAAGCGAAGCGAAGATTCCCTCCAGAAACGGGAGCCCCTTCGCAGGGGAGAAAAAAAGCGCCATCATCGAAATCCAGATAATTGCGATCCCGGTGATCAGCGACAGAAGCCGCTGCGTCCCGAGCAACAAGGTTCCAAACGCCCCGAACAGCGCGCCGATGGAGAGATAGGTTCCGATCCGCCCGCCGTGGTAGAGAAGGAGGTGAACCGCCCGGCCGCGAGAAGTCCCCATCCACATACCATGCATCCCCGCGATGCCGCCGCACATCCCGACGCAGTGAAAAGAGGCGGCCAGGCTGATCAGAAACAATGCCAGGTATTCGATCACTTTTTCTCCCCGTAGAGCACCGCCTGCGCAATCGTTTGCGAAGAGGATGAAGGCGCTTTCCGGCCCGCCGGGCCGATTCCTCTTGAACCTTGCTCTTTGCGCGGAGGATCAAAGTCGGAGAACGGTCTCCCGATCCGCCGAACGGATGACCGTATGTATGAAACGCAACTTTCGTACCGCCCTTTCTTGAGCACGTGTCATCGGGGAGGGATTGAATAAAAAAAACACCTATGCTACGATCTGCCTGGACGTTTTAAGAAGTGGTGGTGCCTGTACTTCCTCGGTTTTCCCCTGCATTTTTCGCTCTTGGCTTCTCCTCGGTACGTCAGCTTGATTACATTTCCAGGATTCCGCCGATGCAGTTCGATAGATCGGAAACAAGCTTGGAGACCCTCTTTGTCCTCGTGAGTCTCTTCCTCATTCTCTTGATCGGAGCCACCCCTTGGTGGGTCGATCTTTATCAAACCGGATCTTTCTTTCAGACAAGAAAAGACCTTTTCGCCAATATCGCGAGCACCTCGCTCAATCTGGTCATGGTCTTTCTTTTGATCTATCTCTTTACCCAACGGACCAAGCTGCAGCAAACCCGAACGATGGAGCTGCAGCGGCTCTCCATGACCGATCACCTGACGGAAATCTACAACGCCCGCTTCTTCCATCACCGGCTCGGGAAAGAGGTGGAGCGGGCCAAGCGGCAAAAAGAGGTCTTCTCCCTGCTCTTTCTCGACATCGACGGATTCAAGCGATATAACGACTCTTATGGGCACACGGCCGGCGACTCCGTTTTGAAAGAGGCCGGCCAGATTATCTTGCGGATGATCCGGGAAGGGGTCGATTGCGGGGCGCGCTACGGCGGGGATGAGTTCTCGGTCATCTTGATCGATACCGATCTGGAGGCGGCGATGGAGATCGGCGAGCGGATCCGGCTTGCCTTCCATCAACATCGAAACGGGAACATCTCATTAAGTATGGGGGTGGCGGTTTTCAAACGGGGGGATACCCCCGAGCGGCTCTTGAAACGGGCCGACGACGCGATGTACCGGGCCAAGCGGAAGGGAGGGAATCGCATCGAGTCCGAATCGGGATGGACCTACTCCCGCTACGATAAAACCGCTTAAGAGAGGACCGCCCCGAGAGATCGAGCCGATTCCCTTCCCCCCGCAATGCCTTTACCAGATCGTCCCCTCAGGCCGCCTCGGATATCTCCCCCGTCACAATGAGCCGTTTGAACTGGTCGAGGCTTCGCTCCAGCGCCTTCTCCGGAACCTGGCCGAAGAGCCGCGCAAACGCCGCCCCCAAGAGACTGTGCGCCGGATCATATTTGAGGAAGAGCCGGACGCGTGTCCCGGCCCCGTTCGGGTCGGCCTCAAAACGGACCGAAATGATCTCCGCCTCTCCCCCTTCGCCCGCCCCCCAGCTGATCGCCGCGTTCGGATGATCTTCGATCAAATGCGCTTCCCATTCCAATTGGGTGCCGGTGTCGGGTCCGGCCACCCAGTAAGAGCGGCCGTCGCTCTCCTCTCGGACCGATTCGATCGTATCGAAAAATCGAGGAAGGTTTTGCAGGTTCTTCCATAACGGATAAAGCGCCTCCGGCGGCCGATCGACAGTGATGCTCTTCTCCACTTCGATTGCACCACCGGCCGATTCCTCTTCTTTGAATCCCGCTCCTCCCCTCTCCTTCTCCGTCAGCCGCTGCTTCTCTGCCGTGTTCGCCCCGATCGCCTGATAGGCGTAACAGTGCCCCGTCACCCCGCGATGCACCAGCGCCCCGCCGACAAGAGCCAACGCGAGGCCGGGCCACGTGCGGCGCTTCAGGCCGTAGGCAATGAGCCCTCCTCCCCCCAGCGCCGAGAGCCACCGCTCGATCTTCCCGACATTGATATCATTGATATTATTGTTCACCTGCTCCTCCGAATGTTCCAACATGCCGTTCCTCCTCTGAACGAGATCGATCCCTGTAAAAGCCTGTCCGAAATATCGGTTTGAAAATCAGCCGTTGACCACGACGCCGCCGTTGGGGTGGAGCATCTGCCCGGCATAATACGAAGCATCCTCCGAGGCGAGAAAGACATAACTCGGCGCCACCTCGTCCGGCTCGCCGGCCCGCTCCATCGGAACATTGCTCCCGAACTCGGCAACATGCTGGGGCGATTTCGCCTCGGCCGGGATCAGCGGCGTCCAGATGGGGCCGGGGGCGACCCCGTTGACCCGAATCCCTCGCGCGATGAGCGCCTGAGAGAGCGAGCGGGTGAAGGCGACGATCGCCCCCTTCGTCGCCGAATAGTCGAGCAGGTGCGGGCTCCCCTTATAGGCGGTGACCGAGGCGGTATTGATGATGCTGCTCCCCTCCCCCAGATATGGCAGGGCCGCCTTGGTCACGAAGAAGTACGAGAAAATGTTTGTCCGGAAAGTCCGCTCGAGCTGCTCGGCGCTGATCTTCTCGATCCCCTCCTGCGGGTGCTGCTCGGCGGCGTTGTTCACCAAAATGTCGAGGCGGCCGAAGGCCTTCACCGTGTCATCGACGATCCGCCGGCAGAAGGCCTCCTCTCCGATATCCCCGGCCATCGTGATACAGCGGCGCCCTTCTTTTTCGATCAGGCGCCGGGTCTCCTCCGCATCTTGATGTTCGTTGAGATAGCTGATGGCGACATCGGCTCCTTCCTTTGCGTAGGCGATCGCCACCGCCCGGCCGATTCCGCTGTCGCCGCCGGTGATCAACGCCGCTTTCCCCTTCAGCTTGCCGCTCCCGCGATAACCCCGTTCCTTTGATTTCGGTTGCGGCGTCATCTCCGCTTCAATCCCCGGCTGGCGCTCCTGGCGCTGCGCCGGACGTTGCACTTTCCTTTTCTCTTCCATCGCTCACTCCTCAAAAATTTCCAACGGCATAGTGTATGAGATAGATCATTTGGATCCGATCAGGCCGCCTGTTTTCCTTTCTTCATCGGACGGCCCGGAAGTCGTTGCCGATGATCGAAGAATCCGCTCCATCTATCCCTTTCGGTCTTCAATCGTTTCGGCACATTTCGAATCGTGAAATCGGCGATTCGCACCTCCTGATCGATCTCCTCCCAGGTCACCGGCATCGAGACCGTCGCCCCCCCTTTGGCCCGAGCGCTATAAGGTGCGATCACCGACTTCCCCCGCGCGTTCTGAAGCCAATCGACATAGACTTGTCCTTTTTTCCGCGCCGACGGGGTCCGCGCGACCGTCGCAATTTCCGGAACGCGGAGGGCCACTTCGTTTGCAACCACTTCGGCGAACAAGGCCACCGTATCGTAGTCGTAAATCGGCTCCAAAGGAAGATAGAGATGGATCCCCGACGACCCGGAGGTCTTTGGATAAACGGAAAGGCCCCAGCCGCCGAAAACCGCGCGCGTCACCCGCGCCGTCCTCAATACGCTCTCCCAGGGAGCGCCGCCCGGATCGAGATCGATCACCAACCAATCGGGACGGTCGATTCGATCAACCGTCGAATGCCAGGGGTGATGCTCGATCGTCCCGAGATTCACCAGGTGAAGGAGCGAGGCAAGCCCGGAGTAAACGGCATAGTCGATCTCCCTCCCCTCTTCGTTCCGCATCCGGGCGCTCCGCAAGTAGCTCGGTGCGCTTTGAAGATCATGTTGGAAAAATTTCGGCGCGGCGATGCCGCGGGGATACCGCTGCAAAATGGCGGGCCGGTTTCGGAGAAAAGGATCGATGAATGGAAAAACGCGAATGTAATAGCAAAGCAACTCGAATTTGGTGATTCGCTCCGCCGGCCAGTAGACCCGCTCGAGATGGGTGAGGGCGACACGGGCGCCGCCGATTTCGACGATCACATCGCCGGTGGGGTTCTTCATGGAGAGAAATTCTTCAACCGTCAAAGGGGACCCTTCTGCAGGAGGGGTCCGCTTGATCCGGGCCGGCTTCACGGCAGGGACCGGCTCGGGCGTTTTTTCGAAATTTCGCTTTTTTCGGTAAGGCTTGAGTCCCATGGCGACCCGCTTAGGATGGATGGACCGGGGCGGAGGAAATCCTCCTTACATCCAGGATAGACCAAAGCAAGATCGGGGGGCAAGAGGTGGAAGATGGTAGGGGCACAACATTTGTGCCCCTACGTTGTCAGGATCGTTTAAGGTCTCACCCAGAGTTCGACGTCGTCGTAGAGGACAGTTCCCTCGTAGTGGGTGATGTGGGGATCGCCGAACATGAAGTAATCGGGATAGGCGGAATCGGCCGGCCAGGCGTTCCAGTCGATTCCCATGCTTTTCAGCGGCTGGCTGTTTTTGTCGCGCGGGGCGTCTTCGGGGGTGTTGTTGTAGTGCCAAACCGGGGTCTTTCGAAAATCGATCGCGCCGCGGTAAGTTGTCACCCCGCCGTATTGGAACCGGCCGGAGACCTCCAGGACATAGTGAGTCGCATTCCGTTCGATCGTGACGGTGTAGGTCTCGCCGTTGATGTAGGCGTCGGCCGCCGTATGGCCGGTCGGGCCGCAGTCGCGAAAAGCGCCGTTATAGAAACAATGAAAAGGATTGCCGGTCCAGACGCTCCCGAAGTTATTGCCGTCGAGGGCCAGCATGGAAACCGGATGCGATCCTTCGGTGATCCGGCCCCGCGGCGTCCAGATCGTCGACCAGGCGTTTCCGGGAAGGTCGTCGTAGAAATTGTTGTCGGAGTCGATCACGACTTTCCGATGGTGATGGATCCAGACGTTGTTGTGCGGCATCGGCTTCGTGTCGAGGATGGCGAGGAAGTAGAAACCGTTCTCCCGCCACGCCTCCAGCGGCGCGGTCGATTGATTGGAGAATCGCCATGGATCGGCAGTCTCCGTTTTATCCGAGTAGCCGTTCTTCCGCCAGACGCCGTCGTCATCGCGCCCGCCGGCGGAGACCGGGGTGACTTTGAGCCGGATTCGGTATTCGGACGGAAGCGGCTCGGTGCTTCGCACTTCGGCGCCGTCGTAATGAACCGTGTTGTTCAGTTGCAAGACACGGTTCCCGTCTCCCAGCTCGGAAATCAAGAACTCTCCCCCATGCTCGTTCAGATCGAGGGTGCCGCTTGCATTGGCATCTCTTCCGTAGAGCTCGAAAGTCAGCCAACCGTTTTCGCTATAAGGAAACGACTTTCGGAAGGAGAGGAATTTTCCGAGTTCATCGGCGAAATTCTTCCCGAACGACTCATATTTTTTGAAGAAAAATGAACCATCCTCATCCCAGGGATCTTCAGGCTGGCCGTACGCGTCCCGTTCCCAGGGAAGATTCGCCGGAAGGGGGGTATCGAACGTCTCTTTATGTTTTAACATCCAACCATCGACAATCAGAGGTGGATTCGAGGCGACGGGAGGAGGATCGATGGGGGTCGGAGTGTCCTCTCCAGGAGGGGGCGCATCTGTTGAAGGCGGGGGCGGGGTTGGTTCCTCCCCTTCTGGAATTTCGACAGAAACAACCTCTCCGGATGGGAGGGGGACCCCTGGACCCGAAGCGGAGGAGCCCCCGCCGCTGCAGCCGAAGAGGAGCGCCGCGGACAAGAGGATCGACCCGATCGATTTGATTCCATTCTTCATACAGGGCATACGTCCCTCCTTTCGTCTAAAAGCCCAAGCATAGCCGAATTAGAAAGAAGGAGGGATTGGGGAAAAAGGGTAGATTCTCAAAAAAGGGAACCTAAGGGTTTGGGGGAAATCGGAGGATATTTAGACCTGATAGTAGCCGCGATACCAATCGACGAAGCGTCGGACCCCCTCTTCAATCGGGGTCGCCGGCTTGAATCCGACCTCCTTCATCAGATCATCGACATCGGCATAGGTCGCCGGGACGTCTCCCGGTTGAATCGGAACCAAACGCCGCTCCCCCTTCTTTCCAAGGCATTGCTCGAGCGTATCGACCAAGGTAAGAAGGGCGACGGGGTTGTTATTTCCAATGTTGAAGATTCGATATGGGGCGGAACTGGTGGCCGGATCGGGGTTTCGGCTGCTCCAGTTCGGATCGGGGGCAGGAATCTTCTCCCCCACGCGAACCACCCCTTCAATGATGTCATCGATGTAGGTAAAATCGCGCTCCATCTTTCCGAAGTTGAAGAGCTCGATCGGCTTTCCCGCCAAAATCGCATTGCTGAAGAGAAACAGAGCCATATCGGGCCTTCCCCACGGACCGTAGACGGTAAAAAAGCGGAGGCCGGTCGTCGGGATTCGATAAAGATGAGAGTAGGTATGCGCCATCAATTCATTTGCTTTTTTGGTAGCGGCGTAGAGTGAAACCGGGTGATCGACCCGGTCGTGGACCGAAAATGGCATCTGTGTGTTGGCGCCGTAAACTGAGCTGGAAGAGGCATAGATCAGGTGAGGGACCTGCGCTTGGCGGCACCCCTCCAGGATATGGAGAAATCCAACCAGGTTGCTTTCGATATAGACATGCGGGTTAGTGAGGCTGTAGCGGACCCCTGCTTGCGCGGCGAGATGGAAGACCCGCTCATATTGGTCGTTCCGGAATACCTCTTCCATCTTGGGCCGATCCGCCAGATCGGCCTTTACCAACCGAAAGTTCGAACGGCCTTCAAGCTGCTTGAGCCGGGCCTGTTTCAGAGAAACATCATAATAATCGTTTAAGTTATCGAGGCCAACCACTTCGTGGCCTTGGGAGAGGAGCCGCTTCGACAGATGGAAGCCGATGAACCCGGCCGCGCCGGTAACCAAAACCTTCAATGGTGAGCCCCTTTATAACCGTCCATCGACCCAGGACCGATCCCAGAGATGTTTCACATCGTAGATCACCCGCCGCTCCTTGGCATATCGATTCAGGTCGTCCGCCGTCCACTTTTTGAATTGCTGATGCGCCACCGACAGGATGATGGCATCATAGTAGCCCTCATGGAGGGCCTCGTCCAGCTTGAGACCATATTCATGCTCCACTTCGTTCGTGTCGGCCCAGGGATCATAGATGTGCACATTGGCATTGTACTGCTTTAACTCTTGAATAATGTCGACAACGCGGGTATTTCGGATGTCGGGACAGTTCTCTTTGAACGTCAGCCCGAGGATGAGGATGTCGCTCCCGACCACCGGAATTCCCTTTTTCGTCATCAACTTCACGACCTGCCCCGCGACATGGCTTCCCATACCGTCATTGATCCGCCGTCCGGCGAGGATCACCTCGGGGTGATAGCCGACCTCTTGTGCTTTGTGCGTCAAATAATACGGATCGACGCCGATGCAATGCCCGCCGACCAGTCCCGGAGAGAACTTGAGAAAATTCCATTTCGTTCCGGCGGCCCTCAACACCGCCTCCGTGTCGATCCCCAAACGACTGAAGAGAAGAGCCAGCTCATTGATGAGTGCGATATTCACATCGCGCTGCGTGTTTTCGATGACTTTCGCCGCCTCGGCCACGCGGATCGATTCCGCGCGGTGGGTCCCGGCAACGATAATTGACTTATAGACGGCATCCACCATCTCCAAGGTTTCCGGTGTCGAGCCGGAGACGACCTTAAGAATCTTGGTGACGGTATGTTCTTTATCTCCCGGATTGATCCGCTCCGGAGAGTAACCTGCAAAGAAGTCGCGGTTGAATTTCAGACCCGACTTCTGCTCCAGAATCGGCACACAGATCTCCTCGGTCACCCCGGGATAAACGGTCGATTCATAAACGACAACGTCCCCTTTTTTTAAAACCGCTCCGACACTCTCCGTCGCTTTGACCACGGGTGTGAGATCGGGACGCTTATGTGCATCAATCGGTGTAGGAACGGTCACGATAAAAAAATTGCACTCTTTGATCCCTTGCCGGTCAGTCGTATAGACAAGCTTTTTTGCTGCGCGAAGGGCTTCTTCCGACACCTCCAGGGTGGCATCGAATCCTTTCTGGAGCGCTTCAACCCGTTTCGAATTGATATCAAAACCGACCGTCTTAAATTTTTTCCCGAATTCAACCGCCAGCGGGAGTCCGACGTACCCCAAGCCGATAATTGCGATCTTGATCCGGTCTTCCAATTTTTCCGTCATCGATTCCCCTCTTTATTTTCTAGGAGAAGTGTAACAAACTTTCAAAACCTTGTCCAAGAATAAGTCGAACGAAAGGCGCTCTCTCCCGATGCAAGCTAGCTTAATTTGGCAGAGACCGTTGGAGCAAGACGCTCGGCCTCTTCCAGCATTTGCTCCAGGAAACGGAGTCCTCCTTGCCAGAAATCACGCTTCGTAATATCCAGCCCAATTTTTTCCCGGATCAGTTGATTAGGCGATTGCGAGCCCCCGGCCGAGAGAAGCTCGAGATATTTCGGGACGAAACCGGCGCCCTCTTCCAGGTATTTTTGATACAAAGCGAGGACAAGGAGATGTCCGAAAGCGTAGGCGTAGGTATAAAAAGGGGAGTGAATAAAATGGGAGATGTACATCCACCACCATCGATAATCATCGGTCAGGGTCAACGCGTCGCCGAACATCGCACGGTTCTCTGAAAGCCAAAGTTGATTGATTCGATCCGGGCTGAGTTCCCCCTCCGTCCGCCGCGCCGCATGCACCCTCTGCTCAAATCGGCAGAGAACCACCTGCCGGAAGATCGTTGCGAAACTCTCCTCGAGCTTTTCCATCAGAAGGGCCAATCTCTGCTTCGGATCCTGTTCCTCCGTTCGTAAACGATGAAAGACAAGCATCTCGGCAAAGACGCTGGCGGTCTCTGCAGTGGTGAGCGGCGTATCAAAGTTGAAGTAATTTTGCTTGCGGGACACCCACTGATGCACCCCATGTCCGAGCTCGTGCGCCAGGGTCATCACGTCACGGGGGTTCCCGAGATAATTGACGAAGACATACGGATGGACGCTCGGAACGGTGCCGTGACTGAAGGCCCCTCCCCGCTTACCGGGGCGAACGGGGGCATCGATCCAGTTTTTTTCGAAGAAAAGCGCGGCGATCTCGGCCACCTGCGGCGAGAAGTCGGTAAAAGCCGAGAGGACCTGCCCCTTTGCCTTATCGAAAGGGATCGGCTCCGTTCTGGCAGTCATCGGAGCATAACGGTCGTAGTCGTAGAGTTGATCCAGACCGAGTTGCGCTTTCTTCAATCGATAATAGCGAGCGACCAAGCCGTAGTAGGATTCGCAGGCGGCGAGAAGCGCATCGACCGCGGCAGGCTCGATTTCGTTCGATAAATTCCGGGAGGCCATCGGGTCCGGAAAATGGCGCAGCCGGTCATCGCTGGCATGATCGGCCACAATTTGATTGAAGATGAATGTAAAAAGCGGGGCGTTCCGCTCCAACCCTTCGGTCAGTCCTTTGGCCGCCGCCCGCCGGACCTCGCGCTGCGGCTCATAAAGCAAAGCGAGCGCCTCCTGCTCGGTGAGTGAACGGCGCTCTCCGTCGATATCAACTTGAAATTGAATCTGATTGATCGTTTCATCAAAGAGCCGTTGGAAGGCGCGGATGCCGGTGTTCGCCTTTTCCTCCAAGATTTTTTCTTCGGCCTCCGAAAGCCGATGCGGCGCCCATTTTCGGATCGAATCCAAGAAATGACGATATCTCGACAGCTCGGGCGCTTGCATCCATTCCTCGGCCTTTTTCTCCGGAACCGCGGTCCATTCCAATTCAAAAAAGAGAAGATGCCGCTGGAGTTCGGTAAAACGCTCCTGCGTTCGCTGAAGGAGCGCCCCATGTTTTGGATTCTGCGTATCGGCGGCGAAAACAAGGTAAGCGTAAGCAAGAACCCGATCGACCCCCTCCCGGATCGATTCCAACTCTTCCAGCGCTTCGAAAAAACGCTTTCCGGTCAGCTCGCCCGAAAGAATGCGGCCCCGATATTGTTGCTCGAACCGTTCGGCCCGTTGAAGCGAATCGCGGAGATCGGCCTCGATTTTGGGATCATCGATCCCTTGATACAAATCGCTCAAATTCCAAGTCGGCAATCCGGACGCTTTCAATTCCTTCTCCTCATCCGTGGGTACGCTCTCAAATCCATCAGAATTACAATATCATAAACGATGAATTCCCTGGAACATAAAAATATCGGTCGGCTCAACGGACCGACAATCCGACCTTCTTCTTCAGAGCCGATCATCTTACAGCAATTTGACAGATTTCCGGTCGAGAGATAGTCTTTTAAATACCGATGGAACTCGCATTTTTCATACCGGATCGGTTATTTCTCCGATCTATCTTTGCTCGAATTCCCCTCTGTTTAGGGGTATTCTTATCCGTCTTCGTCGCCGCTTGCGGCGGCGGTGGCGGCGGAGGAGGGGGCGGCACGGATCCTCCGCCGCCTGTCATCGCCGAGATTGAAGTCTCCCCGACGGCCGTGACCATCTCAAAAACAGGTTCCCTACAGTTCAGTGCAACCGCACGGGATGCGGACGGAACATCGATCTCCAGTGTGACGTTTACCTGGTCTTCGAACAATCCGGATATTGTCAGCATCGACGCCAACGGCCTCGCCTCCGGCATCGCGGAAGGGACGGCGATCATCACCGCCTCCGCGGATGGGGTCTCCGGAACAACGGCGGTGGAAGTGACTTTCCGTCTCTTCTCTAGCCCGACCACCCATCTTGTGGGAACCACCCCTTCAGTAGTGACTGCCGGCGATTTTAACAATGACAGTTTCGTGGACTTAGTCACCGCAAATGTAGACGACAACTCCATTTCACTCTTGAAAGGGACGGGGAACGGACTATTCTCGGCCGCCGAGACTTTCTCGGTCGGCGTTTTTCCTCAATCGCTTGCTTCAGGACGTTTTGGGCCCGATTCATTTGACGATCTGGCCGTTGTGAATTTCGGAGATTCATCCATCTCTCTTTTCCTGGGGATTCATACCGGAATCGGCCCAACCACGGGAATTCCTTCCTCCGGCAACGGTCCCATCGCAATCGTGACGGCCGACTTCGACAACGACGACAACCAAGACCTCGCCACCGCCAATCTTTCCACAAGCGATATTTCTCTATTCCTCGGAAACGGAGACGGAACTTTCCAATCTCCGCTTCCTTTTCCGAGCGAAGGGAGCGGGCCCATCGCGCTTCTTGCCGCTGACCTGGATAAAGATGGAAGAACCGATCTGGCCGTCGTACTCGGATCAGACGACAAAGTTGCGATTTTGCTCAATGACGGCGCGGGCGGTTTTGACAGCCCGGAGCCGCCGATTTCCGTCGGAACGGGTCCCAATGCAATGATCTCCGGAGATTGGGACAGTGATGGGAATATCGATCTGGCCGTGGTCAACAGTGCCAGCGCCGATCTCACTCTGTTGTTTGGAGACGGCGCCGGAAATTTTTCAGCTCAAACGTTACCGCTCGCCGGGGGCGAACACCCCGAGTTTGCCGCGACGGGAGACTTCGATAATGATGGAAAACCGGACATCGCGGTTTCCGACAGCGCCAATAATACCCTCTCCGTTTTGCTCAATATCGGCGGCGGTCTCTTCTCCGATCCGATTCAACAATCGACCGGTGACGGCCCCCTGGCCATCTCGGCCGAAGATCTGAACGGAGACGCAAAAGACGACCTGGTCGTCACCAATGCCGGCGACAACACCCTCTCCGTCTTTTTTAATGCAGATCCCAACTAATTTACCGTTCCACATAATACAATGTTGGGATACTATTTATATTGACGTAACGACATCCCCGCCGTATATTAAAAGTTACATAAAGACACCCATGATGCCACCGACAAGAGCTACCCTCCTCGAAAGAGACGGGGCGCAAAGTCCTTGACCTAAGTCCCATAAGGATATGGTTGCAAGGATTACCGAAGCGGCAATCGCTCGAAGCTCATCCACAAAGGTGGTATGAGCTTTTTTTAGTACGAAACTGAAAAATGAGGGGTCGCTTGCGATGAGTTCAGGTCAACCAGGAATGTCGAAACGGCACAACCGACATCATTGTGCGGTCGTTCCTGTTGACTGTGAGCGGTGTGACGATATACTTGACTCAGGATATACCGATAGTAAATTTTATTCATCCGGCGGGGAGGACCCGAAAACGGGAAAACCGGCCTGTCGGCAAGTAAGCTCGGCGAGAATTTTCCAAGAGGAAGGGCACTTCGTGAGGAAACGATCACCGTTCGGTAAAAGACCCTCATCTCTGCGCCTTTTTCCTGTTATTGCCGGCTTGCTTGCGATTCTTCTCAATGCCGCATCCAGTCTTGCTGAAACCCTCACTTTGCATCCGAGCGGCCAAAACTCCAATTTCAGCGCATCGGGAACTTGGACGGTCGTCGGGGGCGGGTTCACCTATGCAAACGTCTGGGACGCCAACGACAGTGATGCGAGCTACATCGAAAATACGGCTTTAGGCAATAAAATCTACATGGATTTGGACGACACGACGCTTGTCGGATTCGTGATCAACGATGTTCAAGTTTTTGCCATGGCCCGCGCTGCGGGGTCGTCGAGCACCGGCATTCAGTTGGGATTTCGGGCCGGGCCGACCGACACAACCGACCGTCTCGGCAGCACCAGAACGGTCCGAAGCAGCTCTTACCGAAGTTATTCCGGGAACCTCTATACAACCAATCCGAGAACCAGCGCCCCCTGGACCTGGGACGACATCAACTCATTGATTCCGATCGTGCAGCATTCAACCGACTCCGACGCCCTTCGGGTCACCGAACTTTTTGTGAGAGTCAATTTTACAAAGGCCCTCTCCCCTTCCGGGAAGAATGCGCTCTCCACAGGATGGACCTTCACTCCCGGCGGGTCAGAGGCCACCGCTCTTGACACCTCCAACGGCGACACTTCCTACGCGGCAAGCACCGTACTTGACGAAACGCTCTATATGGACCTGGACGATTTCCCCGCTTCAACGACCATGATCACCGGCGTCCGGCTGAACGTGGTAGCGCGCTGTGCCACCATTCCGTGCAATCTGCAGATCGGGATCCGGACCAACGGCGTCGATTTTCTTAAAAGCTTTGATGAGGTGCCGGGCGCCGGTACCATCTACTCCATCGGGGCCACCAGCATCCATGGAAACGCCACCAGCTTTACATCCCAGCTGGCGGCCGGAAGTCAGATTACGGCGATGGGACAAACCCGAACGGTCGCTTCCGTCAGCGATCGGAACGATCTTACGGTCAGCTCCGCCTTCAGCCCGCAGTTGCCGAACGATGACGATTTGGCGGTGCCGTTCACCTTCCTCGGCGGAACGACGAGTTATCAAACATTTAGCGGCGATTTCTTCACCCGCAATCCGGCGACGCTCGCCCCCTGGAGCTGGGACGACATCAATAACATGATGGGGGTCGTCAAACATGTCACCAATGCAAACGGTCTTCGGGTCACCCAGATGTATCTCTCGATCAATTACATCGCCCCGGTGGCGCTCTCCTATAGTCCGGATACCGGTTTTGGATCGACCGGCGGCGTCTTTCCCAAAGGGGGCGGGGCCGCCACCCCGTTTACGTATAAAGTCGTCTATACCAATTTAAACAACAATGCACCGACCTCCATCAAAGTTCATATCGACGGCGACGGCGGACACGACATGGTCCGGGATACCAGCGCGGAACAGCCCGAATTTAGGGATGGAGACTTTGAAAACGGCGAGCAGTACACCTACACGGCTGCTTCCCTCTCCTCCGGCCAGCATACCTATTACTTCGCCGCCTCGGACGGATCGGACAGCACCCAGAAACCGACCGCCGGAACGCTCGCGGGCCCGGGGGTCGAGATCCCCGCGGGGACGAGCACGATCCTTCCTTCCGGCGAAAATGCACTGAGCATCGGAGACTGGGGCTTTAACGGGGCGGATGCATCGACCGCCCTCGACACCAGCGACGGGAACACCTCCTATGCCGACCTCAACGCCTCAGACAGGGGAGAGGTCCTCTATATCGACATGGACGACTCCGCCCTGACCGGTTCGATCACCTCGGTTCAGGTTTCGGCGGTGATGTGCTCGGTGACCACCTCGCTGGCAAACGTTCGGATCGGCCTCCGGTTGAACGGGACCGACTACGTCAGCACCGCCTTCAACGTGGCGAATAGCTCGAGTTGCGGGACCTATACGACTTATACCCCGGCCAGCGCCCTCTACGCGATCAATCCCGACACGGGAAAAGGGTGGACCTGGGACGACCTCAACGAGATGATCGGGGTGGTCCTCAATGAAAGCAGAGAGGACCTCCGGATCACCCGATTCAGCGTTGCGGTCGTCCATACGCCGGTCATCCTCTCCTTCGCGGAAGATCCCGGCTACAATTCTCTCGACGGGGTCAGTCCCGACTCCGGAAAAAGCACCACCGCTTTCACCTATAAAGTCATTTATAGCCAAGCCAACGGCACGGCACCGGCCGCCAACAACCCCAAGGTCCATATCGACGGCAACGCGACCGGCGTCGCCATGACCCTCGACACCGGCGCCTCCGACCCATCGCTCTATAACGGGGATTACCTCGACGGTGAACAATACACCTACACCGCCCCTGCCGGCTACTCCACCGGAACACATAACTATTATTTCAGCGTCTCCGACGGCACCAACAGTGTCCTCTTCCCGGTCTCCGGAAACTTCAGCGGCCCCGCCGTTTCCCTTCCGGCCGGGAGCTTCACCCTCTTTCCAACCGATGTGGCCGATGGAACCGCCGGGTTCAGCTTCTGCAATTCCGGATTTAGGCGCTCCGACTGCTTCAATTCCGAGACCGCCCTCGACACCAACGACGGGGATTCGAGCTACGCTCGGGGGAGACGCAGCAGCGACCTTCTATTTATGACGATGGATGACGCGCAGGACAACGGCCAATTCATCACGCAGGTCCAGGTCAGCGCGGTGGTCCGGAGCGAGTCGGGCACGATCAACTTTACCCTCGGGCTCTCCTCCGCCGACAACCACATCGAAGGATCGGTCCTGAGCACCTCTTCAACGAGTTATGTCACGTTATCGGGGACCGCTTATGGATTCAATCCCCTGACCGGCGCCCCCTGGACCTGGGTCGATATCAAAAACCTGGTCGCGGTCGTGAATCACACCAATAACACCCGGATGCGGATCACACAACTCTATGTCGTCGTCAGCTACGGCCCGGTCCGTTTGCAAAACTCCATCGAGGCCGGTTACATCAGCGACGGGGTCAGCCCGAACCTTGGAAATACGACAACGTCATTTAAGTTCAAAACGGTTTATTATCAGGTGAATAACGCCGCCCCCGCCGCAGGCAACCCCAAGATCCATCTCGACGGCAATGCCACCGGAGTCGCCATGACTCTCGATGCAACCGCCGATGCGGCCCTCCGTGACGGCGACTACGCGAATGGCGAACAATACATCTACACGACCACCCTTGCGCAGGGAACCCATAATTACTACTTTTCCGCCACCGATGGAACCAACACCGCCCGGCTGCCGGCCGGCACAGCAACCTTCAGCGGACCCGATGTCGCCCTCAACGGCGCCGCCCCCAACCTGGCTCCATCCGGAAAAGCGACGATCGTGACCTCTACCGGATGGACCTTCTGCAATGCGACCCCGACTTGCAGCACCAACGGTACCAGCACCTACGCCCATACCGTCGCGCTTGACACCAATGATGGGGACACCTCTTTTGCCAGAAGCACCGTCAACGGCGACCGGCTCTATATGGAGCTCGACGATCCGGCCGCCCTCTCCGACGCCCTTACGATTACTGCCATTCAGTTGTTTGCCGTCGCCCGGGATACCTCCAGCTCGACGACCACTGGGTTTGATTTCGGACTGCGGCTCGGCAGCGACGATTACCTCTCGGGAACAACCAAGACCCCGCCCGACGCTTACGGAACGGCTATCGCCGGCGCCGTCTATACCACCAATCCGGCGACCGGAGAAAACTGGAGCTGGAACGACATCAAAGGGATGAGAGCGGTCATCGTGCATCAGACCAATTCGAATGAAATTCGAGTCACGCAACTTTATCTGACCGTCACCTACTCCCCGATCCGGCTCACCTATTCAACCGATCCCAGGTACTTTGACGACGGGGTCGATCCGAACGGGGGAATTACGACGACGCAATTCAAGTATCGGATTGTCTATACGCAAGCGTACGACCTTGCCCCCGCGGCGGGCTATCCTAAAGTTCACATCGACGGCAATGCTACCGGTGTCGCCATGACCCTTGACACGGAGGCCCCTGCAGAGTTGCAAGATGGCGATTATACCAACGGCGAGCAGTATCTCTACGCCACGACGCTTGGTGCACAGGGAACGCCGCACGACTACTATTTCGACGTCTCGGACGGCACGAATATCGTGCGAACGCCCCTCTCCGGAACCTTGATCGGCCCGGTCGTCTCCGCCAACGCGCCGACCCTCTCTTTTGCAAGCCAGACGGGATATGCCCTTACGTCGGCAGGCACCGGCACCCTGACAACCTCGGGAACCAGCACCGTCACCGGAACAGGCACCAGCTTCACGACCCAACTCCAGGTCGGCACAACGATCACCTCGGCCAGCGGACAAACGCGAACGGTCACGGCCATTACAAACGATACAAGCCTGACGGTAGATACCCCCTTCTCCCCCAATCTCTCCGGGGCCGCGTTCACCTATTCCGTCTGGTCGGGCACCGGCACCTTGACAACCTCGGGGACAACAACCGTCACCGGCAGCGGGACCAGCTTCACGAACCAGCTCCAGGTCGGAAGCACGATCACCGCCTCCGGCCAAACCCGGACAGTGACGGCCATCGCGAGCGATACCTCATTGACGGTCGATACGGCCTTCTCCCCTAATCTCTCCGGCGCATCGTTCACCTTCGTGAACGGCCTCCCCCTCCGAGGGGTGGAGCCGAACAGCGGAACGGTCAATTCGCAGTTCACCTATAAAATTATCTACACCGACGCCGACAACAATCCCCCCGTGACCGGTTATCCCCGGCTCCTCCTCGATTACAATACGGTCGTCCATGCCATGTCGCTCGATACCGGCGCCGCGGCGAGCCTGCGGGATGGAAACTACACGAACGGCGAGCAATATACCGTGACCGTGTACCTCGATTATCCCGGCACCCACGCCTACTCCTTCGATGCAACCGACGGCGTCACGGCGGTCTTCTGGCCGCTCGACGGCGACGGCTTCCTGGCCCCCTCCGTCACCGATTCGGTCAGCTCCGGAATCGTCATTTATCCGGCGAGCCGGAACTCACAGACTACGGGATTCACCTTCTTGGGGACCGATCAGGATCCTTCCACCGCGCTGGATCCCGGTTATGACGGGAATGGAACCCTCTCAAACGCCTTGTCCTCGACGACGGTCACCGGGGTCGGAAGCAATTTCTCCGCCATGGGCGAGGGTAGCATTCTCACCGCCGGTTCCCCTCACCAGAAACGGAGGGTCACCGCCATTGCGAACGACACCTCGCTAACCACCGACACCGCTTTTTCCCCCAATTTAAGCAGCGTCCCCTGGCGCTATGACGGAGATGTCTCCTACGCGCGAGGAACCCGAAACACCCACAGGCTCTACATGAACATGGACGACGTCAGCCGAGGCACATCGGCGATTACTTCGGTTCAACTCTTTGCCATTATCCGGGACAACGGGACCACCGATGTGGACTTCTCGGTCGGGCTCCAGGTCGGCGGGACCGACTACATGACCAGCTACGGCACCCCCGGAACCAGCACTTACACGACCTACGCCGGCGCCCTCCACAACACGAATCCCAAGACCGGCGCGACCTGGACGTGGGACGACGTCGAGAGCCTCCTCGGCGTGGTCAAGCATCACGAGGGTTGCAGCCGCTCCTCAAACTGCAGAGAAATCCGGGTCACGCAAATGTATATCCAGGTCAATTACAACAGCCTTCCGACCCTCTCCTACTCGCCGGAAGGGGGATACTTCGGCGCCGACGGCATCGATCCCGACGGATGGAACCCGAACCATATTTTCACCTACAAGGTCGTCTATGCCAGCGGATCGAACTTCGCCCCCACCTCGCTAAAGGTCTTCATCGACGGCGACGGCGGGCACGAGATGATCCATGACGGCGAATTCATCACCAACGATCCGTTGAGGAACGGCGACTACACCGACGGAGAGCAATTCTATTACAGCACCGCGGTGAATGGGCTGGCGGTCGGGCCGCACAATTACTACTTCCTCGCCAACGACGGGAGCAATACCTATCGGCTCCCGACCAGCGGAACCCTCTCCGGACCGAACGTCTCCGTCAACGAGCCGTTCCTTCAGTTCTCATCGGAGAGCGGGTACGGAACCGATGGGATCAACCCCAATGACGGCGAGAGCGGATCGACACAATTTACGTATAAAGTGATCTACACCCACCCCGACAACAACCGCCCGCTGTATGTAAAAGTTCATATCGATGGCGCTCAGGAGGGATTGTTGGCCGTCGACAGCAGCGCCGCGGCGGCGCTCAAAGACGGCAACTATGTCAATGGGGAGCAATACAGCTATACCACGAACCTCGGCGTGGGAAGCCACACCTATCTCTTCGAGGCCACCGACGGGGCGAAACAGGTCTTCTTGCCGGTCGTCCCCTCTTTGGGCCTTCTCTCCGGTCCGACGGTGACCGATCTTGTTGCCCCGAATGCAGTAACCGATTTGGCAATCAGCGCGCGCACTTCTACCTCGACGACATTAACTTGGACCGCGCCGGGAGACGCCGGAACCGGCACCGGCTGTCCGTGCGGAACCGTCGCCTCTTACAACATCCGTTATTCGACACTGAAGATCGTTGATGACGTCGCCACCCCGGGAGCCGGAGAGATCCGATTCTCGGATGCAACGGCGGCAAACGTCTCCCTGACGCCGAAGGCGGCGGGCACGACGGAAACCGTGACCGTCACGGGACTGAATCCGAATACACCTTATTATTTTGCGATGACCGGCACCGACGCAAAACCGTGGACCTCTCCAATGTCCAACGTAGTCAACGCGTCGGCCGATCCGCCGGTTCCGTCAACGAATCTGATGAACAGCTGGAACATGGTCTCCGTTCCGATGACCCCGAGCCCGGCCGACGTGGCGACCGTTTTCGGATCGAGTGTCGGGGTTCCCGTCAATATCAGAAAATGGGTCTCAACCGGAACAACCAGCCAAACCGGATCGTTCGCCACCCTTACTGCAACCGATACAGTCCAAGCGGGGATCGGATATTTCCTCGAATCCCCCGACGCGACGCGGTTCCTGAGCCCGGCCGGGTCGGCCAATGCGGCCGCCACCTTCTCCATCCCGCTGATGCAAGGGTATAACATCATTGGAAATCCATACACGAAAGATATCGCGCTCGATGCCACCTGCGTGAGTCGGAACGGCGGGAGTGGAACCTGCACTTCCTCGGTCAACGATGCCGATTTCAAATCCTACGCCAATGCCGCCGCCGCAGGATGGGTTGGAAATGCCCTTTATCGATGGGACGGCGCCGCTTACACGTTCCGGACTTACAATGATCCCGATCCTGCGATGAAGGCGTCCCTCCAGCTCTGGCAGGGATACTGGCTGCAGGTGACCGACGCAAACGCGGCAAATACATATAGCCTCATTGTTGTGAAGCCGTAACAAAGGGGAAATCGATGAAACGATTCTTCTCAATCCTAATGATCTTGATCGGCACGATGGGAACCGCCTCCATCGGCTGGGCCCTCGATTGGTATATGGTCCTCAATTTCTCGATTCCCGATCCCTTCGCAACAAACGGAGCCCTTCAAAACAGACTGATCCTGGGGGTCGATCCCGCCGCCGACGACGGCTTCAACAATCAGTGGGACACGATCGCCTTCCCGACCGGGCCGCTCCAGGCGACATTTCCCCATCCGGAATATCCGAGCCACCCCGGCTACATCGCCGGAAGCGAATGGCTCTGGCAAGATATCCGGAGCAACGACCAGCCGTCTCACACATGGAATATCGATGTCTCTTCCGACCGCCCCGGAGCCAATATTATCCTCTCCTGGACATTCAAAACCGCCGGCAATCTCTGCCAACGCCCGGTCGTTCGATTGATCGATGCAACCCGCGGCGTGACGACCGAGATCTCGCCCGGCGGCGGCTCATATGCTTTTCCGAATGGGGACCAACCGACGCGGCTGGTGGTCGACTTTACGGAAGGGGTCTCCGCGCCTCCTCCCCCGCCGCCGACGAACCTCTGGAGCCCGCGACAGGGAAAAGAGAGCATCCTTCTTTCGTGGTCCGGTCTCATCGAGTCGGATCTTTTGGGGTATCATCTCTTTCGCCGCGCCTCCGGCCAGACGGCATACACCCGGATCACGTCGCAGCCGGTGACCTCGCTGAGCTTTCTGGACGGGAACCTCTCTCCCGGAGAGACCTACTTTTACAAAGTGACGGCGGTAAACCCCGACGGCTGCGCCAGCGGAGACTCCAATGAAATTTCGGTCGCGTTAAATTGACAAAATCGCCGACCGGTGGTTTAGTGGTTTAGAAGGAAGGTAAGGAGGCTTATGAAACCGATTCTTCTTATTTCAATCCTCTTTTTTCTCGCCGTTCCGGATTTTACCTGGGGGGCCGGAAATCAGGTCAGCAAGACCCTCACCATCAACACTGGGATGGGGGTCAACAACAACGGCAATAAAAACCTCTCTACTTCAGACAATGCCGGAACCGCCTGTGCCGGGGGAAATACCGGGAGCTGCGATGGGGGACCCTTCGCCGACACAAGCGACCCATTCAACATCAATGACGACTGCTCCCCCTCCTCCTTCGACGATTTCTGCTCTTCACAGTTTGATCCCCAGCTTCCCGGTGGATTCAATTTGATCGATAACCGCTTTGGAAGGGGCGCTCCTTGTGGTCCGAATGACCAAAGCGGCCCCCCTTTCCCTTATCCTTGCCAGACCAAAGGATCGGTCAACCAAATCATTCCCCTTGGAATTGACGATCCCAACTCTCCTTCTATCATTTTAGCTCCCCCCAGCCTGGGAGGGGTTGGCCAGCCGTTCTACCAATTCCGCTCCGACACCTTTGGCACCCTCAGGGTCCACCACATCGAATATGGTTTTGATCTGGACCTGGTCGGCACCGACCAAACGCTTAAAGTCTTCTACACGATCGATTCTACAACCGACGCCAATGGACAAATGGTCGGAAACGCCGTCGGTACGTATAAAATACAATTAGACGAAAGCTTCAGTGGATTCGGCGGCTCTAGCTGCTCTGTCACTGCAAGCAGTAACCAATCAGAGGGACGGTTTGAATCGGGGATGACTGGGGTGATCACCTGTGTCGATCGGGCCGGAAATCTTTGCCAAGGCTCCCAATTTGATCCAGGGAAGTTTAGTAGAACTTCATTCGATAACAGTTTGGGATGCTGAAGCAGATGGTACCGGCGACGATTCATCTTCAGGGAATTGGGTCATTCCGAAGGATTTTTATGTCTCTTTTAAATTCGGAAGTGCAGACGAAATGGGTAGATTATTCATCGATTCTTTTTTGGGGCTTCGCATTCTGCGGAATGCTCCTGTTCTCCCCTCTTGAAAGCAGCGCCGATTGCGTCGTCACCGGCGGAGCCGGACCGGAGGAGAGCGCGACCAAAACGGAATGCACCGGTCTCTTTGCCAATCCGCAGTGCCCCAACTGTCCCGGTTATAGTCCGGCCCTAATGCTCCGGCATATCGATCCGGCGCTCTGCCCCGTCGGTCCCTGTGTCGGCCCCTACTTTAACCGCTCCGGCCCCGGGGCATTGACCGATAATATGTTCGGGATCGTCTCTTCGGACGACCCCGGGCCCGATACGGTCCTAGGAACGGGTGACGATCGAGCCACCTATAAATGCGGGCGGACGGTCAGCTCGACGGCGAATAACCTGGCCGGCCTCAACTGCGGCGACATCCGGTTCGATCCAACAAGTCAGGGGATGTCGGTCCCCACAGGCGGCAACTCGCTTCTTCCCTTCACCAGCTCCTTCCCGACCGAAGCCGATTTCTGCGCGGAGGGAGGGACCGACTGTCTCTCCGCGGGGAGCCAAGTCTCCGACCTGCATATGGGCTACCTTGCGGAAAACATCTTTCACTGGGCCTCTTGCGCCAGCGCCGGAGGGCCTCCGGCCCCGCCCGGCTGCACCACCAGCGATCAGCGGGAGCGCCAGGTGGTCAATTATATCTTGGGCGGGTCGGGGACCCTCGACTCGCCAGGCTCAGGCGATCAGATCATGGATATCACCTCCAGCTGGCAGACAAACAATTCCGGCCCGACCACGTTCGATGCCCCTACGGTCGATTGGACTCAGTATGTCTTTTCTCCAGGCGCCTATCCATCCCAAGGCGACATGGAGCAAAACGACAGCGGAACCCTTCAATACAGCGGGAACAGCTCGGTCTTACCCTCGGTCACCTACTCTTCGGGGCCGCTAGGTATCTCATCCAACTCGCCTTAGAAATCAGGCCGTTTCCATCCCCATCGAGCGCGGAAAAAGGTACCCTGGCGGCATCCCCTGCTCCTCGCAACAGGCGCCGCAGCCGTCGCACGACACACCGGTAAGTTCAGTCATCGATCACATCCAAAGGCGTCTGGTTTTCCATTAAATCCCCTCTAAAGGGATCAGTCGCATCAATCGTCCGATCACCAACAAAACCCGATAGAAAACGATCGGAACGACGACCAAGAGGCCCATCGTGAAGAGGGCCCTCCCCCATTCCGATCGTATTTTGAAAATCCTTCCGGTCAGTATTTTATAAACGACATGGAGAAGTGCGCTCATCCCTAAAAAAGGAAGGAGAGTGTATATCAGGGAGAGCAGGTGGAGAAGCGTTTCGGAGAGACTCGCGCCCAGCCCATTGTGAAAGAGAGCATCTACAAGATAGGGAAGCCAAGCGGCCGTCATCATCGAATAGACAAAAAGGGGAAACACCATCCAGATAAAATGATAAGGATAAATTCCAAAAATCGTCGTATCGGAATAGTATTCCCGCTGCATCCGTTCGCCGACGTTCCCCCAATAGGAGGAGAACAAGATCGTGAGGGGAACGGCCGCAAGGGAGACGGCTCCGGAAGCGAGGGTCCCGGTAAAAAGAGAAACGAAAAAAATCTCGATCCACACAATCGTGATCGGGATGGCGCTCTTCGCGGCGACCACCCCGCCCCGGCTCTTTACGATCGCACCGGTCAGAACGGCCGCGATCGATGTCGCCAGGAGGCTCAGGAGGAGAAAAGGAAGGCGCCTAAAATCCCATTGGGGAGTTTCAAAGTACGGGTCGGGCAATAAAGGGGACAGAGAAGAACGAAAGTTCAGGTGAAAAAGCTCGGGAAGCGCATTATAAAATGCAATGAGGATACAGAATAAATAGGCATTGAATGCAACAAAGGCCGCGATCTTCCTCTGCATTTTGTCTCAGAGCCGTCTCTTTGAACACATGTGGGTCGCAGAAGGGGTCCTTCTTCACCCCCGGTTCTCCTGTATAGTCCAGTCGAATGAGGAAGTCAACCGCTCTCTCCAAGACAGCTACTTAGACGCCCCCCGCGCCGGCTCCTGCGCGCGGCGCGGCATCGGCAGGTACTCCACCGAAGGCTGCCGCCGGACCGGCTGCGGGTAGAGGCTCATCAGCTGCAAGATCTCGGGGAGCATCTCCGAGCGGACATGGAGGCCGAGCCGCTGGGCCTCCTCAAACCGAATCGGATAGTCATGGGTCCATGTCCCCGTGGAGAGAAGGCCGGCCAACTCGGCCGACTTGTCCGGCGGCAGGGTGCGCAGCAGCAGTTCGCCGACGCTCTCGCGGACCTGGTTGATCGCCTTTTCACCGATGTCGGCGAAAATGAGGGTTTGGTCGTCCACTTCGGAGATCGGTTTTTTTGAGACCACCTTCAGCAGGGAGGCGGCGGGATATTGCCCGAGCTGCGGATCGACCGGCCCGAGCACCGCGTCGCGCGCCATTACGATTTCATCGGCGGCAAGGGCGATGAGCGTCCCCCCCGACATGGCATAGTGCGGCACGAAGACCGTCACCTTCCCCTTCCGATGGCGCACGGCATGGGCGATCTGGAGCGCGGCCAAAACCAGTCCGCCCGGGGTATGCAATACGATGTCGATCGGCACCTCCGGATCGGTCAGCTCGCAGGCGCGCAGGAGATCCTCGGAATCGTTAATGTCGATATACCGCATGATCGGAAAGCCGAGCACGTTCATCGTCTCCTGCCGGTGGACCAGCAGGATAAGGCGCGAGCCGCGCTTGTGCTCGATCTGCGCGATGAGCCGCCGGCGCGAGCCTTCAAGAAGGCGTTGCTGCAGGACCGGCTGGAGCGCCGTGAAAATGAAGAAGAAAAAAAAGAGATCGCCGACTCCCATGGTTTCCTCCTAATCGGTTAACGGGCCCAGGCCCCTTCGATGCCGACCTCGTCCTGCTCGAATCGCCGGGGACCGTCGCGCGGACGAAGGATGAAGAGCCGATAAAGCAACATCCCCGAAACAAAGCCGCCGACGTGCGCCCACCAAGCCACCCCCCCCACGTCTGCGGCGGCAAGCGTTGAAAGGGTCCCGCTAAAGACCTGGCTGAGCCCCCAGAACAAAAGATAAACCCCCGCCGGCAGCTCGAAAAAGAACGGAAAGAAGAAAACCGGGAAGATCGCGATGATGCGGGCGTGCGGAAACAAGATGAAATAAGCCCCCAGCACCCCTGCAATGGCCCCCGAAGCCCCGACCGTCGGGACGATGGAGTCGATATTCGTGAGCCAGTGCGTCAACCCCGCCGCAAGGCCGGTCAGCAGGTAGAAGGCCAGAAACCGGGCGTGTCCCATCCGGTCCTCGACATTGTCGCCGAAGATCCAAAGGGTCCACATGTTTCCGATCAGGTGCAGCCACCCCCCGTGAAGGAACATGCTTGTCAAAAAAGGCAAGTAATCGTCGGGAGGGAGCCCGACCGTCAGCGCCCACTCGGGGTAGCTGTAGCGGGCGGGAACGAGGCCGAACCAATAAAAGAGCTGTTCGACGCCGATCGGGCCGAGGCTGAGCTCATAAAAAAAGACGGCCGTGTTGACGGCAATCAGCGACCCAGTGACGACGGGGGCACTCCTGCTTGGGATGGTATCGCGAATCGGAATCATCTTTTCCGGTTTCCTGGCAGACGAATCACGGGCAACAATTTGTCAACGTTACCTACGCGTTTCGTAAGACGTTATTTCTCGACTTCTTTCTCCTGTATAGCCGGGTCGTACAAATCAAGTCAACATCCCCTTTCCGAGCAAGACGATTCCTCCTCCGCTTGGCATGGGAGATACACTCTGCATTGTAAGTATCTCCCCCCTCTTCCAAAGGGTTATAGACACATGTTCAAAGCCGGGGCTAGGATGGGAACATGCGCCGGAGGCTTTAAACCGGAAAAGGAACCGCCGCCGTTATGAACAATGTGGATGAGAACCTGGAGGTGATTCGGCGCGCCGACCGCGCCTGGAACGCAAGGGACTGGAGCACTTTTGAGCCGCTTCATAGGGTTGAAAAGATTTTCTATTACGACAGCCTGAGCGTCATGACACAACTCGGTCTCGTCCAAATCCCCGGAGGCGGAGCGAAGACGGCGTAAGGACCTTGTGGAGTGAAGAGATGACTCAATCATTAGAAGCAAACAAAAAAGTCGTCCGGGAATTTTATGATCTCGCCTTCAATCAAAAGAAGCCCGAGGAAGCGGTCGCAAAATACATGGGCCCCTACTACCGGCAGCACAATCCGATGGCGCCGGACGGTCCGGACGCGTTTATCGCCTTTGTCCGCGAATTTACAAAAGCCTTTCCTTCTCTGCGGGTTGATTTCAAGAGAGAGATCGCCGAAGGGGATCGGGTGGCGCTCCACAGCCATATGGTCCGAAAGCCGGACGACCGCGGCCTGGCGGTGGTCGATATTTTCCGGCTGGAAAACGGAAAGGTCGTCGAGCATTGGGACGTGATCCAAGAGGTTCCGGAGAAATCGGCGAACAACAACACCATGTTCTAGTCCGTCTTGAAAAATGGGAGAAACCTATGAAACCCAAAATCGGAATTATCGGAAAAGGGAATGTCGGGCACGCGCTCCTGCGGGGATGTGAGCGGGCGGGGTACGAGGCGAAGGCGGTGGGACACTACCTGAAAGGGGTGCAGGAGACCTCCGCTTGGGGAGAGGTGATCATTCTCGCCGTCCCCTTTGCCGCCCTCGACGAGACGCTGCGTGAAATGGGAGAAAATGTCAACGGGAAGCCGCTGGTCGACGTCACCAATGTCGTCACCGCCGACTTTCAGCTCGCCCTCGGCTGCACCACCAGCGGCGCGGAGGAATTGCAAAAGAAAGTCCCCTCGGCAAAAGTGATCAAAGCGTTCAATACTGTCTTTGCCGAACATATGTATCTCGGAAAGGTGAAGGACGAGCCGATCACCCTCTTCGCCGCGGGAGACGACGGGGAAGCGAAGGCGGCGGTCCTTCAATTGGGACGGGAGATCGGTTTCGACGCCGTCGACGCCGGCCCGCTTCAAAACGCCCGCTGGCTGGAGACCCTCGGCTACTTTCACATCCAACTCGGCTACGCTCTTAAAATGGGATCGGACGTCGAATTCAAGTTGATAAGGTAAATCATCATGAAAGCGGTCGCAGTTTATCCCGGAAAACCGAATTCGGCCCATCTCACCGAGGCCCCTCGGCCCGACCTCGAAAGTGTTCCGAACGGCCGGGGGGTCCTCGTGAAGGTCCTCCGGGTCGGCGTCGACGGCACCGACCGGGAAATCAATGAAGCGCTCTACGGCGCCCCGCCGCCGGGGGACGACTTCCTCATCATCGGACATGAGAGTTTTGGACAGGTCGAGGCGGTCGGGCCGAACGTCGCTGGCCTGAAACCGGGCGATTACGTCGTCGCCACGGTACGGCGGCCGGGCCGGAGCATTTACGACCGGATCGGTCTTTACGACTTCACTACCGACGAGGTCTACTACGAACGGGGGATCAACCTCCTTCATGGATATCTGGCCGAGTATTATGTCGATGATATGGACTACCTGATCGAAGTTCCTCCCTCGTTAAAAGAGGTCGGTGTGCTGCTGGAGCCGAGCACGGTGATGGAGAAGGGCTGGTCCCAGGCGACGGAGATCCAGCACCGCCTGAAGACCTGGCGGCCGCAGCGGGCGGCGGTCCTGGGGGCCGGAACGATCGGCCTGCTCGCCACCTTGATCCTCCGGCTGCGGGGGGTGGAGGTGACGACCTTCGCGCGAAAAAAGAAGCCCTACCTGAATGCCGATCTCGTCGAAGCGGTCGGGGCCCGGTATCTCTCGACCCGGGAGATCTCCCTCCGGGATGCGGCGGGACGGAATGGGCCGTTCGATCTTATGTTGGAGGCGACCGGTTATTCTCCCCTTGCTTTCGAGGCGATGGAGGCGCTGGGGAAAAACGGGGTATTGATTCTCTCCAGCGTGACCGGCGGGGAGCGGAAAAGCGAGGTCCCGGCCGATCGGATCAACCTGGGGTTCGTCCTGGGAAACAAGGTCGCCGTCGGGACCGTCAGCGCCAATCGCGAGCACTTCAAAACCGGCGTGCGCGACCTCGCTTGCGCCGAAGCGGCCTATCCCGGCTGGCTGGAACGCCTTCTGACCCACCCGGTGAAGGGGCTGGAAAACTACGGCCGCCTGTTTCAACTCCTGATCGAAGGGAAAGAGACGATCAAAATCTACTGCGACGTGGCGGATTTCTAGATGCCCTATCAACCGATTGAGAATTACGGCCTGATCGGCGACATGCACACCGCCGCGCTGGTCGGGATCGACGGATCGATCGACTGGTACTGCTTCCCCCACTTCGACTCCCCCTCCGTCTTCGCGGCGATCCTCGACGACCGGATCGGGGGGCGCTTCAAGATCGCCCCGGCCGAGCCGTCGGAGAAGATCCGGCCGCGGCAGGCCTATTGGCCCGACACCAACATTCTGGTGACCCGCTTCTACTCTCCCGATGGGGTCGGCGAGGTCACCGATTATATGCCGGTCGATTTGGATTGGGAAGGACACGGAACCCATCAGCTCGTTCGCCGCGTCCGGGTCGTCCGGGGAAGCATGCCCTTCCGGATGGAGTGCCGGCCCGCCTTCAATTACGCCCGGGACGAACACCGGACACATCTTCTCCCGGGGGGGGTCTGCTTCGAGTCCCCTCTGCTGACGCTGGGGCTGGCGACCGCCGTTCCGCTCACGCCCGACGGAAAAGGGGTCATCGCCGAGTTCCGCCTCCGGGAGGAAGAGAGCGTCACCTTTCTCCTGCAGGATACCGAGCTGGGACAGGGGTGCGGGATCGGGCTCTCCGAAAAAGAAGCGACGGCCCTTTTCAAGAAAACGGTCGACTACTGGCGGCGTTGGCTCTCCAAGTGCACCTACAGCGGCCGTTGGCGGGAGACCGTCCACCGCTCGGCGCTCGCCTTGAAGCTGATGACCTTCCGGCCGACCGGGGCGATCGTCGCGGCGCCGAGCTGCTCTCTGCCGGAAGTGATCGGAGGAAAACGGAATTGGGACTACCGGTACACCTGGATTCGGGACGCCGCCTTCACCCTCTACGCCCTGATGCGGATCGGCCTCACGGAGGAGGCGACGGCGTTCATGGGCTGGGTGGAGGCGCGCTGCGCAGAGCTGAAGCCCGACGGATCGCTCCAGATCATGTATGGAATCGACGGCCGCCATCACCTGATCGAAGAACATCTCGACCACCTCGAAGGGTACCGCGGGTCCCGCCCGGTCCGGATCGGCAACGGCGCCTACAACCAGATCCAGCTCGACATCTACGGGGAGCTGATGGATTCGGTCTATCTCTACAACAAATACGGCGCGCCGATCTCGTACGATTTCTGGCGGAGCCTCTGCCGATTGATGGATTATTTGGCCGAAAATTGGGACCAACCCGACGAGGGGATCTGGGAGGTCCGCGCCGGCCGGTACCACTTCGTCTACTCGAAGCTGATGTCGTGGGTGGCGTTCGACCGGGCGCACCGGCTTGCCGAGAAGCGCTCTTTTCCGGCCGACCGCTTGCGGTGGCTCACCTGCCGCGACACGATCTATCAAGAGATCATGACCCGCGGATGGAATGAGAAGCGGCAAACCTTCGTCCAGTATTACGGGGGAGAATCGCTCGACGCTGCGCTTCTGATGATGCCGCTTGTCTTTTTCACCTCCCCCGACGACCCGCGGATACGGAAAACACTCGACGCCATCCTCAAGTCACCCGAAGAGGGGGGGCTGGTCTCGAACAGCCTCGTCTACCGGTACAATATACGGGACCTGCCCGACGGATTCGACGACGTCGAGGGAACCTTCAATATTTGCACTTTCTGGCTGGTGGAGGCGATGGCCCGCGCCGGTCGCTTCGATCCGAAGAAACTCGACAGCGCCCGGCTGATTTTCGAGCAGATGCTCGGCTACGCCAACCATCTTGGGCTCTACGCCGAAGAGACCGGACCGGTCGGGGAAGCGCTCGGAAACTTTCCGCAGGCGTTCACCCATCTCGGCCTGATCAGCGCCGCGTTCAACCTTGACCGGGCGCTCGGAAGCGCCGATCGATCGTAGGGGCGTATTGCGATACGCCCCTACAAAAAAAGGTTCACCGCGCGAATGTCCGTTCACCCCCCCTTGAATCGGGATTGAACTTTCTCCTCCAAAAGTGTTACGCTTGATTTTGCGCTTTTGAATTGGAGTTGGAGGCGGAGATGTCTATCAAAGAAAAACTGAGCGAAGCGATCGATGAATTGAATCAGGCATCCGCGGCGGTCGAGAAACAGACGCAGATGGATTCGGAAGAAGCAGCGGATACGGAATGGCGAATCAGCTGTCTTCAGACGATGGTGCGTTATCTCTTGGCGAACTGCCGCGTGGAGAGCCTGCTTCGCGAGAGCCTGGGAGAGCGCGTTCGGACCCTTGAAAACGAGATGAAGTTCCTGCGCGAGCTCTCCGGACAGCCCTTCGATCCCCCTTCCGATCTCCCTTCGTAGCTTCAGCGGACCCCGCTTCAATCGGCGATGCCGGCTTCGGACGTCGGGACATCCAGGTTGAAGCGGTAACCCTTCACCGTCACCGCTTCAGACAGACGGAAGTCGAGTTCAGGATCCCGCACAAACCCCATTCGCTCATACATCCGCATCGCCACCCGCATCACGTCGCTTGTGTGCAGCGTCAGCGCCTGACTCCCCGACCGGCGCGCGCGCCGGATACACTCGCGCACAAGCGCAGCCCCGATCCCCGACCCCCTTGCCGCCGGCGCGACGGCCAACAAGCGCATCTCCGGCCACGCTCGCGTCATCGGGGGATTGTTCGGCGGAGAATAGACACTCCCGGCCGGGTACAATAGAATGGCGCCGACAATCATACCCTCGCGCTCCGCAACGATCTGCTCGGCCGGTTCGACGTTCGCAAGGGTGGCCGATATGCCCTGCCGGTAGCCTTCCCAATGGACCGGCATCTGCGCCGCGTACTCCTGAAAAGCGGCCAGCGTCACCTCCCGAATCGCCTCCCGGTCGCTCTCCTTTGCATCTCGAATGTGGAGTCTTTCGTCCTTCCGACCGACCCTCAAGTCCAGCATCATCGGCACGTAAACGATCCCCGATTTGCGGACCGGTTCAGATTGCCTGACAAAACCGAGCTTTTCATACACGCCGACAGCCGCAAGGGAGGCGTTCACGGTGAACCGTCTCGGATTCCCGGCGGCGAGACTCGCCCCCTTGGCCGTTTCCCAGAGCGCCCTTGCGATGCCGCGGCCCTGAAAATCTTTCGACACGAAGAGATGGAAGAGATGGCCGTTCTCTTTCACCGCAACCGCGCCGATGATCTTCCCACCCTCTTCGGCGACGTGATAACGACAGCCGGACGCAATGTACTTCCGGATCGATGCGGTATCCATCTCTTCGAGCAGCCGCTTGGCCGCCGCTTCGGTGAAGTCGGGTACAATGAACTCCCGCGCCAGCGCGCTGACAAGCGCGCTGATCGCGGGGGCGTCGTCAATGACGGCGGGTCGAATTTTCATTAAAGCCCTCACGAAGGGTATGCCGCCGCGCTCGGGTCGCTCCCCAAGTATTGTCCCGTAGAACCCATCGGCGTAGAATAAATATATACGGCATAAAAAATAAGATCCAGAATAAATTCAGGAAGCAAAGGAGGATACCATGGCTTCCCTCTCTTATCCTAACAAACCGGCCGTCGATTTCACCTTGCCGAACGGCGAGGCGCAGCCGGTCAAGCTGAGCGGCTATCGCGGCAAAAATGTCGTCCTCTCGTTCTACCCGGCCGACTGGTCCCCCGTCTGCACCAGCGAGCTGTCGCTCATACAAGAGGTTCTCGACGACATCCGCGGCTACAACGCCGAGGTCCTGGGGGTCAGCGTCGACAACACCTACTCGCATCGCGCCTGGGCCGAGCGCCAGCACTTGACCTTTCCGTTGCTGAGCGATTTCTGGCCCCACGGCGAGGTGGCCCGCCAATATGAGGTCTTTCGCGAAAAAGACGGGATTAGCGAGCGCGCCCTTTTCTTTATCGACGAAACGGGGATGCTCCGCGAGCGCTGGGTTTCCGAAGATCCCGCGATCGCCCCCGGCTTGAATATCATTTTCGATGCGCTCGAACGGATCCAGGGAGCGCGCCCGAAGGAGGCCCGTTATGCTTGACGACCAAATACAAAAGACGCCGATCACCGACGACGATTGGATTCTCGGCTCGCCCGACGCGCCGGTCACCCTTCTCGAATACGGCGATTTCGAATGCCCTTACTGCGGGATGGCCCATCCCGTGCTGCAAGCGCTGGTGGCCGACAACCCCGATGCGGTCCGGCTCGTCTACCGGCATTTCCCGATCACGAACATTCACCCCCACGCCCTGCCGGCGGCCGAGGCGGCCGAAGCGGCCGGCGCGCAAGGAAAATTCTGGGAGATGCACGACATGCTCTTCACCCATCAGGATCGGCTTGAAGATGAGGACCTGCTCGACTATGCCGACGCGATCGGCCTCGACCTCCACCGCTTCGACCGGGAGATGAAGACACATGCGCATCGGGAAGAGGTCAAGCAGGACTTCCGCCGGGGAATCCGAGACGGCGTCAACGGCACGCCGACTCTCTTCATCAATCGCCTCCGCTACGACGGGCCCCGAGACTACGAATCGATGACGGCCGCGATCGCCGCCGTCAGAGCGGCGATGCAGGACCGAAGGCGCGCGGCGTAGCCGGGACCGGCACATCCCCCGGCGTCTTGAGGTTGGTCTCATACAGGTGGATGATGAGATCAATCTGCGTCCGGAAACGAACGGCTCGGTGGGCCCTTACGGCCGCACCGAGATCAATGAGGTGCGTCATGATAAAAAAGAAAACAACGTTCAGAACACCCCGCATTCCTGAAACAATGCAGGCCGCCGCCATCGACCGGTTCGGTCCGCCGTCGGTCTTGACGCTGCATACCCTTCCGGTCCCGGAGCCGGGTCCGCATGAAGTGTTGATCGCGCTGCACGCCGCCGGCGTCGGCATCTGGGACGCGCGGATGCGGGACGGCGCCTGGTGGCCGACGGAAGATCCGGCTTTTCCGATCGTGCCGGGGACCGACGGCGCCGGGTTCATCGCGGCAAAGGGGGGGCGCGTCCGGCGTTTTGAGATCGGCGACCGGGTCTGGGCCTATGCGTATGCCAATCCGAAAGGAGGGTTCTACGCCGAATACGTGGCGGTCGACGCCGACGCCGTCGGGCATGCGCCGGAACGCTTGGATCTTCTGAAGGCCGGCGCGGCGGCGGTGACCGGCTTGACGGCGCTCCAGGGAATCGACGACGTCCTTCGCGTCCGCCCGGGAAAAACCGTGTTGATCTTCGGGGCCTCCGGCGCGGTCGGAACACTCGCCGTCCAGTTCGCGAAATACCGGGGCGCAACCGTTTTCGGCACGGCGACCGGACGTGATGCGACGCTGCTCGTCCGCCACCTCGGCGCCGACGGCGTGATCGATGCCCGAAGCGACGATGCCGTCGAGCGGCTTCGATCGCTGGCGCCCGAGGGGCTCGACGCCGTCCTGGGCCTCGCGGGAAGCCGGGCGCTCGATCGCTTTCTCGATCTCGTCCGCGCCGGGGGATGGGTCGCCTACCCCAACGGGGTGGAGCCTGAACCGAGGCCGCGCCCCAGCGTCCGCATCCGCGCCTATGACGCGGCGGCCGGTCCGCGTGAATTCGCGCGGCTGGCATCCGCCGTGGAAGAGGCCACGCTTCGCGTGCCGGTCTCGGAAGTCTATCCGCTGGCGCAGGCCGCCCAGGCGCATGAACGGCTCGAGAAGGGACATGTGCTGGGGAGGATTGCGCTGCGGATTCGCGGGGGACGTCGGTAACAGGGCAACAGAATCAAGAGCTCGTACTCTTCCAAAGGAGTTGGAACTCCAACTCATTCTCCGCCCCCTCGCGTTCGTGCTCGATGTTAAAAACGGCGTCGGCCGGGATGTGAAGTCGCTCGCCGGCGACTTGTATTGTGAAAGGCCGCTCCTTTTCCAAAGCATCCGCCAGGCGGCGAAGCTTTTCTACAAATTGCCGGCGGGTGTAGGTGCGTTCCAAGTCTCGAGATTTACGTCGCGGCATCATGAAGCTCCTTATTTACTATGTTTTCCGTTTTTCCGAAAGCGCCGTCCGCTCCCCCTTCTGTTTGCGGGCTGTTTGCGGGTCATCCGGCCGCGATCATGATCAGCAGCGTCGCCGCGTAGACCGAGAGGATCAGAAAGCTCTCGAACCCGATCTTGCCGATGCCGTAGGTCTCCCTGCGAACCATCCCGAGCAGCAGAATGGCGGTCATCCATATCGCAACCAGTCCCCACAAGAGCTGAAGCGACGAAATGTCGTGGTAGATCGATCCCCCGCGGTAGCCGAGATCGGCGGCGGCGATCACCAGCATGTTGAAGCAGTTCGTGCCGATGATGTTGCTGACCGCCAACGTGAGCGCCCCTTGGCGGATCGCCGCGATGGTCGTGACGAGTTCGGGGGAGGAGGTGGAAACGGCGGTGAGCACCCCCCCCGCCACGCTTTCTGAGAGCGCCGTTCGATCGGCGATCGTCTTCGCCGCTTCCATCAGGACCCACCCCGAGGCGGCGGTGATCGCCGTCAGTCCGGCGAATTTCAGCCACAGCGCCGACAATCCACCCCCGCCTCGCCCCGTCGCCGGCACATCCTCGATGGTCTGCCGCGTCATTCTGGGAGACCACATCGGCGCCCTCTGGGACCGCCGGACTAAGCGAAGCCCGAAGAGATACGCGATGACGATCAGCGGCGTCGCCGGATGAATCCTCCCGAAAGTGACGGAAGGAGCGGTCATCGCGATGAGCGGGATGGCCAGCAGCGCGATCGAGAGAGCGGCCTGCGTCAGGTTTGCCGCCGAGGCGGCTGCATGCTCCAGATTCGCCTTTCTGTAGATGATGTCTCCGACGCCGAGGAAGGCCAGGTTGACCGCAATGCTACCGAAGATATTGCTCATCGCAAGCTCGGGCCGTCCGTCGACCGCCGCGCTGAGGGTCGCGGCGAAGTCGGGAAGAGAGGTCGCGCCGGCGAGCAGGAGGGTGCCGATCATCGCCTCGCCGAGACCGGTTTTGTCGGCAAGCTCATCGGCGGTCCGGGAGAGAAATGTCCCGGCCATGGCGATGACGATCGCGGCGATTGAAAAGAGAGCGACGCCGGATGTCAGCGAATCGAGCATAGGTCCTCTCACGGTCGGGTGCGGCCACGTCGTTGCTCGATCTCAGAATCCGAGCCGCCCAAAGGCTTTCGGATCAAAACAGGTGATAAACGGCCAATCCGAAGGTGGCGGCCGTAAACAGGAAAGCAAGCAGCGCCAGGAGCCCGTCACGGGCGATCAGCGATAAACCGAAGGCGGTCAGGGCGGCGCCGGCGCCGTTGGCGCTGAAGGGGACCAGCTCCATGACCGGCATCGCGGCGGCGATGACGATGCATCCGATGGCGACGGCGTAGATTCCGGCCCCTTGGGTGAAGATCGTGAGGCGCGGCCGTAACAGGCGGTCGACGAACCGCGCCGGGCGCCGCAGCCACCCGAGCGCTTTGCAGAGCTTGTTCCGCGCCACGGACCGTTTCAGCAGCCAGCGCGGCAGCCAAATGTGTTCCCTGCGGAACAGCAATTGTCCCGCGGTCAATAAGACGAACACCGCCACGATCGTCGGCACCCCCGGAATATCGCCGATGATCGGTGCAAGGGTGACCAGGCCCGCCACAAGCAACAAGGGACCGAACGAACTCCGTCCCACCACATCCAAAATCGCGTCAAGAGAGACCCGATCATCATCCGCAGCCTTTTCGATCCGATCGAGCAGCTGCTCCAAATTCGTGAGTTTCCGATCTTTGCCCATGCGCTCCGGAAGACAACGCAATTCGAGGATCAGACAGTGCGTCGAGCATAAGATCACACCGCTGATTTCTATGTTAGCATTGATTTCCAGGAGGGATCAATTCCAGGCGGTGAAGAGAGCCGACGCGCCGGCCGGCAATTTGTAGGGGCGTATTGCAATACGCCCCTACAAACGAACCGTACGACGCGCGATGCGTGTTCATTAACGTCTAAAAAGGACTGTGGGGAACCGCTCCCCCAAATGGGACAGGGTCCTTATTGGGGTGTTTTTCCCGCTTCCTGAATCGAGAGCAGCTCCACTTCGAAAACCAGCGTCGCGTTCGGTCCGATCGCCTGTCCGGCGCCCCGGGGGCCGTAAGCCAGAGAGGGCGGAACCACGAGCTGCCACTTCGAGCCGACCGGCATCAGCTGCAGCGCCTCGGTCCAGCCGGGGATCACCCCTTCCACAGGAAAGCTGGCCGGCTCCCCCCGCTTGTGCGAACTGTCGAATTCGGTCCCGTCAATGAGCGTCCCTCGATAGTGGGTGACGACGGTATCGGTGGCCTTGGGCTTCTTCCCTTTACCGGCGGTGATGATTTTATACTGTAGGCCGCTGGGGAGGGTCACGACCCCCTTTTTCTTCTTGTTCTCATCAAGGAAGGCATTCCCTTCTTTCAGGTTTTTATCCCCGATCACTTTGGCCTGCGCGGCGACCTTGGCCTGCATCTCCTGTTGAAACGTCGCCATGACCTTCTGGATTTCCTCGTCGGTCAGAAGATGTTTTCCGGAGATCGCATCCTGGATCCCTTGCGACAGTAGTTTCGGGTCGACCTCGATCGACTGGTCTTTTAAATTTCTCCCGATATCCAATCCGATGCTGTAGCTGACTTTGTCCTTTTGCGTTTTAAGATCCGATTTATCGGCCGCGTAAACCGAAACGGACAGAAGTCCCAAACCAACAATTGCGATGAATCGAAATAACATACATGCTCCTTTGATTTGAATATTGATCCAGATGGCTTTTCTTTCATTTGCGCTCGTCTCGTAACCTGCGAATGCCGCATAAGCCGTAGGAATCCGGGCGCAACGGCCACTAGAATACTCCTTCTGAGCAAAATTAACAATTCCCTCCCTCCCCCAGTCCGGCCTCAGTCCGGCAGCTCCTCCAGCCGCCGTTGGAGAAACCGCCGTTCCGGCGCTTGCTGCGTGAGGGCAAGGGCCCGTTCGTAGGAGGCGCGGGCTTCCGCTGTTCTCCCCAGCCGGCGGCAGAGATCGGCCCGCGCCGAGTGCGCCAGGTGGTACTCCTCCAGCTCGCCGCTTGCAAGGAGAGCGTCGATGAGGGGGAGACCGGCCGATGGGCCGTCGCGCATCGCCACCGCCACGGCGCGGTTCAATTCAATGACGGGGGAGGGCTCCACCCGCAGCAGCACGTCGTAGAGTCCGACGATCTGGGCCCAGTCGGTCGCCGCGGCGGTCGGCGCCTCGGCATGGACCGCCGCGATCGCCGCTTGGAGCGTGTAGGGGCCGAACCGGCGCGACGACAAAGCCCGCTCCACCAGCGCCGTCCCCTCCGCAATTTGATCCCGGTTCCAGAGCGAGCGGTCCTGGTTGTCGAGCAGGATCAAATCCCCTTCCGGGGAGGCGCGCGCGGCGCGCCGCGACTCCTGAATCAGCATCAGCGCCAGAAGCCCCATCGCCTCGGGCTCCGGGAGCAACTCGATGAGAAGCCTTCCGAGCCGGATCGCCTCGCCCGAAAGGTCGTGCCGCGTCAGCGAACTCCCCGACGACGCCGAATAACCCTCGTTGAAAACCAGGTAGATGACACGAAGGACGGCGTCGAGCCGGTCGGGAAGATCGCGCTGCGACGGCACCTGATAGGGAATGCCCGCGTCCTTGATTTTTCTCTTGGCGCGGACGATCCGCTGCGCCACCGTGGGAGGGGCGGTCAGGAAGGCGCGGGCGATCTCTTCCGTCGTGAGGCCGCAGACTTCGCGCAGCGTCAGCGCGATCCGGGCGTCGGGGGGGAGGGCGGGATGGCTGCAGGTGAAAATCAGGCGGAGGCGGTCGTCCTCGACACTTTCATTTTCCCATCCGGACGTATCACTCGCGGCGGCCTCCAGACTCCTGGCGATCTCCCCGAGCGACGCGTCGAACCGGGCGCGCCGGCGCATCCCGTCGATCGCTTTGAAGCGGCCGGTCGAAATGAGCCACGCCGCCGGATTCTTCGGCACCCCCTCCCGCCGCCACTGCTCCACCGCCGCGGCGAAGGCGTCGTGCATCGCCTCCTCGGCCAAATCAAAATCGCCGAGCAGCCGGATCAGGGTGGCGAGGACGCGACGCGAGTCGGAGCGGTAAACACCGTCCACGACCTCGCGCATTTTTTCGGCTGCATCTTGACCCATCCGAATTCCAAACAGGCCGGTCAGGACTTCGCCGCCTCGACCGGTTGGAGCTGCGGCGCGGCGGTGCGGTCGGCGTGGTGCTGCTTGGCCATGAGCATGTAGAGCGACGGCACCACAAAGAGGGTAAAGATCGTCCCGATGATCATCCCGCCGACCAGGACCAGGCCGATCGAATTGCGCGCCGCGGCGCCCGGACCGCTGACCAGCGTCAGCGGGAAGTGGCCCGCGACGGTCGCCACAGAGGTCATCAAGACGGGGCGCAAACGGGTCATCGCCGCTTCTTTGACGGCCGACCGCTTGTCGGCGCCCCCCTCTTGAAGCTTGTTGGCGAATTCGACGATGAGGATGCCGTTTTTCGCGACCAGCCCGACGAGGGTCACCAGCCCGACCTGCGCGTAGATGTTCATCGTCGTGGTCCAACCGTCGGTCCAGTAGGGAAGATCGGGGTTGGGCATCTTCAGGACGGTGAAGATCAAGGCACCGAACATCGCCAACGGCACCGACCCCAGAAGGATCACCAGCGGGTCGCGGAACGAGTTGAACTGCACCGCGAGCACCAGGAAGATCAACAGAATCGCAAGCCCCAGCGCCGGAAGGAACTTCCCCCCTTCGGTGCGAAGCTGCCGCGATTCGCCGGTGTAGTTGATCGTGTAGCCGGGGGGCAAAATGTCGCGCGCGGCATTTTCGAGAACCTTCAGCCCTTCGTCGAGCTGGGCGGTCATTCCGGAAAGCTTGATCGCATTCATCTGCTGGAAGCGGTTGAGCGAGCGCGGCACCGTGCCGTCGCGGATGGTCGCGATCGCACTCAGCGGAATGAGCCGGTTGTCCGGTCCGGTGACGTAGATCTCTTTCAGTTGATCGGGATTGAGCCGATCGGCGCGCGCGATCTGCGGGATCACCTTGTAGGCGCGTCCCGCGATGTTGAAGCGGTTGACGTAGTCGCCGCCGAGCGCGGCGCCCAGATCGGCGCCGATCTGGGCGTTGTTCAGACCGAGGGTTGCGACCTTCTGATGGTCGATGACGATTTCCGACTGCGGCTGGTCGTATTTCAGGTCGATCTCCGGCGGGAAATAAAAAAGGCCGCTTTCCATCGCTTTCATCTGAAGCTGCTGCGCCGCTTCCAGCATCCGCTCCGGCTCGGCGGTCGACGCGATGATGAATTCGACCGGGAAGTTGCCGCCGCCCGGCAGCGCGGGGGGTCTGGCGGCGAAGATCTGCAAGCCGGGAATGGCGGAGAGCTTGCCCTGCACCTCGGGCAAGATCTGCGAGATGGAACGGTCGCGCTGCTCCCACGGTTTCACGACCATCCCGCTGAATCCGCCGACCCCCATCGCCGCGGCGAATGGATCCGAGGGGGACATGAGGATCTGAAAGGTCACATCCCGCTCGGGTGTCGAGAGAAACGCCTGCTCGGCGGCGCGGCCGAAATGGCTCTTCTGGTCCGCCGACGCGTTCGCCGCGTTGTTGATGATGCCGAACATGAACCCTTGGTCCTCCACCGGCGCCAGCTCTTTGGGTGAAAAGAGATACATCGGGACCGTCAGCAGGCTGAGGGCGATCCAGACGGTATAGACCGCGGGACGGGCCCGCATCGTCCGGTCGAGCATCCCCCCATACCCCCGGCGCAGACGGTCGAAGCGGTGATTGATCCAACCGGTGAAGCCGCGCTCTTCCCGGTCCGCGCCGCGGAGCAGTTTCGCCGCCATCATCGGCGAGAGCGTCAGCGCCACGATGCCGGAAATCGTGACGGCCCCCGCGAGGGTGAGGGCGAATTCGCGAAAGAGCGCCCCCGTGAAGCCCCCTTGCAGGCCGATCGGCGTGTAGACCGCGGCGAGGGTGATCGTCATCGCGATGACCGGCCCGATCAGCTCGCGCGCTCCGACCAGCGCGGCCTGGAACGGCGTGCGCCCTTCGCGCAGGTGGCGTTCGACATTCTCGACCACGACGATGGCGTCGTCCACGACCAGACCGACCGAGAGCACGATGGCGAGCAGCGTGAGCAGGTTGAGGGTGAAACCGAACGACTGCATCAAAAAGACGCTGCCGATGAGAGAGACAGGGATGGCGAGGATCGGCACCAGCGCCGATCGGAAGGAGCCGAGAAAGAAAAAGATGACGATGACGACAATGATCAACGTTTCGGTGAGGGTGCCGAGCACTTCGTGAATGGCGCTGCTGATGTACTCGGAAGCATCATAGGCGACCCTCCCCTCGAGACCCTTCGGCAGATCGCGCCGGATCGAATCGAGCTCCGCGCGGACCCGTTCGACCACGTCGATGGTGTTGGCGTGGGGGAGCGGAAAAATTCCGATGAAAATCGCCGTCTGTCCGGTAAAACGGACCTCCGTGTCGTAATCCTCCGCCCCCATCTCGACGTCGGCGACGTCCTGCAGCCGGACGATGGTATCGTTCTCCCGCCGGATGACAAGCTGTTTGAACTCCTCCACCGTGTGCAAGTCGGTGTTGGCGGTCAGATTGACCTGAACGAACGCCCCTTTCGTATTGCCGACGGCGGCGAGAAAGTTATTCGCCGCCAGCGCCGCGCGGATCTGCGCGGGGCTGACGTTCAACGCCGCCATCTGCGCCGGCTTCAACCAGACCCGCATCGCGAAGGTGCGGGCGCCGATGATCTCCGCCTTCTGCACCCCCGCGAGCGAAGCGAGGCGGGGCTGAATCGCGCGCACCACGTAATCGGTGATTTCACTCTGCGTCAGGGCGTCGGACGCAAAGCTCAGGTAAGCGGCCGCGAACTCCGAGTCGGCCGACTGCACGCTGATGGAAGGGACCTCCGCCTCCGCGGGCAGCTCGTTTCGAACCTGATTCACCTTCGCGGTGATGTCGGCGAGCGCGCGGGTGGCGTCGTAGTTGAGCTTCAGGCGCGCGGTGACGAGGGAGAGGCCGAGGAGACTTTTCGATTCGACGTAATCGATGCCGTCCGCGGAGGCGATCGAACGCTCGATCGCGGTGGTGATGAAACCGCGCACCACGTCGGCGCTGGCGCCGATGTAGACGGTCGCGATCGTCACCGAGGCGTTTTCGCTTCGGGGATATTGGCGGACGCTCAGCGTCTTCCAGGCTTGCAGGCCGGCGATGATGATCAGCACATTGACCACGATCGCGAGGACCGGACGGCGCACGAATATGTCGGTAAAGCCTTTCATAAATCGATCCTCTTAAAAGCGGGGGCCGGGGTCCGGTTAAAAGATTTTATTTAAAAATTCTTCTCCCCGACCCCTGACACCCGGCCCCTGTTTTCTTAGCTGTTGCCGGGCTTCGGCGTTAATGTGAAGGGGGGGGCCAGCGTGTTGTCGATGACCACCGACATCTCCGGCCGAAGCTTGAAAACGCCGGTGGAGACGACTCTCTCCCCGATTTTAAGGCCTTCGGTCACGACGACAAAGTCCCCCTGTCGCGCGCCGAGGCGGACGAACTGCTGCCGGACAACGAGCGGTTTCGCTCCGCCCGGACCGGCCGGTCCCTCTTCAATGACAAAAACAGAGTCGCCGAAGGGGGCGTGAACCACCGCGGTCGCCGGAATGAGCAACACCTTTTCCGACCGCGCGAGAATCATCTCGACCGAGACGAACATGCCGGGCCGCAGCCGGCCGCCGGGATTGGCCAAGGTCGCCTGGACCCGGACGTTTCTCGTCGCGGGATCGATCTCCGGATTCACCGCCGTGATCTTCCCCTCGAACGATTGCTTTGGAAAAGCGTCGGACGCCACGGCCACCTTCAGCCCTTCGACCGGATCGCCCAATTGCTGCTGCGGCAATGAGAAATCGACGTAAACCGGATCGAGGGAGTGAAGCGACACCACCGGGCTCCCTCTCTGGAGAAGCTGCCCGACGCTGATCTGCCGGATGCCGAGCTTGCCGGAGAAGGGGGCGCGCACCGTCTTCTTGGCGATGACCGCCCGGATGTTGTCCAATTGGGCGTCGGCCTGCTTGAGGTTGCTGGCGGCCGAATCATACTGGGCCTGGGAGATGCCGTCGCTTTCGATAAGCTCTTTGGCCCGTTTGAAGGAGAGGCGCGCCAATTCGGCCGCCGCTTCGGCCGCGCGCAGCTGCGTCTGCTCGATGTCGACGTCGAGCTGCGCCAGCAGATCACCGGCCTTCACCACGGCGCCCGCATCGAACGCGATCTCGCGGACGATCCCCTCGGATTCGGCCCGGACCACCGTTCCCTGAACGGCCATGACCGTTCCGACCGAGGAAACGCGCGGCTGCCACTGCTCTTCGCGCACCTCGGCGGCATTAACCCGCTCGGGCGGCATGACCTGTTGGGCGGCGGCGTCCCCCATCGCCTTGAACTGGAGCGCCTTCATCCCGATGAGGCCGCCGGCAATCGGCAGGACGATCACCACGCCGAGAATGACCCAACGGAGTCGCTTCAGGCTCCCTTCCCGGTCGCCGCGCCCTCCGTTTCTTGTATCCATCATCGATGTTCTCCTTTGCTTGTTGCACGCCGCCGCTCGCTTTCGCGGATCATGTCGGACGTTGTTTCCCACCTCATCTCATTGTTTCTACATTCTATCATCGTTCTGCGACGACCGGAATGAATATTAAATTTCATCCCAGGGGAATTCACCCTTTCGCCTTCTCAGAGGTCGACCAAGGCCTTAAACCCGCCGTAGGTCATCCGTTTGAAATCAAAAGGCATCGCCTTGGGGTCCATATGTAGGCGCGGGTCTTTCATCACTTTGGCGTTGACGCTGTCGCGATGCGCGCGCGATTTGTAAACGATCCACGCGAAGACCACCGTCTCACCCGGCTTCAGCTTGACCAGACGGGTGAACGGCACCCCCATCTGCACCTTCAGGTCGTCTCCGGCGCATTCCCGGTATTCCAGAGCGCCGTACTCCCGCCAGATCTTCCCCGCCTTCTGAGCGATCCGGCGGTAAGCTTGCAGGTTTTTCTTCGGGATCGGTATGACAAAACCGTCGACATACTTCGCCATATGCGTTTCTCCTTTAATGGGTTATAGAGGTTATTCCGTCGGCAAGCCCGGCATCTCGATCACCGGCCGGACCTCGACCGTCCCTTTGCGCGCCATCGGAATCCGCTCGGCGATGGCGATCGCTTCGTCGAGATCCTTTGCGTCGACGAGGAAGTAGCCGCCCAGCTGTTCGCGCGTCTCGGCGAACGGCCCATCGGTCACCAGACGTTTTCCGTCGCGGACCCGGACGCTGGTCGCCATCGAGATCGGATGCAACGGATTGGCGGAGAGGTATCGCCCGTTCGATTTTAAATCGTGCGCGAGTTGCGTCGATTCCTTGTAACACGCCTCCCGCTCGGTCTCGCTCAACGTTTTTTCCTCAAGGTAAATCAGCAACATGTATTTCATCTCGATCCCTCGTTAGCCTGGTTGATCGCGCTCGGCTCCATGAAGAACGGCTCCCAGATGTGGCCGTCGAGATCTTGAAACCCATGCGCGTACATAAAGCCGTGGTCTTGCGGCTCCTTGTAAGTCGTTCCCCCGGCGGCGACCGCCCTGCGGACGATTTCATCGACTTTCTCCCGGCTCTCCAACGATAAAGCGAGGAGCACTTCGGTGCTTTTGGTCGCATCGCAAACCGGTTTCGGCGTAAAGCTCTTAAACTTCTCTTCGGTCAAGAGCATCACGAAGTTCTCCTCGCTCACGATCATGCAGGTCGCCGTCTCGTCGGTGAATTGGGGGTTGAAGGTGAAGCCGAGGTGGGTAAAAAAGTCAATCGACTTCTTGAGATCTTTGACCGGTAGATTCACGAAAATTTTCGTCGCCATCTTCTCTCCTTTCGATCCCTTCTTCATCTCCCCGGTTACTTCTTCCGCGGAAGAACCGTCTTTATTTTCCGATGCCGCTCCACCGCCTCGCTCGGCTCGAAGTCCTCCAGCTCGAAGAACCGGCGAACCTCGATCTCCGTCTCCGCCCCTTCGCCGTGCGGGTTGGGGAAGCGCTTGGCCCATTCGACCGCCTCTTCCCGCGACTTTACATTGATGATCGTGTAGCCGGCGATCATCTCTTTTGTTTCGGTAAAGGGGCCGTCGACCACGGTCCGTTTGTTTCCGGAATATTTGATTTTGAACCCCTTCGCGCTTGCCTGCAAGCCGGCGCCGTCGACCAGGACGCCGGCCTTCGCCAGCTCCTCGTGGTAGGTCGCCATCTCGGCGATGAGCTTCTCCTCCGGCATCACGCCGGCCTCCGAGTCTTTGCTCGCCTTGACGATGATCATGTATCGCATCTTCATTCTCCTTTTGGGTTAGAGTTTGAACCCGGCTCTTGGATGGTTCCGTCCGGAAGAAGCCTACGCTTCATGTTTCATTATCTAGTCGTTGGGCGGGGCCAAAATCGACAATTTTCCTCTTCTAAGTTATTCAAGCTTTCCGCGAGTTTATCGATACCGTTAAAATACAGAGGCTCCGGCTCGCTGTCCAGCATAAAGATCATTCCATCCCTCAGACCGCTTCGGGACGGCTCCGCGCCGGATTGCTTACAGGTGCCGGGTCTCCGCCGGGGGGGAGTGGTAGTTGTCGTGCCGTCCGTCGAAGTAGATGATCGGCGCATTGACCAGCTCATCGATATCGACGTCATCGAGGCAATAGACCCGGGCGACGTAGAACTTGCCGCCGCGTTCGGGAGCGTCTCCCCACGCGAAAGGACGGACGCCGCAATGTTTGCAGAAAACATGGTGAATGTTGTCGGGTTGATAGTCGATGAGATCGGCTTCTCCCGCGAGCAGCCGAAGGTGCCCGGTTTCACCTCCGCCCCCCACAACCGCGTTTTGGTGCACATCTCGCAGTTGCACTTGAAGGTCCCCTCGCTCAGATCGATTTCCGCTTCGAAACGGACCGCGCCGCAGTGGCAGCTTCCGGTGTATTTCTTTTTCATTCTCACGCTCCAAGCAACGTGTGGTTTGATTCGCCGATCGGCCGGACTTCGACGCTCCCCAGGCGCGCCGGCGGAATTTTCGAGGCGACCTGGATCGCCTCGTTCAGGTCCCGGGCATTGATGAGGACGAACCCGCCGAGCTGTTCCTTTGTTTCGGCGAAGGGGCCGTCCATGATCGACACCCTTCCCTTCCGGACCCGGACGGTGGTGGCGGACTGAATCGGTTCGAGGACTTGGCAGGCAATGGCATGCCCGCTCTTCTTGAGTTGCACGTCGCAGGCCAGGCACTCCTCCATAAAGGCGTCCAATTCGCTTTTGGACATCGCTTCCAGTTTCTTTTCATCGAAATAGATCAGGCAGATATATTTCATGGCTTGCTCCAAATTGTGACGTATCGTCTATGAACATTCAATAGTCGTCGGAGGGGCTGAAAATCGACAAATGGGCTATGTGTTGAGGGATTTTTAAATGGATCATCGAAAAGCTGGGGACTGTCAGGTCGGTTCGGTCTGGTAGGGGCGGCCCTCTGTGGCCGCCCGCATTGATTGAATCTGGATGAAGACAAGGGCAGGCACGGAGGCCTGCCCCTACAAAGCCAAGGGGAACAGATTTATAGTGTCACGACTTCCACTTCGATACGCTCCTTTACCTCATGTGAGGTTTCAAGAAGCCGATCGATTTCATCCAGGGTCTTTGCGTGAAAGTATCGCTCTCCGCATTCGGAGCAGACCTCTGCTTCCACATTTTCAACGATATACAATCTGCCGTGAAGCCAGTGCTGTTTTTTTACTTTCTTCTTTGCTGTTTGTCCGCCACAAAATTCGCAAGTCATGTTTCTTCCCCTAATGCATATGTTGTTATTATAACAAGGTTTCCCTCTTCATTGAACCTACAAATAACATGAATGGGTCTTCCGTCCTTCGACGGCCCTCCGATCCGGTATCTTGTTCCTCTCTGATCCTTTGTGAATCTTTTCTCAACCCTTCCTTTTTGGATGGCATTCTCGACATCGTCCCGTCCCAACCGATCATCCAGCATTTCATCTTCGGCATGGGATGAGAGATAATATTCCCTATCAATGACCTTCTGTCGGATTCTCTGTATTGTCGTCATTCGTTGGTGCCTAACCCCTAAGAATAAGGGTTTTCTGATTAATAGGGTAGGAAAGGGGACAGATTTATTTCTTGCTCTCTATCGACTGTTAATGCTATCAGGTCTTCACACCAGGCACAATGACAACTGCCGCAACAGGATCAAGAGACTCGAGTGCACGTACAAACGATGAATCAATAAGTCGATTTGCTTTATTGTATAAAAAGTAAACCAAATGTCGGTAATTAGTCATTGTTGCGAAGTACCCTACAAAATCGATCATGAGTTGCTCTTGTAGAGCTTTGAGATTGGTTGAACTCGTAATGACTTTGACTTCTATGATAGTTGAAAGAGAAGGGATGCCGAAGTCATTCTGATAGTGTTTGAGGCCAAATCTTCCCAATATTTCTTCATCTACCAGATCTGAATAGTGAGAACGAAGAATAGTCCATAAAACACGTTGTACGTCTTTCTCATCTTGGAGTTCGCGTTTCAAATATGTGTTGTCACGTTTCAGTGTATAGGGAAAAGTTTCCAAAATACGGAGTAAACCTTCGATAGCAGGAATTTCATATGCTCGCAGATGAGAAAATTCAACCTTGGTTTGTCCGTACGTTTCGAGACCAATATGTCCCTCATCAAACCAATTATCTCTAGCTTGAAGGACAGTAACCCCCGAGCTTTTAAGAGTAATGGTGTCACCAATGAATTCGACTCGGAGGTGGTATGGCTCCTCATAGCGAATATCTCTTCGAAGCCCGGCAAGTGCAATAGCAACGGAAACGGCTCTATCAATCGACTGGACATACTTGACTATCGCAAAGTGACGGCTGTAACCTCCAACGCCTGCGTAATAACAACCGCTCGGACCGTATCTAAAAACTAGCCTCCCACTATCATCACCCCCTTGGGCAACTCGTACTGTACCCTCAATTGCACCGTCTCGCACTTGCTTATCACATATAAAAAAATTAAATGAGTTAGGGGAAACATCTGTTGGGCGATGAATAAAGTCAGCCTCACGTTTGCTCCAGTTACCGGAAATGGAGGTCCATTGAGATGAGGTCAGATCAATCCCGCTAAACTTTGCCATGAAGTCTCTTTCCTAATTAAATGTTTCATTCCTCGCCAGCATAGTAGTCTAACTTCTCAGCACCCTCCGGCTGAATCACCCTATGCTCCGGCGAGCGCACCAGCCACTTCCCGCTGTCGGGATAGTGGCATGACTCGCCGATCGGGTTGTCCGCGACAACATAGAGAACCAGATCCTCAGAACCGTTATTGATTAGCTGATGCGGCTGGCCCGGCTCGAAGAGAAAGGCGTCGCCCGCTTCGATGGGAGTCATCCCTTCCTGATGCCGGACCTGTCCCGCGCCGGAGATCACATGATAAAATTCCCACTGCGCGCTGTGCGAGTGATAAGGAGAGTGGATCTTTCCAGGAGGAAGGCGGCACAACTCCACATCGAAGGGATGCCGCTCCTTCAAATCCGTAGATGATGGCTTGCGCCCCAACGCGATCGAAATTTCTTTGCTCGCCCCGCCGAACTTCCCTCTCGGCGACGACCAGGTTTCATCAGGAATATCTTTCAGATTCACCTTACGCATCGTTTCTCACCAAGTGAACGTTAAAGCACCTTCCGGCGCAGCTCCGGAAAAACCTTCGACACCTTGCTCAAGAGATAATCCCCATAGGTGCCGCGAAACGCGTGGACGCTGGCGCGGTCCCAACGCGCTTCTTTATTATCATTCACCACACCCGTTTCGATCGGCTTCACTTCGGCATTAAAATTGGGGTCGAAGAAGAACGGAAAAGACAAACGGTCCTGTCCCGCCGGATTCCACACCCGATGCGGGGTGGACAAATAGCGCCCCGCCGTCAGGCGGTCGAGCATGTCTCCGATATTGCAGACAAAAGCATTGGGGATCGGCGGGGCGTCGATCCATTGAGATTTTATTTTTACCTGCAAGCCGCCCGACAGATCTTGCTTGAGGATCGTCAGCAATCCATAGTCGGTATGCTCGCCGACCCCGTAGCCGGATTCCTCGGGGCTGCCTGAAGGGGCGGGATAGTTGAAGATGCGGAACAGGACCAGCGGATCGGCCGTATAACGGTCGGCAAAGTACGACTCCTCCAGACCGAGGCTGAGGGAGAGGCCGGCCATCAACGCATGTCCAACCCGCGTCATGGCGGCCATATAGTCGAGAACGGTCTCTTTAAATTCCGGCCACCCGGACGGAAAGAGGTTGGGGCCGTGCAGCGGGGTGCCCGCCTTCACCGGGGGATGGTCCTCCGGAAGCTCGGCCCCGAAATAAATTCCCTCCTTGAGATCAGGCCGGCCGGAGGTCAGCTCGCCGCCGACGGGGAAGTATCCCCGCCAGGCCCGGCCTCCCCGCGCCATGGCGATTGCAAGCTTTGTCTGAAGATCCTGCGAAAAGAACTGCCGGCTGACCGCTTCCAGCCGCTGCTGCAGGGGTTCGTCTACCCCATGACCGACGATGTAAAAGAAGCCGAAGTCGCGGCACGCCCGGCCGATTTTCTCCGCGACAGCATGACGCGCTTCCGTTCCGGAAACCAACCCGGCGATATCGACGACAGGAATTTCCATCCAACCTCACTCCTCGACAACCCACTGGGGATTCCAGGCGATTTCCCACAGGTGCCCGTCCAAATCCTGGAAGTATCCGGCATACCCCCCCAAAAGCGGTCGTGCGGCGGATCGGTGACGATAGCGCCGGCCCGCTCCGCCTGCCGGACCACCGCATCGACCTCTTCTTTGGAGTGGACATTGTGGCCGATGGAGAATTCGGAGGGGCTGGCCGGGGTGACCGGAATCTTGGCATCCTTCGCCAACGACGTCTTCGGCCAGAGCGCCAGGATGAGACCGTCGTTCATTTCAAAGAAGGCGACCGCCCCGTCCTCAAATTCGGTGCCGACGATCCCTTCCGTCGGCAATCCCATCCCGTCACGGTAAAAGGCCATCGACTTCTCCAAATCGCGGACGGCCAACGTGATGATCTTGATCCGTGGTTTCATCTTCTCGCCTCACTCATTCACAAGTAGGCATCACTTATTTGGAAGCGGAGACCCTTTTTACGGTTGGTCCCCCTGGTATAGTCCAGATCACCAATTAATGTCAATGGCTCAATTTCAGAGAGGAGTTACGACTCTAGGGCTGGGTCGCTTTCAATTTTTAACCGCTTGAGCGGCCTCTTTGCGGAGCTCGTCGCATTCGGTCGTTGTCGCTGTTTTGCGACAATGGCGATAGGCGTCATCGCTCGAAAGTTCTTTGAGGCGGGCCCGGATCGACGGGGGAAGACCCCCTTTATAACGTCCCAGCGCCTGCGCCGCATACCACCGGCTGTCCCACGCCGAATCGTTGAGACCGGAGGCCAAAGCTTGAAGGGAGTCGGAATCGACCACCAGAGGGGTGGCCGGTCCGGCCCGGATCTCCCACCGAAAGGTGAAATCGGTCTCCCTGGTAAAAACGATGCGGTAGGGGGTCAGCTCATTTTCGGTGATACGGATATGCATACTCCCGGCATGGTCGTTCTCCAAAAAAGCATACGGCAACAACCGAATCGAATAGAGATGGACGCCCGGCTCCTGGGCGATCCAAAGCCGTTTTATTCTCACCGGGTTCTCGATCGACGCCTCGATTTTCACCCCCAACGGCTGCTGGCCGACAGGGACCTCTTTGCCATTCTCAATCCGGAAGACCCCCCACCCCGCGATACACTCGGTACAATAGAACTCCAGATAGCCCCGCGGGCTCTCGGGAGGGAGGTCGTCTTGGATCATCGCCTCGAACGGCGCGGCGCAGGCCGTCAGGAGCAGTGCGATCGCCAAGAAGAATCCCGCGATAGAAGCGGTTCGGATGTGTCTCGCAGTCGGTGACATTCCCCTCATCCTTCCTCTGAATCCGCGATGGAAGATCCCCCGTCGCGAACGACGGGGGATCTTCGTTTCCACAGTTAAGGAGAAAAGGTCTCGATGTTCGTGCAGGTGACGCTGACAATGCCCCTGAACTTGAAATCGGAAACCCCGCCGTTGGTCCCGTTCGCGCGAATGGTATAAGCAAAGGTCCAGAAGCCGTTCGGCTGCAGCGTGGAATCGTCCTCCGCGTCGAACTGGCCGATGAGAACGTAGGGACTCAGGATGTCCGGCATCTCGCCGACCGAGCTGTGGAACTCCACCGGGAAAACCGGCGTGCTGCCGCAGCCGTCCTCGACCAATGCATCATAAATCCCGTTCGCGTGCGGAACCGGCCATATTTCGCCCGGCCCCGGCGCCGGCAGGCTGAACGGCCCTCCGTCTCCAAACTCTTCCGTGGCGGCGGAGCCGTGCGTTTCCCATCGCGCCCAACAAGGGATATCGACGCCGCTTCCGGAGACCACCTCATTTTCCATCTGCTGCAGGATAAAAGTCACGCGCAGGTGCGCCGGCAAGATCGCCGCCACATCATCGATCGGCGGAACTCCCCCCTGAGGCCCGCCGAAGCGGCCGACGATAGAGCCGTTTTCGGCGGTGGACGCCGGACATCGAACCGATCGGCCGATGCTCTTGCAGAAACGTGCGAACAATGGGTCGGGCTCGGATCGCACCATCGGAAGCCTGAGCGGAAAAAGGAAATTAGCCTTTGGAGCCTTCTTTTTATCGGCCGGATACCGCCGGCCTTCACCTTTTTTTGCCATCGTGCTCCTCCTCGTGATGATTGTCTCTTTGACTGTTTTTCTCTGATATTGGATCGCTACGACCCTTTCTTCCACGGAGGCCGCGGCCGCGGCGTTTTAAAAGGTCTCCCCCCCTTCATGCTGAAGAGCAGCTCCCGCAGGGTGAGGATACGCACCTCGGGGTAGCGCCGCTGTTCGGTCTGGGCATAGGCGCTGAATGCGAACAGCATCACGCCGCCGACGGTATTGCCGAGCAATACCGGAAGCCAGAACCGATGAACCAAACTGATGAGTCCGGGACCGGGCGCCTGAAGAAAGACGAAGAAAAAGAGGTCGGCGGCGGCGGTGATCACGTGAAAGAGATCCGCGACGGCAACCATGTAGAAGACAATATAGACGATCACCAGGCGTGAGATCGTGTCCCGCGCCGCGACGTTGATCCATACCACGCCGGCGACGAGCCAGCCGGCGAAAACGGCCTTGAAGAAGGCATCCCACCACCTTCCCGTCTCGAAACCCTGCTGAGCGAAGGTGGCGCCGGCCTTTATCGCGTCGGGTGAGAGAACGTGCGTGTGGGCGAGAATGTACGCGCCGAGCGCGGCGCCGGCGATATTCGCGATCAGAACGACCCCCCACAAGCGGAGCAGCAGCGGGAGGCTGGCCAATCGGGTCATCACTAGCTTCACGGGAGGCAGCGTGTTCTCGGTAAAGAGCTGGTATCGGCCCAAGATGATATAGAGAAATCCGATCGGATAGAGCAGGGCGGCGAGGAACCGGTTCTCCGGAAACTGCACGCGGCCGACCGCGTAGGCGACGAAGGTCAGCGCAATCGCAAACCCGGCGGTGAAACCGCTGAAAAACATCTCCCGGACGCTGGAGGAGATCTCCTCGTCGGCACTCGCCAGCAGCCGCTGGTGGATCTCCTCCCACGAGAAGCGATCGCCGATCGCCCAGCCGGCGCGCGGCCCCCCGGACGCGGCCCGATCCACGTCGCGAATTTCAGGGGCGGGCTGCTCTTCCTCATCACTCAACGCGTTTCTCCGTTCGGAATGCTGGATCTGCGGAAGAGGACGCGATCCATGGCGGGCCATTGGGCGACCCCTTGCCGACACTAATCATCTTACAAAAAATTGGTGATCGGCGGCTGGCGGCGCGCTTACCTTGGCGCCTCCGAAGAAGAGAGTGCAAGAGAGTGATGATCAGGTGTTTTTTCAGGCGTGGTAAGGCGTTAATGCAGGATAACCAACGCGACGGCCACCAGCGCGGCCACCAATGCGGCGCCGGAAAGACCGATCGCCACAAGAATCGTCGTCTGCCAGCGGGCCTGCATCTTGAGCCATGCGCTCACCGGATCGGAGGCGGCGCCCTCCTCCTCGGTAAAAAGCGATTGCTGCATGATCCCCCTGGCCGAGCGGACCGCTTCCGCGGCCGATTCGAAATGGCGCTGATGGATCCGCTTGCCGAGGTCCGCGCCCGGCTCGGCCGCCGCGCCGGAGGCCGCCTTAATAACGGCATTCTTGATGTCGCCGCCGCTCAGCTCATAACGTTCTGCGAGGCGGCGGAAATCGACGTCGGGCGCCAGCGGGGTCTTCTTCGGATGAATCTGCAATTCCCAGATCCGCGCGCGCTCTTCCACCCCCGGCATTTCAAACAGCACATGGGTCCGGATGCGGCGCTCGAAAGCGGGGTCGAAGTTGGCCGCAAGGTTGGTCGCGAAGATCACGATGCCGTTGAACGACTCCAGCTCGCGAAGAAGCACGTTCACCGTCAAATTCATCTCGCGGGAATGGGGCGTCGGGGCGCCGGCCGAGCGGCGGGTCGCAATGGCATCGGCCTCGTCGAAAAAAAGAACGGCATTCTGCTCCGCCGCCGCCTGAAAGGTCGCGACGATATTTTTCGGCGTCTGGCCGACCCACATCGACTCCGCCTCGGCATAGTTGACGATCAGAAGCTTCAGGCCGAGCGCATGCGCGATCGCCTCGGCGCAGACCGTCTTTCCGGTTCCGGGCGGCCCGGCAAAGCTGAAGACCAAGCCGCGTCCCGCCGTATGGCGCTCGCCGAGGCCCCAGCGGCCGAAGATCAGGGCGTGATTCCGAACTTGGGCCAGCGCCTGCTCCAGCGTGCGCCGGGTTTGAGGCGGAAGGACGACTTCTTCCAACGTGCGCCTCGGAAGAACGGTCTCGACGACACGCCGCGACCCAAGACCGGTTAAAAACGAAATCAGCGGATTACTCATATCGACTCTTTGTATCCTACCCGTGGTCCAATCACTGCCATAGTTGACCCGATTTCGGATGTCCGTTAAACTTCTATTCGTCCCGCTTCACTTTCGATGATCGACCCCGATAAAATCGCGGCCCAATCCGACCCAAAATGAGTCGATGAAACGGTTTCTAAACTTTTGCAAAAACATTGCGCTTGTCACCTTTCCGACAATGGTCGGTTTGCTCGTCTTGCTGGAATTGCTCGCACGAACGGCCCTGCCGGTGAGCGACGTTCCCGATACTTTTTTTCACCCGACCCTTGGGAATCATTTTGTACCCAATCAAAAAGGGGTCATTACCAGAGGACCCGGCGGGGTTGAAAGGTCGGAGTATCGGATCAACACCAGCGGGTGGAATTCTCCCTATGACTATACAACAGATAAACAAGACGACGTTTTTAGAATCGCCGTCATCGGGGATTCTTATGTCGAGGCGTTTCAAGTCGATTACCAACGGTCATTCCCATACCTGGCCGAAGCCAAATTAAATGCAAAAGCCGATAAGCCCGTTTTCCAGACCTACAGCTTCGGACATTCCGGCGCAAATATGGTCCAGTACCTTCATGTTTTCAAAGAAGCCATTCAATATAAACCGGACATGGTGATTTTTAATCTCGTTCACAACGATCTCGATGAAGCATTATACGGCTATGGCAGAAAAGATAATTGGACCCTTACGAAAAGCGGAGATCAATTCGTTGAAGTGCCGCCCCATCCTGCATCCAATCTGAACCTGAAAAAAGCGGCAAGAAACTCCGCTTTGATTCGATTTATGGTGCTCAATCTGGAATTGCCGGCGAAAGTAAATTTGCTCAAACAACTCTTATACGGCGATGTAAGACAGTATGAAGCGAATGTCGATACAAACTCCGCCGTCCTATCGAACGATCGGTTGCTGAATGAACTGCTCGACCACCTCCTTCACGAAATTCAAAAACTTTCCGTGCTGCATCGGATAAAAGTTCTCGTCCTGATCGACGGCAACAGGCAGGCGATCTATGACAATCTCGATTCTAAGAACACGAAAACATACCAAATTAATAGAGCGCTTTTAGAAACATGCAGGACGCTGTCCCTCCATGCGGTAGACCTCACCGACCGACTCAACGAGATTTGGGAAAAAGATCATAAAAAATTCAACTCCGAAACCGATTACCACTGGAATCAATACGGACACGAAGTCGTCAGCGATGTTGTCGTTGAGGAGATTCTAAGGCAACATCCGCTTTGACGGCGAAACGATTTCCTTCAATTATTGCGTTCTCTTCCGTCCCCTTTACCCCTCCTCCGACAAGACCCACGGCTCCAAAATCTCCTCCGGCACCGGTTCAATAAATCGGGAAGGTTTCGTGAGAACGGCATGGCTGGCGCGATGAAAGACCCGGATCGGGTAAGAAAGATAAAGCTGCTCCTTGGCCCGGGTGATGGCGACATACATCAGCCGGCGCTCCTCCTCCAGCTCCGCCTCATGGGTGAAGGAGTAGATCGACGGGAAATAGCCGTCGAGCGCCCAGAGAATGAAGACCACCCGCCATTCGAGCCCCTTGGCCGAGTGGATCGTGGAGAGGACCAGCTTTTCTTGATCTGCGTCGGCCGGCGCCACGTCGACGATCGACGCGTCCGGCTCCAGGGCCAGGTCCGAGAGAAACCGGGAAAGATTCCGATACCGCTCTGAAATGAGCAGCAGGTGCTCCAGATCTTTCGTCCGCTTGGGGTGGTCGTCATATTTGTTTTTCATCAGCGGGAGATAATATTCCATCACCCGCTCGATCCGGCCGGTCACCGAATCGGCTCCTTCGGCCTGCGTCAACATCTCCAGCAGGCGTTGGATCGGTTCGGCCTGCGCGCCCCGCGCGAACCCCCGCAGCGCCTCCCTCCCCTCCTGTAGCATCTTCGCGATCATCTTTTGGCTCGTCCGCGGCCCGATCCCCGGAATCAACAGCAGAAGCCGGTTCCAGCTGACCGCGTCGGAAGGATTCGCCAGGATGCGAAGATGGCTCATCACATCTTTGACATGCGCCGTCTCCACCAGCTTGAAACCGCCCCGCTTCTCGAAGGGAAGATTGCGACGGGCCAGCTCGATCTCCAGATCGAATGAATGGAAGCTCGATCTGAAAAGGACGGCGATTTCGGAAAGGGGGATTCCTTCCTCCCGCAGTTCCAAGATCTTCTGGGCGACGAACCGCGACTGCTCCGACTCTTCCTGGGCCCGCACCAGCGCCGGCTTCATCCCCCCTTGCTTCCGGGTAAAGAGGCGCTTCGGGTATTGCTGCTTCGACTCGGCGATCACGGTATTGGCCAGATCGAGGACCGCCTGGGTCGACCGGTAATTCTCCTCGAGCTTGTAAACTTGTGTTCCCGGAAAAAACTGCGGGAAGCGAAGAATGTTTTGGAAATCGGCCCCGCGAAAAGAGTAGATGCTTTGGGCGTCATCCCCCACCGCCATCACCCGGCCGTCCCGGCCGAGAAGACGGACGATCTCCCCCTGGATCTTGTTGGTGTCCTGATATTCATCGACCAAGAGATGTTTATACTGCTCGGCCAGCGCTTCTCGGATCGACGCGTGCTCCGAAAGAAGCGCATAAAGATCGACGAGAAGATCGTCATAATCGACCAGGTGGCGGTCGGTCTTGTATTTTTGGTAACGTATAAAGAGGGAGCGGATCAGCTCGATCTGATCGGTGAAGTGGTAATACTCCGCTTCGACGGCTTCATCGAGGGTCAGCAGTTTGTTCTGCACCTTGCTGAAGAGATCGGAGAGGGTTCCCTTTTTCGGAAAGCGCTTCCCCTTCTCCGACAATCCTAGTTCGCCGCGGAGGAGCTGAATCACATCCTCGGCGTCGGAGCGGTCGAGAATGGTGAACGAGGAAGAGAGACCGAGCGCTTTGCCGTATCTGCGGAGGATGGCGGCGGCGACCGAATGGAACGTCCCCCCGGAGACCCGCCGGCATCGTTCATCCAGCAATTCCGCCGCCCGCTTGAGCATCTCCTGGGCGGCGCGGCGGGTGAAGGTCAGCAGGAGGATCGATTCCGGTTTGACCCCGCAGTGGACCAGCCAGGCGAGCCGGTAAATCAAGGTCCGGGTCTTGCCGCTCCCCGCTCCGGCGATCACCAAGGCGGGACCGTCGGGGGCGGTGGCGACTTGAAATTGCTGTTCATTGAGGGAAGATTGGTAGGCCGCCCGAAAGGAATCGAGCGCGGCCTGCTTCGGTGGCTCCCTCAAGATATACTTCTTCATCCCCCGATTATAGGGGCCTTTATAGATGAGAGCAAGAAGGTATTGCCGCCGCAGAGACCTCCGGCGGGGCCCCAAGGGTGAACCGGTTTGCGATCTGTCATAGCGCCGCACGGGATCTCAAGCATATAATGATTGAATTTTGTATTTGCTCTTTGCTACTATTTTCGCTTAATGTCTATTGTGTTCTTCGAAAATCCGAAGATCTTACCGTAACCGCACCACGCGCCGGTGCGTCTCCAAGGATGGGGGGGAACGTGCAAAAGATATTGGTGATCGACGACGATCCGTCCAACTGCGAGCTTTTGTCTCTCCACTTTCAGTATCAAAAATACGAGGTCCAAACCGCATTGACGGGACGCGAGGGTCTCGACAAGGTGAAGACGTTCGCTCCCCAAATCATCCTGCTCGACAACCGGCTCCCCGACATGACGGGACTGTCGGTCCTCAAAGAGATCCGCTCCATCGACGACAACACCTTCATCATTATCATGACCGCCTTTATCGATATGGACACGACGATCCAGGCGATGAAGTCGGGCGCGTTCGAATACATCAATAAGCCGATCAATATCGATGAGCTGAACGCCGTCATCGGAAAGATCAAGGGGATCATCGCCCTGAAACGGTCATCGCTCGGACCGATGTCGGACGAATTCTCCTCGATGAAAATCGGCAACATCATCGGAAAAACGCCGCAGATGCTCCAGATCTTCAAAACCATCGCCATCGCTTCGGAGAACAACGCGACCGTTCTGATCGAGGGGGAAAGCGGAACCGGAAAGGAGCTGATCGCCCGGGCCATCCACTATCATGCCAATTACAACACCCCCTTCCTCGGGATCAACTGCTCGGCGCTGGTCGAGACCCTTCTGGAAAGCGAGCTGTTCGGCCACGAAAAGGGAGCGTTCACCGGGGCGATCCAAAAGAAAGAGGGGAAGTTTGAAATGGCCGAGGGAGGGACCCTCCTTCTCGACGAAATCGGAGATATGTCGATTCACCTTCAAGCGAAATTGCTCCGGGTGCTTCAGGAGCGGGAGTTCGAGCGGGTCGGCGGGAAAGAGAAGATCAAGGCGAACGTGCGGGTGATTGCGGCGACCAACAAAAACCTGGAGGAGCTGATCAAGGTCGGAAAATTCAGGAAAGACCTCTATTATCGATTGAAGGTCATCAGCATCAAAGTTCCCCCCCTCCGGGAGCGGATGCAAGACATTCCGCACCTCGTTCAGTATCTTCTCAATAAGATCAGCACGAACCTCCATAAGAATATCAACGGCGTCTCCCCCAAGGTCATGGATGTCTTGATGAACTATCCCTGGCCCGGCAATATCCGGGAGCTCGAAAACGTCCTCACCCGGGCGGTCGTCCTCACCCGGGGCAACGTGATTCTGGAAGAGTCCCTCTCGCTTCTCCCCCTTACCCAGCAACCGGCCTCTACCCAGCCCCGAAATATCATCGCCTCTCTTTCCGAGATTGAAAAGCTGCATATCCAAAACATTCTTGGCCACACCGGGGGACACAAAGGAAAAGCCTGCGAGATTTTAGGAATATCAAGACCCGCCCTCGACCGAAAGATCAAGAAATATCATCTCACCGAATTCTTCCGAAAGACCTTCACCGTAGAATACTAAACACTCCGTTCATTTTTTCAATTTGATTGAACGATACATTACACTCCCACCACATATCCACACCTTATCCACAGAAAAGGTGTCATCTAGATAACCCTTTTGCCAAAAAACAGCATTTTTCCTACTGGCATTGATCTTGCTCAATAGCATTACTAGTTTTTCATAAAAGTCTGGTTTCTTCACAATTTCCTAAACTTTTAAGCAATTCATTAGTTGAGGGTTGCCTGAACATAGGAAATGTTTTTCAGGCATAACGCATATTTTTGCGCATCTTATGAAACCACTTTCATCCCAGGTAAATATGGAAAAGGCAGATTTGCTTCCGTTTATTCAGAGCTGTGACCCCTATTCAGTCCTATCCCATCATGAATTGGAAACAATTCATTCCAAGTCTAAGATCCTTGTTTTTGAGAAGGGTAAGTCTATCTACCTCCCGGGGCATCCGAGCGATCAGGTTTATCTGGTTCATTCCGGGTCGATTCGGATCGCAACCCTGATGGAGAGTGGAAAAGAATTTACCTCGTCCCTTTATCATGTCGGAGAGACCTTCGGCGAATTGAGCATGGCCGGGGAGATGGCGCGCGTTGAAATGGCCGTGGCCTACGAGAGATCGGTCTTAATCAGCCTCAAGACCGATCTGTTGTCCGAACCGCTGAAGCAGAATCCCCTCTTCACGCTCGGCATCATGCGGTTGATCGGAACGAGGAGATGTGAATCGGAGAACCGGCTGCTTCAATTCTTTTACGCGCCGGTTCATTCCCGGTTGGCCAAAGTGCTGATTCACTTCGCGACAAAACAGGCGAAATCTCCCGCCGCTCCTCCCTCTTCCATCCAGCTCCGACTGACTCATGAGATTCTGGCCAGCCTCGCGGGAACCACCCGGGAGACGACGACCATGATTCTCAACCGTTTCCAAAAATTGGGAATTATCCACAAGAGTAAAGGGAATATCCATATAAAGGATCTCCAATCATTGAAAACACTCAGCCTGAGCCAAAGTTCACCGAAAGAACCGAAAGAACCGGAAAAGACGCTGACCTTAACGCATGCCGCGTAAGTCGGCTGTTTCGTAAACGCTATATCGGGGCGGAATGGTTTGTCCTGCGACAACGCAAAGAAGGGAGGATATTGATGCGTGATGTAAATTCTGAGAAGGGAAATTTATGGGCGGTCGTATTGGCGGCGGGAGAAGGGACGCGGATGAACCAGTTCATTCGGTCTTCGTACGGGCTCTGCTCGCCGAAGCAGTATATCGCGTTTACCGGAAAGCGCTCCATGCTCCAGCATACGCTGGATCGGGTGGCGCAGATGATCCCCCCCGAGCGCACCCGTATCGTGGTCAACCCGAGCCACATCAAGGAGATCCGCTCTCAACTGTCGAGCCTGCCGGACCGTTCCCTGGTTTTTCAGCCCTACAACCGTGAAACCGCCCCCGGCGCGCTGCTGCCGATGACCTATATCCTCAAAGAAGACCCGGAAGCCCGGATCGCCTTCTTCCCCTCCGATCATTTTATCCAGGAGGAAGATCGTTTTATGCGCTACGTGGCCGCCGCCGATCAGGTCGTGCAGCGCCACCCGGAGCAGATCGCGCTGCTCGGCATCGAGCCCGAAGGCCCCGAGGTGGAGTACGGCTGGATCGCTCCGGGCGATCCGCTGCCGAACGCCGACGAAATGGGCGCCCGGAAGGTCGGCCGTTTTCTGGAAAAACCGGACCGAGAAGCCGCCGTGGCCTTCTATGAAAGCGGCTACCTCTGGAACACCTTCGTCTCGGTGCTCAAAGCCTCCACCCTGCTGGCCCTCACCCAGCGGTACCTGCACGGCATCTGGCAGCGCTTCGAGCGGATCAGGGGGGCGATCGGAACGGTCCATGAGCTTTCGACCATCGAGCGGGAATACCGCACGATGGAGTCGGCGACCCTCTCGCGCGGAATCTTCGAGCGCTGTCCCGATCAGATCGCCGTATTGGAAGTGAAGGGGGTCTTTTGGAGCGACTGGGGGAGCAGCCATCGGGTCCTCCAAACGCTTCAGAAGATCGGCAAGACCCCCTTTCAGGAAGCGAAAGAGGCCGGACGGGAGGAGATCCCCTACGCCGTGGCCGAAAGCAAAGCGGTTTAGGATATTCGTCTATTCGTCCTTATTCTTTAACGCATAAAAGGATGGCGTCGCTCTGAAGCCATCGAGGCAATCCCAAAGGGGATCAGGCCCAACAGAGAAACGGGGTAGAGCCATGATGAAGAAGAAGATCCTGGTCGTCAGCCAAGAGAACTATATCGGAGAGTTGCTTCGAGCCGAATTGATGGAAGAGGGATACGAGGCCTCCCTCGCCGATAGCAGCGAAAAAGCGTTCTCTAAATATCGGCAAGACTTCCCGGACATCGTGTTGATCGATACGGTTTTGTCGGACATCGACAGCGCCGATGTCTTGCGCTGCTTCCGTGAAGGAAACGCCTCCCCGCCGGTCGTGATCTGGTCCGCCTACGACACCGGCGGCGATGAAAACCTCTGGTGGGTCTCGGAGGCTTATATCATGAACACCGCCAGCTTCTTCAAGATCAAAAAGAAGATCAAAGAGCTCTGCCCGTGCCGTTAGGATGGAACCCATTCCGTTCATTCCAACCGTACTGCGAAACCAAAGGAGGGATGATGAACATCAAACAAGCGAAAATCTGTTTGGATTGCGACGAGATCTACGATCGAGAAAACCCTTTCTGCCCGATGTGCAGCGGAAGGGTCGGATGGCTGCTCAGGGATTGGATCGGCACCATCGGCAGGGAGAATCACGACCGATCATTTTCATATACAGACACAGAATCTTCATCGGAGTACGGCTACATCAAAGCCTCTCTTTCTTATTAGCGCATATTCGCGCCAAGGGGCAATTCGATAAAACAGGTGCAAGGCCGCACTTTAGATCTGCCGGATGCGGCAGGAATGACGCTTAACGAATCTTGATCATCCAGCGAAGGAGGGGAGAATGACTTGTAGGAAATGTGGAGGGTTGATGTATAAGGAAGTGATTTATACGCAACAAGGATCGCTCCTTGTGTTCCGTTGCATCCACTGTGGTGAGATCATCGACCCGTTGATCGTCACCAATCGGAGATAACCACTTTTTATCTCGATGAACACAAATATTGAATTGATAACTTACTTTTGATCGAGCAAGCCATGCTGACATCCTTTCCTGAGAAGCGGTCCAGACAGCAAAGATCGATCCGCGATTCGATCGCGCGGGCCTTCGTACCCCGGCCTCCGTCGGAATCAAGATCCCTCTCCCGACGTCACGCCTCCAAAGGGAGGGTTTGGAAGGTCCTTCACCCTTTTATAAAGAAACCGACATTGAAAATAAATTGTATCCGTGCCCGGCCGACCGTCTCCTCAAAACAAACGGATACATGATCTTGGAGAGACCCGTTCCGTGCCGAATCCACCTTGCACGGAGCAGCCCTTTCATCCGCGGCGAGAATTCGAGCGGCGCCGGATCCGATCCGGCGCCCCCCTCGTCCGATCCCGTTCCCCTCCATTGAAACTCCCCGCAGCAAGCTGCGAGGAATGTGCCCACAGGAATGAAGCGCGAAGCGCCTCTGCTCACATCGTGAGTGAAAGCGAACCATGCGACGCGCGTGCGTGTTCAACACGTTACATACGTTCCTTGTAGAGACGTCCCGGCGGGACGTCTCTACCGCCATTGATCTTGTTCTTTCCTACTGGCCCACCGGCAACTTCCAGAATCGATCCGACGAAGCGCCCCCGTTCGGCCCTCTCTACAAGGTCTCCACCCATTTGTGCTAGAATGGAGTCACATCAAAATTTAGGGTGAATTTTATGGAAAACAAGGAAGATCGGGAGCTTTATTTTTATTTGAAGCTGACGCGCGAGTTTGAAGATCGCGTCTCCAAGCTCCATCGCCAGGGGAAAATTTTGGGAGGGGTTTACTCCGGGAGGGGTCAAGAGGCGATCGTGGTCGGCGTCTGCTACGGATTGCGCCGGGAGGACTTTATCGCCCCCCTTCATCGGGACATGGGGGCTTTTCTCGTCAAAGGGGTCGATCCCAATCGCCTGATGGCGCAGCTCTTCGGGAAAAAAACCGGACTCTCGAAGGGAAAAGATTCTTTTCTTCACGCCGGGGACCTGTCGCGGGGGGTCTTCGGGGCGACCAGCATGCTCGCTTCCACCCTGCCGGTCGCCGCCGGCGCCGCGCTGAAGTTTAGAATGAAGAAAGAATCGCACGTCGCCGTGGCCTTCTTCGGCGAGGGGGCGAGCAGCCGGGGAGACTTTCACGAAGCGCTCAACTTCGCCGGCATTCATAAATTGCCGGTCCTCTTCGTCTGCGAGAACAACTTTTACGCCTACTCGACCCCCCAGAACATGCAGATGGCGGTGGAAGATGTCGCCATCCGCGCCGAAGGATACGGTTTCAAGGGAGCGGTCTGCAGCGGGAACGACCTCCACGCCGTGATGAAGACCGCCCATGCCGCCGTCGAGCGGGCGCGCGAAGGAGAAGGGCCGACCTTGATCGAATGCAAGACCTATCGTTATCACGGCCACAGCGAGCATGACCAGCCCTTTTATCGGCCCCAAAACGAACTGATCGAATGGGAAAGCCGCGACCCGATCCAGCGCTTTGAAATTTATCTCGAGAAAAAGGGGTACAACGTCGATCAAATGAAGGCCGACACGGAGAGAGAGGTCAAAGCAATCACCGACGAAGCGGTCCGATTCGCCGAAGAGAGCCCCTGGCCGGAGGGGAAAGAGGCGATTGAAGACCTTTATGCAAATCCATTTTAAATCAAAGGGGCGTTATTTGTTATTCGCGATTCGTTAATCGTAAAGACCTACACGATTAACGAACCACGTTTTCACGAATAACGATTTTCAAACAATGCCAACTACTTATATCAAAGCCATTCACGATGCCATGTTCGAGGAGATGAAGCGGGACGAAAATGTCTTCGTTCTGGGGGAAGATGTCGGCATCCTCGGCGGTGCGTTCAAGGCGACCGAGGGCTTTCTACAAGAATTCGGGCCGGAGCGGGTGATCGACACGCCGATCGCCGAATCGCTCATCGTCGGCGCGGCGATCGGCGCGGCGGTCTTGGGAATGCGGCCGATCGCGGAGATGCAATTCGCCGATTTCATCTCCTGCGCCTACGATCAGATCATCAACATGGCCGGAACCCTCCGGTACCGCCACGGCGGCGGCGCGCAGGTCCCGATCGTGATCCGGGGGCCTTCCGGGGCGGGGGTCCATGGCGGCCTTTTCCATTCCCAGAACCCCGAATCCTACTTTCTCTCCGTCCCCGGTCTGAAGATTGTCGCGCCGGCAACCGCTTATGACGCGAAGGGGCTTTTGAAGGCGTCGATCCGGGACAACGATCCGGTCCTTTTCTTCGAGCACAAATATCTCTATCGGCGCATTCAGGAAGAGCTTCCCGAAGAGGATTACATCGTCCCCCTCGGCCAAGCGGCGCTCCGCCGCGAAGGATCGGAGATGACCTTTATCACCTACAGCGCCATGGTCCATCCTTCACTCGCGGCGGCGGAGCGGCTGGAGAAGGAGGATGGGCTCAGCGTGGAGGTGATCGATTTGAGATCGCTTCGGCCGCTCGATTGGGACGCGGTTTTCCGATCGGTCCGGAAGACGAGCAAGGTCGTCATTATCCATGAAGACCGGCGGACCGGCGGCATCGGCGGAGAGATCTCCGCCCGACTTTCCGAAGAGTGCTTCGAATCACTCGACGGCCCGATCATGCGGGTGACGTCGGAAGACACTCATTATGCCTTCAGCCCCCCGCTGGAAGAGTTCATTCTGCCGAACGTCGATAAGATCGTCGCGAAGGCGAGGACGCTGGCGGCTTATTAAAGATCGGTCGGGACAGAAATGTCCCTCCCACATATTCAGAGGGTAATATGTCTACCAAAGTGATCATGCCCCAAATGGGAGAAAGTGTTGTCGAAGGGAAGGTCGCGAAGTGGCTGGTCCGGGAGGGGGAACAGGTCGAGACCGACCAGCCGATCGCGGAGATCTCGACCGATAAGGTCGACGTGGAAATCCCCTCTCCCGGCGCCGGAACCTTGACCAAAATCTACGTCCCCGAGGGAGAGACCGTCTCGATCGGGGCCGAGCTCGCCGTCATCGGAGACGGGAAAGAGGAGGGGAAGGAAGCGGCCAAGCCCCCGGAGGTGCAACGCCCTCCCGCCACGACGCCGGGCCGTCCCCCGGAGACGGAACGCCCTCCGACGACGGCGCCTTCTCCGGAAAAACCGGCGGAAAAATCAGAGAGAGGCGAAGCGAAACGAGAAGATGCGGAGATCGGGCGGATCTCCCCGCTCGTCCGGAAGCTGGCCGAGGAACACCGGGTCGATCTCTCGCAGGTGCAGGGAACCGGTCTCGGCGGCCGGATCACCAAGCAAGACATCCTCCGCTACGTCGGAGAGGAGGAAACCCAGCCCGCCGAGGAACAGCGCGCGCCCGCTTCTCCGGCCCCCTCTCGCCCCTCTCACGAGGCGCCCAAACCGGCCGCGCCGCTCCCCGCCGAAACGCTCCGGTTCAAAGAGTTCAAGATCCCGCGGTACGAGCCGAAAGAAGGAGACCAGGTCATCCCCTTCTCCCGCCTCCGGAAGATGATCGCCGAACATATGGTCTACAGCAAGCGGACCGCGCCGCACGTCGCCACCGTGGCGGAAGTCGACATGGCGAAAGTCGTCCGGCTGCGAAAAGAGAAGAAGGGGTCGATCAAAGAGCAAACCGGCGCCGATCTGACCTATCTCCCCTTCCTTATCTCGGCCGCCATTCAGGCGATCAGCGATTATCCGACCCTCAATGCCGCCGTGGTCGATGACAGCCTCGTTATCCGGAAGGAGATCCACATGGGGATCGCCGTGGAGACCGAGAAAGGATTGATGGTTCCGGTTATCCGGCGGGCCCACGAGATGTCCCTCGCCGGGCTCTCCCGGGCCGCGGCCGAGCTGGCCGAGAAAGCGCGCAAGGGGACGCTGAGTCCCGACGAGATCACCGGCGGATCGTTTACGATCTCAAACCCAGGGAGGGAAGGGAACTTATTTGGTACGCCCATCATTTTTCAACCCCAGGTCGGGATTCTCCGGATGGGGGAGATCGTCAAGCGGCCGATGGTCATCGACGTCGACGGAAACGAGTCGATCGCCGTCCGGCCGATGATGTACCTCGCCCTCTCGTATGACCACCGGGTGATCGACGGCGCCACCGGAAACGCCTTTCTTCACCGGGTGAAGGAGATTTTAGAGGAAGGACGGTTCCAACTGTAGGGGGCACCTGCGTGTGCGCCCTACCCGGACGGAAGACCGGGCGGACACATCGGTCCGCCCCCACGAATCGACAACCATGGAGACCCGAATGCCGGAGCCGATCCTGCAAGTCCAGCAGCTCAAGACCCACTTCTATCTGATGGAAGGGGTTGTTCCCGCCGTGGAAGAGGTGAGCTTCGATCTTCACCGGGGCGAAACCTTGGGATTGGTAGGAGAGAGCGGATCGGGAAAAAGCGTCACCGCCCTTTCGATTCTCCGGCTGGTTCCCGATCCGCCGGGGAAGATCGTCGGGGGGAAAATCCTCTTCGAAGGGAAAGACCTTCTGGCCCTTCCGGAAAAAGAGATGCGGAAGATCCGCGGGAATCGGATCTCGATGATCTTTCAAGAGCCGATGACCTCGCTCAATCCGGTCCTGACGATCGGCGAGCAGATCGCGGAAGGGATCGTTCTTCATGAAAACGTCGGGAAAAAAGAGGCGATGAACCAGTCCATCGAGATGCTCCGCAAGGTCGAGATCCCCGCCCCCGAGCGGCGGGTTCGGGAGTACCCGCATCAGCTCTCCGGCGGAATGAGGCAGCGGGTGATGATCGCGATGGCGCTGGCGATGCGACCGGACCTCTTGATCGCCGACGAGCCGACGACGGCGCTCGATGTGACGATCCAGCGGCAGATCCTCGACCTCATCGGCAAATTGCAAGAGGAGATCGGGATGGCCGTATTGCTAATCACCCATAATCTCGGTATCATCGCAGAGACGGCACAACGCGTGGTGGTGATGAAAGAAGGACGGGTGGTGGAGACCTCCGATGTCTTCTCTCTCTTTGAAAAACCGCAGCATTCCTACACACGGCAGCTCCTGGCGGCGGTCCCCCGTCTGGGCGAAACGAAGAAGTGGTCCAAAAAGAGAAAGGAAGCTTTCAGCCGTCAGCCATCAGCCGTCAGCGAGGAACCGATCTTTTAATCTATCTTCTTCAACGCTTTTATTTATCTCAAGCTGACCGCTGAAAGCTTCACCTTAAAATTATGCTGCTCGAAGTCAAACGACTCAAAAAATATTTCCCGATCCACAAGGGGGGATTGTTCAAACGGCAGGAAGGGGTTCACCCCGCCGTGGACGGGGTCGATTTGCTCCTCCGGAAGGGGGAAACCGTCGGCCTGGTCGGCGAAAGCGGCTCGGGCAAGAGCACGCTGGCCCGATCGATCCTCCGTCTGACCGAGCCGACCTCGGGAGAGGTCTACTTCAACGGAACAAACCTCTTGACCCTTCCGAAGGAGGAAATGCGGCGGATGCGCCAGAAGTTGCAGATCATCTTTCAAGACCCTTACGCCTCCCTCAATCCGCGGATGACCATTTTGGACATCGTCGCGGAACCGCTCGACATCCACTTCTCCATTTCACGGGAGGAGCGGCGGGAGCGGGTGGCGTCGATCCTCCAAAGGGTCGGGCTCGGGCCGTCCATTTTGAACCGCTACCCCCATGAATTCTCGGGAGGGCAGCGGCAGCGGATCGGGATCGCGCGGGCGATGATCCTCCACCCCGAGCTGGTGGTCGCGGATGAGCCGGTCTCCGCCCTCGACGTCTCGGTCCAGGCGCAGGTGATGGAGCTGCTCGCCGACCTTCAGGAGACCTTCGGCCTCTCTTATCTCTTCATCGCGCACGATCTCTCTTTGGTGGAGAGTTTCGCCGACCGGACCGCCGTCATGTACTTGGGGATCATCGTGGAGCTGGCCAAAAGCGAGGTCCTCTACAAACATCCCCTTCACCCCTACACCCGGGAGCTGCTCTCGGCCGTCCCGGTCCCCGATCCCCGCTTTCGGAAAAAACAGGAGCGGCCCGGCGCGCCGGAGACCCCCTTCAGGCCGCATTGCGATCACCGTCCGGAAGAAGCGCCCCGGCTGATCGAAGCGGAGCCGGAGCATTTTGTCGCGTGCCATCTGAGGACCGCCGAGATCAATCGGCGGTCGAGAGAAGGATTTCATTGATGATAGAAGAAAAGAACGATCGAATGGAAGGAGCATTCTCCATGAAAGAGATCATCGGTAAAAGCGAGCCGATGATGGAAGTGTTCAAGATGATCCGGCTCGCCGCGGAAACCGACCTCTCCGTCATGGTCATCGGAGAGAGCGGCACGGGGAAAGAATTGGTCGCGCGCGCCATTCACAATGCCAGCGTCCGCCGAAAAGGCCCCTTTATTCCGGTGAATATCGGCGCGCTGACCCCCGATCTGGTCTCGAACGAGCTCTTCGGGCATGAGCGGGGGGCCTTCACCGGAGCGCATGCGCAGGCCTCGGGCGCTTTCGAGCGCGCCGACGGCGGGACCCTCTTCCTCGATGAGATCGGGACGATGGATCAGAAAACGCAGGTCACCCTGCTGCGGGCGATCGAAGACAAAGCCTTCTATCGGGTGGGAGGAAAAGATCTGATCCATGTCGATGTCCGCATCCTCTGCGCCACGAATGAAGATCTGCAGGCGGCCGTTCAGAAAGAGACCTTCCGAAAAGACCTCTATTTTCGTCTGGAAGGGTTCATCATCCGCCTGCCGTCGCTCCAAGAGCGCAAGGAAGATATCCCGCTCCTGGCCCGCGAGTTCCTGCACGAGTACAATGAAAAATACAAAAAGAGCATCACCGAGTTTTCCACCGAGGCGCTCGACCTCTTCGTCAATTATCCCTGGCCGGGGAATGTCCGCGAGTTAAAGAACGTCATCCAGCGCGCGGTGCTGCTGACCCCCCGCAACGTCATCATTCCCGAGTACCTTCCCCGGCGGTTCCAGTTAAAGAGCGTTCCCAACAATAAAATCGTCTTCGACGTGGGGACCTCCCTGGGAGACGCGGAGAAGACCCTCATCATCCGCACGCTGAAAGACCGGAAGGGGAACAAAACGGCGACGGCGAAAATTCTCGGGATCAGCCGCAGATCGCTTTATAACAAGATCCAGCAGTTGAATATCAAAGTCTGAGACCCTTCGGCCCCCTCTGAAACACCCTTCTCTTTTTCATGCGTAAATTCTACACCATCCTCCCGTCGAGAAAGGGGGGATGAGCAGTTATTTCACGACTCTTTTCCAAAGGATCGTCCCTCTCTCCTCCGTTTCTCTTTCCGCCCCCTTAATATAGATCGGAGACCCCTCTGCCGGAAGGGGTACGGATATTGCTTTTCCACAATCCCAATAGATTATTTGAGGAGAGGGGCCATGCATCAAAAAAATCTGATGGTGTTGGATCAAGGTTACGACGGGCTCGATCGATTCACCTATCTCGGCGCAACCTATAACATTGTGCTTATTCACGAGGCGGCGGACGCCCTCTCTTTCATCAAGAGACTTCCGGTCGATGTCGTTCTGCTGAAAGACCAAATGTCGGGGATGGACGCCCTGGAGTTTTTGATGAATCTGCAAGACCTCCGGCCGTCGGCCACGGCGGTGGTCCTCTGCAGAGAGCGCGCCCCCCTCTCCTTTCCGGAGATGCCGAACGTCTGCTTTTTGAAAGAGCCGATCAGCAGCGGCGAGCTCTACCGGTTCCTGACGGAATTGGAATCCTCTCCCCGACATTCGCAGAGCACCCTTTGAACGGCGCGCCCGGCGCGGCAAGAAAGAAGACCGATGCCTGAAAGTGACCTTCTCCTTCCTCCGATTCAATTCCCGGTCCTCGGCAACAGCGGGGCGATCGGATTATTCAGCCTGCTCCACATCGCGCTGGCCGGACTGACGGTGGGGTTTATCGTCCTCGCCCCGGTCTTCGAATATTTTGGGATACGGGACCCTTTCTACACCCGGCTCGGCCGGTCGCTGGTCCGGTTTGTCGCGGTGGTCTTCAGCGTCAGCGCCGTCTTCGCCGTCGTCATGGTCGAGCTGTTCATCGGGCTTTTTCCGGTGTCGACGGTCTATATCTTCCGCCTTTTCAAACCCGCCGTCTACATCGCGATCGGCGTCTTTCTGCTTCACATCTGGTTTTTTTATACTTACTGGTATCGATGGGAAAAAACGAGGGAAAAGAGTATTCCACGGCATATCGCTCTGGGGGCCGCCGCCGCCGTTTTGATTCTGATCTGGGGGGGTCTCCTCGACGGGATCGGCTCGTACATGTTAACGCCGGGCGAGGGGGACATGGGGGGCCCGGGGACCTCCGATTTCGTTCGGCTCACCTTTCTGACGAACCCGACCTGGGCGCCGTTGGCGCTCCATCGCTTCCTCGGCGTCCTGATCATTTCCTTCTACGCGATCGCCCTGTACGGCGGCTTGCAGCTGCTCTGGAGAAAACCCAAAGGGGAAGAAGAGGCCTACTATACGCGGGTCATGCACTTGGGGATGGTGATCGGAACCGGCCTGCTCCTGATTCAGCCGATCGCGGGGATGCTCTATTCGTTTCAGATCCGGCGGGCCAATCCGCGGGCGTACGAGCGGATTCTCTTCGAGCTGGAGTGGCTGCTGCGGATCCAGTTTCTCTTGATCGGACTTCTTTTCTACTTGAGCAACCAATTTTTTGCGCAGATCTCCTCCCATCCCCGGCGCTCCCGCGTTCTGATCGGAACGCTCCTTCTGGCGGCTTTCTTCATGGTCCTCGCCGCGCAGCAGGTCTGGATTCGGCGGGGACTGACCCTGGTCCTGATCTTGATTACGCTTTACCATCTCCGCCACGTTCCCCTCCGGGAAACGCCGCAGCATCGCCGGGGACCGTGGCTCGCGATCTCGGTCGGCTTTTGCGCCGTGGCGACCTTTCTGGTGATGGGGGTGATTCGGGAGCAGGCCCGGCGGCCGTATACGGTGTATGGAGAGATCCGTCTTGAAGATGAAAAACAACCGGCATCGGAGCTCGCACAACGATGAATCAGACAACGGAAGAGCCGATCGGACGGCGGCATTTCATGGAACGGGCGATCCTGGGCATCTTCGGCGCTTTGGGCCTGATGCTCTCGGCGCCGATCATCGGCTACATCCTCTCGCCGATCTTCCGCGTCCGGGAGAACCTCGCCCAATCGACGCGGTGGGCGCCGATCGCCTCCCTGGCGGAAATGGAGTCGATCGGAGATCTCCCCCGGATGTTTCAGGTCCCCTATTTCGTGAAAGAGGGATGGCGGACGCGGGAGACCTCGCGGCCGGTCTTCGCGGTGAAGAAAGGGGGAAAGTTGGCCCTCTTCTCCTCTTTTTGCACCCATCTCGGCTGCCCGACCGCATGGGACGAGGCGAAGCGGATGATCATCTGCCCCTGCCACGGCGGACTCTATAACAACTTCGGGGAGGTGATCGGCGGCCCCCCGCCCCGGAACCTGGCGGAGATGGAATACAAGGTGGAGAACGGGCTGGTCTATCTGAAAGACCCGGCGAACGTTTACGAGGTCGGATGGAAAGATCCGAGGAGGCCGGCTTGAGACACGGCATGAGACAATCGCTCCGGGATTGGTTCGACGAGCGGGTGGGGCTCGATATTTTCGAGCGGATGCTTCAGAAGCCGCTCCCGAAGCGGGGGGCCTGGTTTTATACCCTCGGGAGCGCCACCTTGTCTTTGATCACGATCCAGTTCGTCACCGGCGCCTTCTTGATGTTCTACTACGTCCCAGACGGGGAATACGCCGAGCAGTCGATCCGGTACATCACGGAGCAGGTGAGCTACGGCTGGTATCTGCGGAGCATGCACCGCTGGTCGGCGAACCTCCTCTTCGTCGTGATCGGACTCCACATGTTCCGCGTCTTCGTGAGCGGCTCGTTCAAGCGGCCGCGGGAGATGACCTGGGTCATCGGCGCGCTGATCTTTTTGACGGTGATCGGCATCGGCTTGACCGGCGGGCTTTTGCCGTGGGACGACAACGCCCATTGGATCGGAACGGTCTTCGGGAACACCCTCTCCTATTTCCCGTTGGTCGGCCCTTTTCTTCGCAGCGCGCTCCTGGGGGGAGAACATGTCGGCACCCTCACGCTGACCCGGTTCTACGCCCTGCATGTTTGGGTTCTCCCGCTGGTGCTCGGAATTTTGATTACATTGCACCTCTACCTGATCCGGAAGCACGGCCTCTTCGGGTCGGTCATCGAGTACCGCGATCAGATCGCGGCGCTGAAGGCGAAGGGGGTCCCGCGGGAATCGATCATCGTGACGAAAATGACCCCCGACGAGACGGAGCCTTTTTATCCCGCCCAGGTTTTCCGCGACTCGATCGTCGCCTTCGGCCTGATCACCGCCGTTTCGCTTTTTTCGATCCTCTTCCCCTTCTCCCCTTATCGGGGCGAAGAGCCGCCGCCGACCGAGATCATTCCCCGGCCGGAGTGGTTTTTCTGGTCGGTGGACGAGTGGCTGATGTTCTTTCCGGGGCGGTTGATCCCGATCGGGCTGATTCTCGTCACCCTCTTTTTTCTTTTTCTCCCCCTCATTCCGTTTGTCGAGCGCCACCCGGAGGTCAGCCCCATCCGAAGGCCGGTCCCGACGATCATCGGAACGTGGGTCTATCTTTTTATCATCGTCCTCGCCCTGATGGCGGGGGCGCGGATTCTCAACTACTGACGCAACAGGGGAATCGGGATGGAGGAATCGTTACTCGCAAGCCGATTGGCGATCGCAATCACCGCGTCGCTGCACTCTCTCTTCGCCACCTTCATCGTCGGGGGGATGCTCTTGGGCGCCACGGCCGAATCGGTCGGGGTGCTCACCCGCGAGCCGCGCTACGAGCGGCTCTCCCATTCGATCGCCCGCACCCTCGTGCTGATGAGCGCGACGGTGGCCTTTTTGGGGGTGGTCCTCGTTTTCTTGCTGACGATCCTCTGGCCGGCCTTCTGGACCCTTCTTTTTCGGATCATGTTCTGGCCGCTGATCTTCGAGGCGTCGATGTTCTTGGGGGAGGCCGCCTGTCTCTATCCCTGGTATTACAGCTGGGGAAAATGGCCGCGGAAAACCCATCTGTTCGTCGCCTGGCTGGGGGCGACCTTCGGGGTGATCGCGATGGTGATGATCGACATCGTCGGCTCTTTCATGCTGACCCCCGGCCCGGTCGAGCCGTTTTTCAAACGGGCCATCAACCCGACGATGGTTCAACTGACCCTTCATCGCTTCGCCGGAAATCTGTCGTGGTTTGGCTTCGGCATCGCCGCGCTTTCGGCCATCCGTTATTTGCGGACGAAAGATCCGGAAGAGCGGGCCTATCATGAATGGGTCGGCGCCTTTTCGGTGATTGTCGGGTTCGGATTTCTTCTTCTGATGCCGATCATCGGGTTTTCCTATCTGAAAGCGGTCCGCTTCGCCTCCGAGGGGGCGTTCAGCCGGCTGATGCTCGGCGAGAAATCGTGGATCTTCGTTCTCCAGGTCCTCCTGATCAACGTTCTCTTTATCGCCGGAACCTGGTACATGTTCCGGATGGCCTACTTTCGGTACAAAGAAAACCCCCATTTCAAGCGGTACCGTCTGATCACCTTCATCGTGATGGGAATCGCGGCGATCGTTTTCGTGATGCCTTACCAGGTCCGCTACATCCCCTTCGCCGAGTATTTCACCTCGGCCGAGGTCAATCCCTGGGGAAAGATGCAGCCGCATAAATACATTGCGATGGGGGTCCTGATCGGATTGGGAATCCTCAACTACGGCTTCTATCTCAGCGCCCTGCGCTTCAAGACGGAGTGGGGGGGAGGAGGGCGTTTCCCTCAAGCGCTTCTGATCATCCTCGGCCTCTTTACGATCTTCTCGATGATCAACATGGGTTATGCCCGGGAGAACGCGCGGTATCCCTATCTGATCTACGGCAAAATGACGATGGAAGATGAAAGAGAAATCGGCTTGGGAGGGGGCCGTTCGACGCGCGAAGCTCCCGACCGCCAAAGAAAGAGCCCCGACGATCGGAATGATCCGAACCCTCGGGGCTCTGAAGAAATGAGGAGACGCTGAGATTACCCGGCCGGCGGCTCCATCGGTCCCCCTTGCTCTTGGGGGGTCACCTCGACCGCGTTGAGGACCACGACCAGGTCGATCTGGTCTCCCTCTTCGATTTGATCCAGCTGGCCTCTCGCCCCTTCCTCGACGGTAAAGATATTCACCATCCCTTCCGGGGTCCGCACGGCAATCAATCCGGTCGCCGGATCGATATCGAGCACCTCTCCCGAAACCGTTCCTCGCGTCGGGATCATCGGCGTTCCGCCGGGGGCCATCCCTTCTTGCGATTCCATTCCCGGCTGCTCCGATTCCATCCCCGGATCGGGCTGTTGTTGATTCAGATCACGCCCCGGTTGACCCTGCTGCTCATCCGGCTGCGCCATCTGCGCAGAGGAGGTGACCGGCCCCATGATCAGCATTCCCATCATTAAAAAACCAAATAAGACGACGAATCTTTTCATCAAATCTCTCCTTTATCGGCAAGTGCGAACCCCGGCGCCCGCTCTGTGCATTCGGGGTCGCCGGGGTTCGTTTAATAGAGTCGTTGCCCGTTCTCTCTCTCCTTCATCGGAAGGGACAACAAACCGATCACCGGGTCATCGGCTGCTGCGGCGATCCTCCCTGCGTTCCTTGCTGGGGGGTCGCCCGAAGGACCATCACCAAATCGACCTGGTCTCCTTTTTTGATCTGATTGAGCTGCTCTTTTGCTTCTTCCTCAACCGTGAAACGGTTGGTCACCCCTTCCTCGGTTTGGATCTCGATCATCCCGGTTTGCGGATTGATATTCACCACCTCGCCGGAAAGTCTCCCCTCCGAGAGGATCACCCCGCTGCCGCCGCCGGGAGCCGCCCCTCTCCCCTCTTCAAATTGATTCGAGGGTTTTTGCTCCATTTCTGCATGAGACAGGACCGGTCCCATGAGGAACATTCCTATCATTAATCCAAATAGGACGAAGAATCCTTTTTTCATCACAATACCTCCCTTGCTTACCTTACAAGTAAAAAGCCCGACGGCCTTCCGTTACCGGCCGACAGGTTCGATTGAAACAATCGATGTGGTTCACTTTCTTGATGATCGGTCCGAGTCAGACCTTGGCCGATCATTCCCGTTCGCGGATCGGCATATGCCGCCGCGAAGCGCGTCGTCCGCTCTTCTTCAACAACCGATCGACGCTCCCATTGAGCGCTCCCGCTCGGCCGGGTCGCTTCGATCGCGCTTCGGCTCCCTTTTTTATCTTGCTGCGCGTGCCGGACTTGAGCCAAGGCGGTGAGCGCCATGACCAAAAAGAATGTGATGGCGAATAAAGTCCCAAAAGCTGGAAGATATTTCCTGATCATCCTCAACATTTTCATCTCCATAGGATTCGCGATATACCGTGTCTGGTTGAGCTTCGTCCGGACAGATGTCATATGCCTATTGATAGTATGAGCAAGAAAAGTGCCTTTTTAAAAGAGCGCGGAGCTTTTCTATTCGATTAAAAATGAAATCATTCAGGCGCCTCGATTTCTCTTTGTAAAAAGCTTGCACAGATGACCGAGGCGATTGCGAAAGAACGGTGGTTTTTATACATTCCGGATCACATCACCCGCGGATCTCCCGGAAGCGATCGGGCGGGTAAAGCGGAGAGCCCCTTGGACTTCCTCCCTTTGCATGGCATCGTCCGCCGTTGCGACGATGCCTGGTACAAATATTGCTCCGATATCAATCATGATATTTCTCATCGTTCGATCCATTTGAGTCTCATTTTGAGTCTCATCGGCGGCGATGATCGAAATCGATTTCATCGGGAGCGAAGGATGGTTCCGGAGAAAAAAGAGGGGTTCCTCTCGACAGACGATCGGGAGATCGGGGGACGCGTCTTAAGCAGCCTCAAGCGCAGCGCCGTGACGGAGTTCCCGCCCGACCTTCGGATCGCCGTCTCCGCCGGGGTGGTCCGTCTGGAAGGGTCTGTCTCCCTGCTCGCCGAAAAAGCGATGATCGAAGACGCCGTCCGCTTTACCGAAGGGGTCTTGGCGGTCGAGAACGCGCTTCGGATCGTCCCCTGCTCCGCAAGGAGGTCTTCATGAGACGGATTGCAATCAACGGATTCGGCCGGATCGGCCGCGCCTTTTTAAGAATCGCCCTTCAAAGAGAAGAGAAAGATCTGGAGGTCGTCGCCGTGAACGACATCTCCGATCCGGAGAGCCTCGCCTACGCGTTTAAATTCGATTCGGTTCACGGAAAATGGAAACATCCCTTCGAGGTGGAGCGGAACCATTTTGTCGCGGATGGGAAGAAAATTGCCGTGCTCAACGAGGCCGATCCCTCCCGTCTTCCCTGGAAAGAGTGGGACGTGGAAGGGGTGGTCGAATGCTCCGGGAAATTTACGAACCGCGAAGGGGCCTTGAAACATCTGCAAGCCGGCGCGCGGAAGGTGCTTGTTTCCGCCCCCGCCCGCGACGCCGATCTGACGATCACGATGGGGGTCAACGAGGATCGGTACGACCCCCGGCGCCATCACATCGTGTCGAACGCCTCCTGCACGACCAACTGCATCGCCCCCGTCGCCAAGGTGCTGAACGACGCCTTTACGATCGAGCATGCCCTGATGAACACGGTCCACGCCTATACTTCTTCCCAGGTCCTCCTCGACCGCCCGAAGAAAAAAGACAAACGAAGAGGCCGGGCCGCGGCCCTCTCCCTCATCCCGACCACCACCGGCGCGGCGATCGCGGCGACCCAGGCCCTTCCGGAGCTGGCGGGGAAAATCGACGGGATGGCGATTCGCGCCCCGATCCCGGACGTTTCGATCCTCGATCTGGTGGCCCAGACGCGGGAGCCGGTCGATGTGGAGAAGGTCGTCGAGGCCTTCCGGAAGGCGGAGCAGAACCCGCGCCTCGCCCCGATTTTGCAAGTTTCCGAAGAGGAGCTGGTCTCGATCGACTACATCGGCTCCCCCTACTCCGCCGTGATCGACGCGCCGTCGACGATGGTCGTCGGCGAGCACCTGCTCCGGGTTTTGGCCTGGTACGACAACGAATGGGGCTTCTCGAACCGCCTTGTCGATGTGACGAAACTTTTATAGCCCGAAGGAGAGAACGCGATGATTCTGAAAGCGATGCCGAACGCGAAGTGCAGGAAGAAAGAGCCCGAGCGAGAGACCTCCTGCCTCAATCGGGGCGGGGGACGCTACTTCATCATCCACCGGGTCAGCCAGTTCTCAAAGCGAAACCCGAAGAAAGAGATGCAGAAGCGGCTGAAGGAAATTGACCGGCTGGAAAGATACAGAGGATGATATACGGCGCCGGCCCGAAGGCGGGCCGGCCGTCGATGGTTTGTGTCCCCCGCCTCATCGAAGGGGTTCCATCCGAAATCCATCCGGAGGATGGACGCAACGGATTAACCTTCCCCCCACTTACATTGATATAGTGCCGTCAAAAGTATTCACGCCTTAGGGGGGCATCAAAGATCAAATCATATGCTACCCGTAAGCAAATGCGCTTCGGAAACGCGCTATTTCCGAACCATTTCGCGGATGCTTCGTCAGCTTCAATGAGGCCGAAGATTTTACTCTTCGGAAAGTGGCGCCGACCCAGCCTGGATCGAAGACCTATCTGGTGCTTCAATGAGGCCGAAGATTTTACTCTTCGGAAAGTTCATGTCTGACCTGTTCGGAATCCTCGCCAAACACGAGCTTCAATGAGGCCGAAGATTTTACTCTTCGGAAAGTCGAGCAAACCCAAAACTATGCCGAAGTCCCGGACATGCTTCAATAGGGCCAAAGATTTTACTCTTCGGAAAGTGCTGGACAAGATCACGATTTTGGAAATGAGAATCACGCTTCAATGAGGCCGAAGACTTTACTCTTCGGAAAGGCCGTTGGGATGGTCGAGCTCTCCCCGGCTCTTTCGAGGCTTCAATAAGGCCGAAGATTTTACTCTTCGGAAAGATTCTGAAATTCAGAAACGGCCACATTTTCAGAACGAGCTTCAATTAAGCCGAAGATTTTAGAGAGGCCCTACGTCCCGGTCCCCGCACCATCAACATCACTTCAATGAGGCCGAAGATTTTACTCTTCGGAAAGTTGGTCCGCCTGAATCTGCTTATCATGTTCCTCGCAGACTCTTCAATAAGGCCGAAGACTTTACCCTTCGGAAAGGGAAGTAGAGCCACCGCGTCTTTCGCGCGAACCACTCTCTTCAATAAGGCCGAAGATTTTACTCTTCGGAAAATGCTGGTATGCCGATCTTCGGGCCTGGGGCCTGGGGCTTCAATGAGGCCGAAGGTTTTATTCTTCGGGAAGTTCCTACCCTCCTCTCCGCCCTCGAAGCGGCTCAGCGGGCTTCAATAAGGCCGAAGATTTTACTCTTCGGAAAGTATCTTGGCGTTGATCAGGCTCTCGGCCATTCCCGCGCTTCAATGAGGCCGAAGACTTTAGTCTTCGGAAAGGACCCGTATCCGAAATTCAGATAATTGTCGTTGTCCCACTCGCTTCAATAAGGCCAAAGATTTTACTCTTCGGAAAGGATACCCAAAAGGGCAACCGCCTTTAAAACTCTCCTGTGCTTCAATAAGGCCGAAGATTTTACTCTTCGGAAAGCGCGGCCTGCTTAAAAGCGTTGACCTTGATCGTGTCGCTTCAATAGGGCCGAAGATTTTACTCTTCGGAAAGCACCGCGTGCTGCTCTTTCAACCTATCCAGAAACCGCTTCAATGAGGCCGAAGATTTTACTCTTCGGAAAGAGGAGCTTACCGGGTCGGACATTTCCGTGGAGCTGACGCTTCAATGAGGCCGAAGATTTTACTCTTCGGAAAGCGACCATCACCTTGTCCACGTTCCAGAGCGTCCCCTTACTTCAATGAGGCCGAATATCCCAAACGGGGACAATAGGTAAACTCGTTCAGCATCCGCACGGGGAGGAGCGGCAGGTCGGCAGGCGGATCTGTAGCGTTGTTCATAGAAAAGCTCCTTTTCGGTTGTCAAAGAGCAATTAAATAAGGAATGAGGCGACTACTCTTTAATCGCGATGAACTGGCCCAGACCGAAGTGACATCCATAACCCAGGGCAATCGGGCCGGGGACCTCAATGGGGAATTCAATTCTGAACCCATATCCTCGTGGATCGGCGAGCCTGCCTTCACCCTTTGTTCTGATCCGCCGGAACTCAAGCCAACGGATCTTTTTATTCAACACGGTGGTATGATCCACCGGGTCAATTCTAATGGGCTCCGGCAACCCTCGGCGGGTCAGATCTAATCGCAGTTGAGATTCTGGAGAATCCTTTCCATTCTTCTTCGGATGGCGTGTGAGCAGATAAGGAGTTGCTGAAACCCAAACTTTCGATCGAGCTAATTGAGGCGCTTGACCTTTCCGTTCATCAAATCCGCCATAGTCTTCTACATGGCCAAGACCTATAAGGACGGTGAAGATGTCATGTTCCAGAGGACCCCACAGCTTGTCGAGTCTGTACAAAGCGATCTGCGCCCTTTGATCGAATCCGGTTGAGGAGTAGACGTTAATATGGTCGAGCTTCCGATCGCCATCTTCATCCGTGGGGAGGTAAAAGGCATGAACATGATTTTTGGTTAGGGCCGTACCATCTTTCCCTTTGCCGGAGAAAACTGGCAACGCATGTTCATCGTCACCGAGCCCTTTTGATCTAGACATGAGCGCCTGGCGTATTCGCTCGCCAATAAACAGACTGTCCGTCAGTTGAGGAAGGACGGAGCCTGCAAGCGCGTATCTGGCCACGGTCGGGTTATGGATTTCTTTCATCATCGGCCTCCGTTGGTAGACGACCTGAAATGCATCATCCGGACGGCTGTAATCAACCCATCTGCTTCCCGGAGGGAATGACCAGCCTTGTTTTTGCAAGTCGCTTGTTTCAGCGTGAAGCGCACCCCATAGATCGGTTGGGGCAGCAGAAAGTGTGTCCTTTTTACTTCTGTTCTTTTTTTTGGTAGCGAGTTCCGGGCCAATGGGTTGAATGCTGAAATGAGTCAACCAGACTGAATACTCCTCTGGTGTCAGTACAGCCATGGTTCGAACCCGCTCTCCTTCTACTTTCTCGCCGTTTTCGATCTGTTCGCAGTTCGAGACCCCGTCCCACTTGTCTGAGACCTCGATGCTGACCCAGCTTTCCGCGCGGCCCAGGCAACCGAGACCGGAGGTTAATCGTTGAAGGAGGAGTAACTGATCTTGTTCCAGTGTGACCGAGGGCCAGATCACTGAAACCGGATCATCGGGCAGGATTGAAATAAAAGCATCAAAGATTTTCGTTTTGTCCCGGCCAAGCGGATCTCTCTGCGGCATGAAGTGCCGCGTGTGCCCCAGTGTGGCTTTTGGAAGATGAAACAAAGGAAGCGCTGTTAAGTTTTCAACAATGTTGCGAACGGCAGGTTCGGGAATATCGGTTGAAAACTTTCGATGCCAGGCGGCAATGAGCCCTCTCAAAATCCGCCAGGGAGACGGCGGCCATTCGATCGCTCCCTCATTAACATGCCGACCCCACGGGGTCGCGTGATATCGGCCGGCTATGAACCGGATATTTAAGGTGATCATCCATTGCCCCCGTTAAAAGAGACGGTTGTGACCGCCGGGCTCGCAAATCTGCCTTCGCCGGCGACTGCCATGATAAGCGGAGGCAATGCAGCCTCTAAGTTCTGCAAAGATGGAATTTCAAAGTTTTCCGGACGTTTTACTGTGGTCTTGACGACTTCCAGATCGCAAGCCGTTCTGAGGCGCAATCCTTCTTTTAAAAATTTCTGGATCTTAAATAAGGCAACGGCGACCAATAACTGTTCGGCGTTTTCCCCCAGGCCATATCCTCGGATCTGGGCAATATCGAGGTTGAAAAAAGCGGTGATCTCCTTTGCGGTAAACTCATTTCGATGAAAAGGGACATGGCCGAACCCTTTTTTCGTATCGCCTTGTGGATTGACCCGGTCCATTTTGACCCCACCGCTTGCAGCGACGTACACCTGTTTTGCTTCGATAAAAGCCGAGAGGCTCCTGGCTAAGCGGAGTCTTCCCCCCGCTAATTCACTCTTTGCTAAAAAGACGCCATGCAACAAGGCATTCAGGTCATATTTCATTAGGATGGCGGCCAAGAGTTTGAGGTCGACCGGCCTTTCTTCAAATGCTCCTAATTCTGCCTTTAGCTTTTTGAAAAAAGTCTTATCGGTGCCCTCCAGAATGTAAGGGGAATTCAGTCGATGAGACTCCAGCAAGGAATTCGTGATAACCTTTCCGTTCTCCTTGACCACGATATATGGGATCCCTTTAAGGGTAGCGGTAAGATCGCTGTTCGTTTCGTCCCAGCAGATGTTTTCTAACCGGTTCGCCATGCTTTGTGCCGATTCGACCAAGAGCATCGATGTGTCATTGTGCAAGGTGAATGTCGCCGCACCCAAATCGGGAAAGCCCGTTGGTTGAAAGCGGGTCCCCTGGATTGGCTGAAGTTCGACTTCGATAAGGAGGCGGGGCGTGTCTTGAAGAGACTTAAGATCCAATTTTGAGGCCATGGTGTTCTCCTTTCATGTGAGTAAGAATATTAAGTTCTATCTTTGTGCCGGCTCGGACACTTTTAAAATTCGTTTAACGAGGCGGTAAATATCTGATCTGGAAATTGGAAAGATCAATGCTGCTGCAATGCGTTGAGTTTTTTTGCTCGGCTCTGTAATAAGGTTTACTAAGGGATGAAACCCGCTGCCTGTGAGACGTTGGGCTGCCAGCTTTGAGGCTGCGGCTGCATCCCCTGAGGCTGCTCTCGTCAGAATCGCTGTATTGAGCGGAATCGGTGTATCCTTTAAAGGCTCATGCAGACATGTCAATTTCAGGAGATCATAGAGCAGGGGCGTAACCCTGCCCTCAATGCGATGACTGGCTGCGGTTGTGCCTTTTGGCCAGTCAATGAGAGAGAGTCCCCATAGAAGTTTCTCAAGCCGTGAATCATCGACATCAACAGAAATAAAGGCCGCAATTTCTCCCAGGCCCGCTCGGTATTTTCCATCCAGGGACTCAGCATCCAAACATCGCCGAAGTAGAGCGGCCGTAAGATTATTAACGAGCGATCCATCTCTCCAGACCACATGCGGAGGATTCTTTTGATCAAGCCAACTTACTTTACCAGGTCGGACTTCGACCGGTTCTAAATTCTTCCGGATTCCCATCGAGGCCAGCGCTAAAGCGAGGTGAAATTCGGCTTTTTCTCTCCCATTGTCTAATGCTTCAATCCACTCTTCGGAAAGAAGAATCGGTTTGGCAAACGCTTCTTCTCGAAATCGAGGTGATCCCGCCAAGGCCCTCTCTGCCTGCCCCAGTGCAATCACGATCTCCGTCATTTGGGCGGGCCCTCCGGGTTTGCAGAAGTTCATGATCGCTTCTTCGACGGCGCGAAATGTTCGTTTTATCCGTTCGGGGGCGGTGTTTCCCATCGCTTTATGCCTGAACGAATCGATCCAGGACCCGACCTGATCCAGCAAATTTGCCTTAGGACGGGCTTTGGCCCTCCAACGCCCCAGAGGGGTTGCAAAATAAGCGAGACCGTTTCTCTCCTGAAAGCCGTAGCGAAGAAATTCATTGATGCCGCGATCCGTTCCCAGCATTGCCAATGCCTGGGCGAAGTCGACACTATTTTTAGCAGGGCGCCGTCCCGCTTGCGCCCTTCCCTCAGAAAAAAGGGTGATCACTTCAGAGAGCAATGAAGGGGATTCCCATAAGGGGATCCAGAGTTCACCGCGGGAAGTTTCATCTGCCGTGCTGGCAGTGCCATATCCAACGCCGGCCGCTCGTGTGCTGAAGGGATAACCCAACTCTACGGTGGTGCCGGCCCGAAGACGCTTTGTTGCCGCAGCCGCAAAGAGCAACGCACCTTCGATCATGAGAATGAAATCCCAAGGATTGATCAGTGATTTTGAGGAAAAACCTACTGACGAATTTGCCCCTCCCGCTGCGCCCGGATAAAATTGCCCAATCGGTTTGTCAGCTAAAAGCTTCTGTACAGGCTCGTTGAAAAGAGCGCCGGAGAGCCATGACCGGGAAAAAGCGGTCGGCGTACCCATTCCGATATCGAAAATGTCGATCAAGCGCTGCATGAAATTATTCGTGAATTCCAACCGCCCGTCGTTACCACCGGTTCCGAGGAGAGGTGGATATTTCGCTTCATGTTCCGTCAGGATATACGCCGCATCCAGCCAGGCGACTGCTTTATCCGGGAAATGATTTCGGCATTGACGTAAAAGGAGTTGCTTTTGCTCGCCACTCGATTTTTCGGACAACCCAAGTGATTCGATTAAGTTTTGAGCGATAGAAATCGTTTGCCGGTAATCGGAGAATCGTTGAGCCGGAGAAGTACATAGGGCATCGATTCCCTCTTTTTTGTCTTTCGGATAAAATCCACTTCCCCCATTCCACGGGGCGACAATGGGCGTTGGCGGATAATCCTGCAAAAAGAACTGCTCCAGTTTTTCTCGATCAAGGCTCGATCGGAGAATAAACTCATCTTGTTTCCATCCGCCACGGACATTTGGGTCAGCCTGTTCTCCCAAGAGCCGTAATACCCCGAGGGCCTTGAGATAGTTGGCCAGCGGTTCCGGTCTACATCCAGAAAGTATCAGATCATTCATTGATCTCCTCTTCCTTTTGGGTTCCTCTCCAATCGGCCACACGAACGAGGGTTTCCATCCAGGCTAATCTAAAAGGCCCGTATTCATCCCGCAATCTAAGTGTTCGCTCCAACCAGCTGGCCCCATGCGGGCCCTCACCCATTCCCATATAAGCGAGTGTCAGAATCAATTTCTGACTCTGAATTTTGTCTCCAAGGTCGACCGCCGGAAGCTCATCTCCTTCCCAGACGCCGCGGGCGAAGGGCCGACCATCACCAGATGCTCTTTCACCAGGAAGGGAGCGGATCGAAAGACGCACCTTGCCGTGATGGGCTGCTGCAAGGTACGCGGCGAGATCGGATTCCTTGTGTTGCAAAAGTGCCAAAGCCGAGGCAAGTTCATGACGGAAATGGGGGCGTTGATATGCTCCCCCTTTATGGGCCGATTTTGCCCATGGGGGCTGGGCTCCGCCTAAATCGTCGCTTGGTAAGGGAGTCGGCAGCATCATTTGGAATACTTCATGGGCTTTTCCGATATCGTGCCATCGAGCCGCCTTGGAGAGGTCGTCCCACGGGACATCGGGTAGAGAACTAAAAAGTATTTTCCTGAAGGCATTGAGCGCTTCAGCAACATCTTTTGCATGCTCCGTCAGGGTGACGTAACGGCCTATAAAGGTCCGCCGGTTATCGTCGTAAGCGTCCAGCGGAGTGGCGTCTGGAGGAGGTGGAAGAGCCGTGACCAGATCGTTCTCGTCTCCAGTCCAGCCAAGCTCTTCCGAATAGCCGCCGGAACCGATGTCCATGCGAATGGTAAGGCCGGGCCAGACGGATCTATCCGTAACGGGAACCCACTCTTGATCTAAACTATTCCATCGGGAGGCTGGCTTCTTCCTTTTTAGAAAGATTCTGAAACTTTTAATTGAAACCGAACAGAGTTCTTCGTCTCGGGGTGCACTTTCCGAATTTTTATCAACTAATGCTCGCCAATAGACCTGAACATCATTGTTCTCGGTTTCACGAATGTAACGGGATACGTCAATGTCATTCCCCGCCAGATCGGGGGTGGTGTCAAAAAGTTCGATCAAATCTTTTTTCCGGAGCATATGGGCGGGCGGAGCCGGGAAAGGATCGCTGAATCCAGAGACTGCTTGAGGTCCCCCATCCGTTAACTGCGTCAGTTGTTTTCTCGCCCAGTCCAGCGGAGTGGTCTCATAGGGTTGAGCCGCCTCTTTATTTGGCTCATTTTCACCTTTTTTGTTGACGATCAGCGTTTCGAGGTCTATCCAAAAGATGCGGGCAGGATGATCTTCGTTGTATTCTCCGTATCGATTGCACCGCCCAAACCGTTGAACGAGTGACGACCAGGGGGCCAGTTCCGTAAAGAGCGTTTGGGCGGAGAGATCGATGCCTGCCTCAATGGCCTGAGTGGCCACAATGATACGGCCTTGTGGAGGGCTTTCTTTTAGACGTGCTTGAATCTTTTTCCGTTCGGCGGAGCGGAAACGGGAATGAATGAGAAGAAGGTCTGGTGGTTGGGAAGCGCTTCGCAAGAGTTCTTGTAGTGCTTTGAATACTTCCTGGGCGCGATTGACACGATTTACAATGACCAGGCTGAACGACTCGGTCTTGTGCTTCTGCACCACTTCTTTTGCTAAAGTCTCCGCATAGTCATCTGCTGCTTCCGCGCGCCAAATCGTCTGCGCCTTGGTCAGAGATTTTCTGGCATTCGTGCGTTTAGATACTTCTTGATGCTGCTTATCTTGGTCATTCAACGAGAGCGTTTGGAGACGAGCGGCCTGTTCCAGAAAATCGACTGTGGCAAGTCCTTCTTTTTTCAGTGTGGCGGACATCCAGAGCGAATGAACTGCTCCATAGGTGCCGAGCTTTTCCCGAAACGCCTGAAGCTGAGCGGTTGTCGGAAGTCCCGCTCCCATCAGCTGCACTTCGTCGAAGGTCCAAAGACAGTCGTTATTGAGAAGGGAAAAATGCATTGGCCATCGATAGCGGCTCATTGCATAGCCCCGGTTTAATGCGCGCGATAGCAGCTGGTCTTGAGTGCCGATCAGGATTGCATCCGCTTCCGGATGGGCGTCCCAGTCCAGAGCGATTTCACCGCCCATAAGAAGGTGGACCGAAACTTTCCCGTCACCGGGGTTACCAAGCAGGTTTAATTCATTCAGCCAACCCTTTGCGTTCTCGTAGGTTTGTTCAACCAATACACGCATGGGCAGGCAGTAAACAAGGCGGCGCGGTGTGGCATTTTGGATCGCTCTATCCTGATGAAACCTCCGCCTCCATAACCATCCTAAGATAGTCGTTGCCGTTTTCCCCAAGCCTGTCGGTATATCGACTAATTGAGGAAGGGAATCATCCATTGCGAAGCGGATTTGATATGGATAGGGTTCATGTGTTGTAATTCTTTTGAACCAATTTATGAACTCGATATGGGGTTTATTCACTTAATGTCCTCTGTTGGGTATAGAGTTGTGATGAAATAAATGGGGCCGCGGCAAATGGCCGCGCAACCTCCGCCATCCCTTCAACCGCCTCCACGCACTCCCGTAGCGTCAGCTTGAGCGCCTGCCTCCGTTGGGCCCGCGGCTCCCTTCCCAGGTCGTCAAACGCCAGTCGATGTCATCCCTCTCTTCACTCATCGGACTTCTATTCCTCCAAAATCCATCGCAAGTGTTGGATGTCGCCGATACTGCGCGGCCCGCCGCAATATTCGAACGTCAATTCTATACTGGATCGTCTCCTGCTGAGTTTGACTTAAACGAATAAGCCATTTTCAAAAAACTTGCAACCAGATCAAGATGTCAGTCTTTTCTTTAACTTCATAAGCGCGATCCTACCATGCCCCTTTGACATCCCAGGTCACAAATTCTCTTCACCCTCAAAAAAATTTTATCTCCTGCCTCTTTAATTCTTTCCAGAAAGAATCGGGGCAGGAATGCCCCTCCCACCTGGAGAAGGAAAGATGGACAAGAATGCCTCCTACTATTTAGATTCGATTCCTCCCTTGACCTCCCAAAAAAGAGGTAATACAATGGAGATACATTGAATAAACTTTGTCATGGAGGCTCAACATGATCAAACGCTTGACCAAACACGGCAACAGCCTGGCGCTGGTGATCGACCGTCCGGTACTCGACCTTTTGGAGATCGATGATCAAACCCCGCTCTCGGTGACGACCGACGGGAAGTGCCTGATTATCGCTCCGGCTCCGGATGAAAAGCGCCGTCAATCATTTCAGAGCGCGCTGAAGAAGGTGAACAAACGTTATGGCCGCGCTCTTAAGAAATTGGCCGAGTGAAAATGGAGCCGATCTTTCTCACCTTGGAAGAGGTGATCGAAATCCATGCCGACCAGATCACCCATTACGGGGGAACCGCCGGCATCCGGGACATGATGCTCTTGCAATCGGCCGTGGCGATGCCCCAGGCCGGATTCGGAGATCAGTATCTTCATACAGATCTCTTCGAAATGGCGGCAGGCTACCTTTTCCACATTGTTCAAAACCATCCCTTCGTTGACGGCAACAAACGGGTCGGCGCGACGGCGGCTTTGGTGTTTCTGGAACTCAATCAGGTCGATCTTAAAATCACCAATACCGCTTTGGTTCAGCTTGTTCTCGATGTTGCGCAGGGTCGGGCCGGCAAAGCAGCCGTCGCCGAGTTCTTCAGGAAAAAGCCCATACGGAATGAAGACTAAATTTCTCTCTTCTTCGCCGATGCGGTTTTTGCCACGGCATTGATCTTCCCCTTCTGATACTTCCCCGCCACCTTCCACGCCTCATTCTCCACCATCCGTCTTAATCTCACCGGCGCGGTCACCTCCACCTGCGCTCCGAACCCCATCACCCACTGCATCAGCTCGGGGGTAATCGCCACGCGAAGGTCCAGTTGAATTTTTCCGCCGCGAAGCGGCGTGATCTTCTGGCTCCGATGCCACCGCCGCTCCCGCACCCAGAGGGCCGCCTTCTTTTCGAAAAGGAGGGAAACATCCTCCGCCTCCCCCCGGTAGACCCCGAAGGCGTCTTTGAAATAATCGTCGATGGAGAAGTAGAAGGGGATCTGAAACGGCCGGCCGGTCACCTGAAGCGAGGCGATCCGGTCGATAACAAAGGTGCGGGTGTCTTTTCGTTCATGACAGTAACCGATGAGGTAGAGCGTTCCGCCGTAGTGCCAGAGACGATATGGATTGACGGCTCTCGTTGCGGGACGGCCGGTCCGCAAGGGGGTGTAGCGGATCTCGATTGTTTTTCCGGTCTCGATCGCCCGCCGGATCGGATCGATCCGGGAGCGGTGCGCCTTGTAAACTTTGTACGGCGGCATCCCGATCTGAATCGTCTGCTGAAGCAGGGCGAGATAATCTTTGCTTTTGGCGGGAAGGTTCGCTTTGATTTTTTGGGTGAGGCCCTGGATCGCGTCGGCGAGGAAGGTCCCTTCCAGCGGCGCCATCATCTGCATCCCGCATTGGAGGGCGTAAAGCTCCGTGCCGGTGAGGGGAAGGGGGGCGCGCTTGTAAGCGTCGTCAAGCTTCCAAACGCTCTTGCCGTTCTCCCGCTCGGCGTAGATCGGAAACCCGACGAGCCCCAGGACGTCGAGGTCCCGCCGGAGCGTCCGCTCATGGCAGGTTTCGGAGAGGGCGTCGGAGATCTGCCGAAGGGTCACCCGCCCGTTCGACTCCAACAGCTTGAGGATCGTCCATTGGCGGATCGGCTGATCGGCGCGCGGCATGGGATCTCCCGCAGGGAAGAGTGGGCAATGGCGGCATGGTATCGAAACGGATTTAAAAAGGCAACCGGAAATTCCGGAGTTCAGGGAAGGCCTCCGCCCCGGTCGGCTTGAATCGTCTCTCCGGAAAATCTTACAATAAAGAAGAAGGTTCTTCGGAAGGAGTATTGCATGAATGCATGGATGAAGGTGAAGGAGGATATCACCCGGAAGATGCGGGGGGAAATTCCCCACGTCAAACGGCGGCCGGGATCGGTCTCCGAGAAAGCGGACCACTTGGCGCAGATCGGAAAGCTGCGCTACCAGATTTTTTTGTTCGAACAGAAGGCGGAGAAAAATTTCTCCGAGATCGGCGAGCGGCTCTTCGAGCTCGCCGAGGCGAACGGCGCGAAGAACCCGCTCTCCGATCCGACGATCAAGAAAAAACTGGCGGATGCGAAAAAGATCGAACGAAAGCTCAAATCACTCCACGACAAAATGGCCCAGCTCCGCGAAAGAGCCGCGTAGCCGGTCAGATATGCAGCCCCTCCGGAACCATCGCTCCTCTCTCGAAGCGATCCCCCGCGAGAGGGGCGAGATCGAGCGTCCGATACCGTCCTTCGACGATCAACTCCGCCAGCGCCTGGCCGGCGGCGTACGACTGCATCACCCCCCGGCCTGAAAAAGAGTGGGCCTCGAAAACCCCCGCCGGGCCGGCCGCGCCGATGATGGCGCTTTTGTCGGGGGAGACCTCATAGAGCCCGGCCCACCCGCTCACATACTTCAACTTTTCAAACCGGCTCCCCCGCTCCCAGAGCCGGGGCCAGATCTCCCGCAAAAAGAAGTCGTACCCCTCGTCCTCGAAACGATACCCTTTCGGCTCGGTCGGAACCGAATATCCCGCCAAAAGGTTATTCGCCTCGGCATGGAAGTAAAGACCGGTCGTATCGACGATCATTCCGAAGGGGGTCAGATCGACCTCCCGGCTGTGGGCGACGGAGACCTGGCGCCGGACCGGAGCGGAAGGGATCTCTTTTCCATAAAGCCGGGCGAGCCGGGGCGCCCACGGCCCGGCCGCGTTCACCACGATGCGCGCCGAGATCGTTTGGGCCGCGCTCCCCTCCGGGAGGGTCCCCTCTGTGAGGAAGGGCGTCACCTCTTCTTGAGATCGGATCTCGCGCAGGAGGACGCTGTCGATCCGCCCCTGCGCCATGGCAATCCGCTCCACGGCATGGCGGTCGATCCAGGCGACCCCCCGCTCCGACGCGATCCGGCGATAATGCAGTTTTAAGAGATTCGGGTTGATCAGGCCGTCGCGGGGGGAAAAGGTCGCCGCCGCCACCCCTTCCAGCCGATCGAGGAAAGGGTATCGGGCTTGAACTTCGGACGGGGTCCACTCCTCCACCGGAACCCCCAACCGCCGCTGCGCCGCCAGCCGCTCGGCGGCCCACCGCCACTGCGCCGCATTGTAGAGCCAGAGGTAACCTTTCTGTTGAAACCCGACCTCGGCCGCCACCGTCTCGTAATAGGCGATCGATCGCCTCCCCAATTCAATATTGATCGGCTGCTCCCAGGTGGCGCGGACCCCGCCGGCATTCCGCTCGGTCGAGCCCCACGTCCCGGAGAGGTCGATATCGACCACGCCGATCCGGCCGCCCCCCCGCTCCGAGAGGGCCATTGCAACGCTGCTCCCGATAATCCCGCCGCCGATGATGAGGATATCGAACGATCGCTCCAAAGCGCTCTCCCGATGAATCTGATCTGCTTCCCGTCTCCGACCATTATATCCAAATTCGGTCGGATCACCAATCGAGGGGGAGAAACCTCAACGGCACCGCACTTGCACCTTACAAGGAAACCGATCGGCGCGAGAGTGCTCCCGGTCACAAAGAAGAAGGACAACAGCCCCTCTCACCGGGAAGCTTCCCGCAGCGCGTGTTGAATCTTTGAACCGGGTTGTAAACGTTTCGCACTTTTTTTCATTTTGGCCCACTTGCACTCCTCCGGGAGCGCAGGGAAGCCCAAGGGGAGCCCCCCCACCGGATCCCCCCCAAGTCCGGCTGTTCGTTCAACGAACCCGGGGGGGTCTCTCCTTGCAAGTCTTAAATAAGAAATAAATCCTCTTCCCTCACGGCTCCCCCCCAGCGCCTCGCCTGTTCTCTCCTTCATCCCTTGACCTTTTAAAACGATCCGCTATAATCTCAATCGCATCGGATGGAAACCGATCCGGCGTGGGATCGGGTTGAAAACCCAAGGAGGCAAGGACCGCTCTGATTTCTTTTCTACACCCTGATCGTGAGCCGCGGAAGGGCCGTCAGGCCGGGTTCTCCCTGCTGGAGTTGATGATCACCATCGTCATCATCTTCGTCCTTGCGATGATGGCGCTTCCCCTTTCAAAAAATATCGCCAAGCGGGCCAAAGAGACGGAGCTGAAACAACGCCTCCAGATCCTCCGGAAAGCGATCGACGATTTCAATCGCGACTGGAACCGGGACGGGGACAACCTTCTGGGGGAGCTCTGCAAGCAGAACAAGCTCACCTGCAAAGAGGTGAGCAGCCCCTTCGGATACCCCAAGAAATTGGAGCTCCTCCTCGGAGTGGAGCTGACGGGAGAGGTCGAGACGACCACCCGGCGCTATCTACGAAAGCCCCTTCCCGATCCGATGACCGAATCGGGCGAGTGGGGATTGCGCTGTTATACCGATCCCCCCGATTCCGAGACCTGGTGCGAAGACGATATCTATGATGTCTATACCACAAGCGAAGAGACCGCCCTCGATGAAACCAAATACCGCGACTGGTAACGGGCGGGAGCGCCGACGGGCCGCGTGAAGAGGCGCACCCTTTTTCTCAGGCGGTTCTTCCTCTTTGTCCTCCTCTCCGGGTGTATTCCTCTTCCGCTCACCCCACCCAAATTCGATCCCTCGCTGACATGGAAGACACTCGAGACCCCCCATTTCTCGATTCACTTTCATCAGGGGGAAGAGCGGACCGCCGAAGAGGCGGCGCGCCATGCGGAGGAGGCCCACACCCGTTTGACGCAGCGGCTGCATTGGACCCCTTCCGGAAAAACACAGCTGGTGTTGGTCGACCACGCCGACCGGGTCCAGGGAGAGGCGACCCCTTTTCCCTATAATACGATCTACATCAACCCTTATCCCCCCGCCGCCGGAATCCTCACCCCGATCCGGTATCAGAATTGGCTCCGGGCGATCATCTTCCACGAATACACCCACATCGTCCAGCTCGATCAGGCGCACCGGCTTCCCAAGGTGTTCCGATCTATCTTCGGCCGCGTCGTCCTCCCGAATGTCTGGCAGCCCCTCTGGCTGCTTGAAGGATTGGCGACATACGAGGAGAGCGAGGCCGGAACGACCGACCGGTCCGACGGGACCTTCTCAGAGATGCTCCTTCGAACCGCCGTTCTGGAAGATCGATTCAAGTCGATCGACCAGGCGCATCTTCCCGACAGCTGGCCCGCCGGAATGACCCCTTATTACTACGGGGCCGCCTTTCATCGGTTCCTGCGCGAGCGCTACGGAGAGGAGAAGATCGCCGAGTGGAGCAACCGGTACAGCGGCCGCCTCATTCCCTTTTTCATCGAAAGCAACGCGGAGGACGTCTTCGGCAGACGCCTCGGCGCGCTCTGGCGGGAGTGGAAAGATTCACTTCAGGAAAAATATCGCCGGGAGGCCGCGCGTTTGAAGGAAGAAGGGATCACGACCCCTCGCCCCCTGAGCCGTTCCGACTTTTGGAAGCTCGCCCCCGTCCCTTCCCCCGACGGGAGACGGATCGCCTACACCGAGATCAACCGGCGGGAATATCCAAAGATCAAATTCCTCTCCTCCGAAGGAGAATCGAAGTGGAATACATCGGAAGAGAATTCGATCCGGCGAAACTCCGATGCCGGGCTCTCCTGGTCCCCCGACGGAAAATCGATCGTCTTCTCCCAAATGGAGGTCTTCGGAAATTTCTCCACCTACAGCGATCTCTACCGGTTTGATCTGGACGATCGGAAGCTCCGGCGGCTGACGAAGGGGCTGCGGGCGAAAGACCCCGATTTCTCCCCGGACGGACAACGGGTCCTCTTCGTCCGGCAGGAGATCGACCGGAGCGATCTCTGGATCTGGGAAGAGGGAGAGAGCCGTCTCCTCCTCTCCGGCGAGCGGGATCAATTCTTCGCTACCCCGCGCTGGTCGCCCGACGGTAAGCGGATTGTCCTCTCCATCTGGAGCGGGGGAAATCAGGACATCGCGCTTTATTATCTCGAATTGAACCGCCTCGAGCGGGTGATGGAGGATGCGGCGCTCGACCTCACCCCCGTCTGGTCTCCCGACGGAGAAGTCCTTCTCTTTGTTTCCGATCGGGAAGGGATCTTCGATCTTTTTGCCTACACTCTTTCCGGCCGGCAGTTTTATCGGGTCACCCGTCTCTTGGGAGGGGCCTTCACCCCCTTCGTCTCCCCCGATTCGAAGTCGATCTTCTTCTCCTCATACCGCGCAGACGGATTCGAGATCGCGGCGATCCCGTATGACCGATCTTCCTGGAAACCGATCTCCGTCGCGGCCGCGGCGCCGGCGGAAGCGGCTTCCCCTGTGGATGCGCCGCCGATCGAGGAGGCCGGCCGGGTCCATTCCTACTTTGAGCCGGCGACCCTCCTCCCCCGGTTCTGGGTCCCCCTCTTCGGGGTCGATGAAGAAGGGCTGACCGTCGGCGCGCTGACCGGCGGGGTCGATCCGCTCGGGAAGGACCGCTACCTTCTCAATCTCTTTTACGGTTCGGAGAGCGACCGGTTCTCCTATCAGATCGATTACTGGAACGATCATTTTACCCCGACCCTTCATTTCCAGTGGCTCGACCGGGCAGACCCCCATGGGGATCTGCTGATCGAGCCGGACGGGGATGAGAAAACCTACTGGGAGCGGAACCGGCGGTTTCGCATCGAAGCGATCTTTCCTTTCCTCACCTTCGAGCGGCAGTCGTTTATCTCGGTCGGTTATCAGCGGGAGGCGCTCGCGTCGCTGACCGATCTCGGCGCGTCGCTGGTGATTCCGGAAGAGGGGGTCTTAAGCGGGCTTCGTCTCTCTTGGGTCTACAACAGCGCCCATGAATACGGCTTCTCCATCAGCCCGGAAGAGGGGCGGCGCCTCTTTCTCACCCAAGAAATTTTCCGCCGGAAGTTCGGGGGAGATGTCAACCGGCGGCGGACGATCGGCGGATGGCGTGAGTATTACAATCTCCCCTGGCCCAACCAGCTCTTCGCCGCCCAGCTCTCCGGGGGGCTTGCGCACGGCGATCTCCTCGTTCAGCGGAGTTTTCAGCTCGGCGGGCTGACCGCCCCCTTTGCCGATTTTCAGGAGGAGCCCTTCCTCCTCCGCGGCTATCCGGCACGTGAATTCCGCGGCGAGCGAGCCCTTTCCTTCTCGGTCGAATACCGCTTTCCGCTCAGAAACGTCGAGCGGGGATGGGGGACGTTTCCCTTCTTCGTTCGCCGCCTGCATGGAACCGTTTTCGGAGATCTGGGAGATGCCTGGGATGAGGGAGAGGGGGGACCCTCCTTTAAAAGCGGGGTCGGCGGCAGTCTTGGAACCGATTTTTATCTCGGCTATTACATTCCCGTTCGTCTTCAGGGGGGGGTTGCGAGAGGGCTCAGCGAGGAAGGAATCACACTGGTCTTTATCACCCTCGGGAATGCATTTTGATGCGAATCAAAACGGCGGCGGCGAATCGGTCGGATTGAGTCTGGAGGACGAAGGGGGGGAGGACGGGGTTGCAGGAGGGACCGGCGCTTTCGACGGCGGCAGGTTGTGAATCGCCTGCTGCGGATTGTACTCGAAGAGCCATTCCGAATATTTCTTCTTTCCCTCGAAGCTCTTCAACTCTTCCGGAAAATTTCCGATCTTGAGGGGGGTCTCTTCGCTGGCGCTGCGAACCCCCTTCACCCGGCCGCTTCCGTCCCGGAGGAGAACCCACTCCCCCCCGGTGACCGGGTCGGGATAAATCTTCCTCAAATAACGCCGGATTCCCGGAGAGCCGGGATCTTTGATCAAATCCTCGAGCGTCCGGGGATACTGTGAAAAACCGGCCCGGCTGGTTCGATAATAGAGCTCGATCCCCCGCCGGATCGCCTGGCCCCGGAACAACAGCTCCGTCTCCTTCTCCCGCTTGGCGACGGTGGTCAACTGCCGGGCGGCGGTGCCGATCATCGTTCCGATCAGCACGATCGAAAACATCACCGTCAAAAAGGTGAAACCGCGCTGATTGGGTCGAAGCGAACCGGAGCGACTGGCCGCGATCACCGGGTCCTCCTGTAGACTCCGGTCGCCACCGTGCCGGCATAGACGATGCTGTTCTGCTGCGGATCGGCCAGAATCGCATAAACGGGGGAAGCCATCCCGTCATCGAGAGGAATCCAGTGGACCCCCTCGTTGAGGCTCTTGAAGACGCCGGCGTCGGTGCCGACATACATCCCCGATCCGAACGGAGACAGGGCCGGGTCGAAGGTGATGACATGAACACGAATCCCGTTCAAATCGGAAACTCCATTCCAGCTCGCGCCGCCGTCGCTGCTCTTGAAGAGCCCGGCCGTCGTTCCGGCGAAGAGCACCGACGGAAATTCCGGATGAACGGCGAGGGCAAAAACGCTCCGGGCGGAGAGGTCGTCCCCTTCGCCGGGGTTCTCCTCCGTGACACGGACCCATACGTCGGCGCCGTCATCGACCGCCTTAAAAATGCCGTTCTGAAACATCCCGGCCAAAAGGGTCGGCGGACTTCCCGGAAGAATCGCCAGCGTGTGGACGCCGCCGGTCGGCAATGTCGCGCTTACATCGGTATTCATCGGCGACCAGGTGAGATGCCCGTCCGATCCGACCGTCCCCCGGAACACCCCGCCGCCGGAGGTTCCGGCGTAGAGCCGCGTCGGATCGCCCGGATCGACGATCAAGCTGCTGACGAACTTCGTAATCTGCTGGGCGGGCAGGCCGGCCGGGCCGTTCTCTTCCCGCCAGCTGGCGCCGCCGTCGAGACTTTTATAAACGCCGTCGCCGGAGAGCGCGGCATAGAGGATTCCCGGCTGATCGGGGTGAGCGGCCAACGCCTGAACCTCCCGGGAGGCGAGCCGCGTGTTCACGGCGGTCCAAGCCCTTCCCTGATTCACACTCTTGAAGACCCCTGCGGAGCCGCCGGCGTACAAGACATTTCCGGAAGTGGAAATCATCGATTTGATCGATGCGGCCGGAAGGGGGTTCGAGATGTTTTCCAGACTTCCGAGGTCGATCGCCGTCCACTGGCCTCCCCCGTCGGTGCTCTTAAACAATGTTCCCACCCCTCCCGCATAAAGAAGACTTTGATTTTGAGGATGAATCAGAATAGCCCGGATATCGGTCGTCGTCAATCCCTGGTTGATCGTCGACCAGGCGGCTCCTCCATCGGTGCTTTTGAAGATCCCGCCGGTCGCGCTGGTCGCATAGAGGATCCGGAAATCGCCTGGATCGATCATAATCGATGTCACCGATTCCATGGACGGAGCGCCGATGGAAACCCAGCCGCCCGTTCCATCGGCGCTCCCCTGATAGATCCCCTCCGGCGTCCCGGCGTAGAGAATACCCCTCGGCCCGTCGAGAGTCAAACTCAGAATCCCCAACCCGGTCAGACCGGTGTTATTTAAAACCCAGTGATCGCCGCCGTCGACGCTGCGATACACCCCTCCCCGCGTTCCCGCATAAAGGGTCGGCACACTGGTGTGCGGCACGGTCGGGTCGATCAACAGGGCGGAGAGATCGAGGCCGTCTCCGGTCCCAAGACCGGTATTGCTTGCCTTGCGAAACTCACCGGCCGGCCCGCTGGAAAAGACCCCTCCCCCGCCGGTTCCGACATAAAGGGCGGTCATCCGCGTGGGGGTGGCCGACACTTCCGGAGAAGGAGCCGTCGGATTCCCGTTTTGCGTTACAACATAGTAATAGGGGGTCCCGTTGGAGATATTGATCGTATCGGTAAAGGAGGTCCCGGTGATCCCATCTTCGATCAGATTCAACGGATCTGTGACATCAACGCCTGCGACTACATCACGATAGACGCGATATGTCCCTGCGCCGGAGACGGTTCCCCACCGAATCGTATTCTGGCCGTCTCCCGCCGTCACCTTGGTTGCGCTGGGGGGAGGATTCTGGCCGGTCACGTTTTCCGGAACGGCTGAAACCATCGCCGAGGGGGTCGTTTCTTCCCCGCTCACAACGGCGGTCACAACATAATAGTAGGGGATTCCATTCGTCAGACCGGTATGGACATAACTGAGCGCCACCGGATCGGATCGATCGATCAGCGTCCATGTTCCGTCAAATGAAGGAGGGGTCGTGCAGCCGGGACAGTCCCGGAAGTAGAGCTTGTAAGCGGCGGCATTGGGAACCGCATTCCAGCTCAATGAATTGCTCGCATTTCCGGCGCTGACGTCGATGCCGCTCGGCGGAGCATAGGGATGGAAGGCGACCGCGTAGGCGGTGTTCTGGGCCAGACCCGATCCGATGATCTGCCAGGAAGCGCCGCCGTCCTCGGTCTTGAAGAGCTCTCCCCCCGCCAAAGCGGCGTAAATCTTCAGCGGATTGATCGGATCGACGATCAGGGAGCGGACCGGCTGTCCCGGAAGGCCCCGGTTGGCGGCGCTCCAGGTGGCGCCGCCGTCGGTCGTTTTATAGACGCTGACCGTGGAGCTGGCGGCATAAATGACGTTTGAATTGGTCGGATCGGCCGCCAAGGCGTAGAAAATCCCCTTGGATAAGTCGCTTGTGTCGCTCCAACCGGTCGGTTCCGGCGACTCGCGCGGGCCGGTGTTTCGGGGATCGTTGCTGCAACCTGCCAAGAGCGCGAAAAGAAAGAGGGAAAAAATACCGCTCTGCCATCCTTTTTTCATCATTATCCCTGGAAATACTCATCAAAAGGATAGTCGAAGAGTCCAGTACTGTCAACGCGTTCGGCCTCGACTTGACTTGCCTCCCTCCTTTCCTTAGAATGAAGCAACATTTCTGGAGCTTGGCGGATGAAACGAGAAAAATCGGCGGCCCTCTTTCAAGAGGCGGAGAAGCGGATTCCGGGCGGGGTCAACTCCCCGGTTCGGGCCTTCAAATCGGTCGGCGGAAACCCCCTCTTTATTAAAAAAGCGAAAGGAAGCAAGATCGTCGATGCGGACGGAAACCGTTTCATCGACTATGTCCTTTCATGGGGACCGATGATCGTCGGCCACGCCCATCCGAAAGTCGTGGAGGCGATCAAAAAAGCGGCCGAAAACGGGACCAGCTTCGGCGCCCCGACGGCCTTGGAAATCGATCTCGCCAAATCGGTCCAGGCCAACTTCCCGCTGATGGAGCGGGTCCGCTTCGTCAACTCCGGCACCGAGGCGACGATGAGCGCCATCCGCCTGGCGCGCGCCTTCACCCGGCGGAACAAGATCATCAAGTTCGAAGGCTGCTACCACGGCCACGCCGACTCCCTTCTCGTAAAAGCCGGATCGGGCGCGACCACCCTCGGCATTCCCGATTCTCCCGGCGTTCACCCCGACCTCGCGCGCGACACGATCACCCTTCCCTTCAATAATTTAAAGTTGCTCCAGAAGACCTTGGAACAGGAAGGAAACCAGATCGCCTGCGTGATCGTGGAGCCGGTCCCGGGGAATATGGGAACGATTGTTCCGGAAGACGGTTATCTCCCCGGATTACGGGAGCTGACGCGGCCGTTCGGGACCGTGCTGATCTTCGATGAGGTGATGTCCGGCTTTCGGATCGCCCCCGGCGGTGCGCAGGAGCGTTATGGAATCCGTCCCGATCTGACCTGCTTGGGAAAGATCATCGGCGGGGGACTTCCGGTCGGCGCGTACGGCGGAAAGCGCGAAATCATGGAGATGGTCGCGCCGGTCGGTCCGGTGTATCAGGCCGGAACCCTTTCCGGCAATCCGATCGCCATGGCCGCGGGGCTGGCCACCCTTTCTCTGTTGAAGGATTTGAGCGTGTATGAAAAACTCGAACGCCGCGCCGCCGATCTGGCCGAGGGGCTCGCCGACGCCGCGCGGAAAGCCAAGATCTCCGTTCAAATCAACCGGGTCGCCTCCCAGATGACCCTTTTCTTCAACAGCAACAAGGTCGCCGACTACACGACCGCCCTCCAGTCGGACCGGGACCGCTTCTCGAAGTTCTTCCTCGCCCTTCTGGAACAGGGGGTTTATCTCCCCCCTTCCCAATTCGAGGCCTTCTTCCTCTCGACGGCCCACAGTCCATCCGATATTGAGCAGACCGTCGCGGCGGCCTACCGGGCGTTCAAAAAGCTCTAATGACGACGCAGCCCCGCCCGTCTCCCCCTCCGTTTGACCGCGAACAATTTCTGACGCGGAGCAATCAGGCGCTTCACCGAATCGAACGAAACGGGCTGATCATTCTGGCGGTGATCGGATTGGTGACCCTTCTTTTCTTCGGCGCGTTCGGGGCGTCGATGATGATCGGCGGGGTTCTGGGGATGTTTAACTTTCGAAGCCTCCACCGGATGTTCCAGCGAAGACTGATCGATCCCTCCCGCCGGCATAAAGAACAGCTGGTCTACAGCGGAAAGGTCTTCTTGATTGTCGGTCTTTTCTTTTACATCATCCAGTGGAAGGAGATCAGCGTCGCCGGCATCCTCATCGGCTTTTTTTTAATCACCAGCTCGGTCTATCTGGAGACCCTCCGAAAATAAAATCGGGTCCCTTACACTTTTTTGAAGAACGCCGTCACCAGATCGATCGGGATCGGAAAGATGATCGTCGAGGTTTTGTCGCTGGAGAGCTCGATCAATGACTGCAGGTAGCGCAGCTGCAGCGTCGCCGGCTCCGAGCTGATGATCCGGGCCGCGTCGGCCAGCCTCTGCGCCGCCTCGAATTCCCCTTCGGCATGGATGACCTTCGCCCGCCGCTCCCGCTCCGCCTCGGCCTGGCGCGCGATCGCGCGGAGCATCTCTCCCGGAAGATCGACGTTCTTCACCTCCACCGCCGTCACTTTGACCCCCCACGGCTCGGTCTGATCGTCGATGATCCGCTGCAGCTGCGCGTTGATCTCCTCCCGCTTGGAAAGGAGGTCGTCCAGCTGGCTCTGGCCTAACACGCTCCGAAGCGTCGTCTGGGCGATTTGGGAGGTGGCGTAGAGAAAATTCTCCACCTCCAGGATCGCCTTCGGCGCATCGACCACGCGAAAATAGATCACGGCGTTCACCTTCACAGAGACGTTGTCCCGCGTGATGATATCCTGCGCCGGAACGTCCATCGTGACCGTTCGCAGGCTGACCCGCTCCATCTTGTCCAGGATCGGGATCAAGATGATCAGCCCCGGCCCATTCCCTCCGTAGAGGGCGCCGTCCTTCGAATACCGTCCCAGGCGAAAGACGACCGCCCGTTCGTACTCCTTCAAAATCCGCAAACCATTGGCCAGGATGAAAAATAGAAGCAACAACAGGGCAACAACCGGAAACGTCAATGGCATCTCATCCTCCTTATTTTTTGATCTTCCGCACGCGCAGCTTCAACCCGGTCACCTTCGTCACCTCCACCTCTTCGCCCTTCGCGACCGGCTCGTCGCTCTCCGCCTGCCAGATCTCCCCGTGGATGCGAACCATCCCGCGCGGCGCGAGATCGGCGATTGCCACGCCGATTTCTCCGACCATCCCCTCTTTTCCGGTCACCGTGCTGCCGCGCTGCGCGCGCCAAGCGGCTCGAATAAAGACGAGGGAGACCAGAAGAACCATCGCCATGGTCGATAAAATCACCGCCGGCGAAATGCGAAGGGCGGGAAGATCGGTATCCATGAGCATCAGCGAGCCGAAGAGAAAAGCGGCGATTCCCCCCAGCCCCAGAATGCCGAAACTGGGGACCAGCGCCTCGGCGATAAAAAGGCCCACCGCAAGCAAAATCAGAAGTAGCCCGGCATAATTGATCGGCAAGGTCTGGAAGGAATAAAAGGCGAGGATCAACGAAATCGCCCCGACCACGCCGGGAAAGATCGCCCCCGGGCTGTAGAGCTCCGCAATCAGGCCGGTAATGCCGACCAGCATCAAGATGTAGGCGACATTCGGATCGGAGATCGCCTTCAAGATTCGAAGCCGCAGGCTGATCGGGTTTTTGACCACCTCGGCGTTTTCCGTCGAGAGAACCTGTTTTCCTGCGGCGGTCGTCACCGTCCGGCCGTCGATTTTTTTGATCACTTCTTCAAGATCATCTGCGACGAGATCGACGACGTTCAATTTCACCGCTTCTTGCTCGGTGATGGAGACCGATTCCCGGACCGCTTTTTCGGCCCACTCCGGGTTCCGGCCCCGCCGCTCCGCCAGCGATCGGATATAGGCGGCGGCGTCATTCGTGATCTTCTTCTTCATCTCCTCATCCATCTCTCCCCCGCCCATCGCCACCGGGTGGGCCGCGCCGATATTGGTGCCGGGGGCCATCGCCGCGACATGCGCCGCGAGGGTGATGAAGACCCCCGCCGATCCGGCCCGCCCGCCGCTGGGGGCGACATAAACGACGATGGGAACCTCCGAAGCGATCATCGCTTTGATGATATCCCGCATTGAGGTATCGAGCCCGCCGGGAGTATCGAGCTGGATGATCAGCGCTTCGGCGCCGGCCTGCTCGGCCTGCGTGATCGCCGTCGTGAAGAGCTCGGACGACACCGGATTGATGATTCCGTCATAGGTAACGACATGAATCGGCTTCGCCTCGGAAATCAGAGGGAAAGAAGAAATAAAAAAAACCGATAGAAAAAGAGAAAAAAGGGATTTACGTAAAGGCCGCATGGGATAAATCTTAGCCCTTTGCCGGAGGGGAGTCAAGAAAGGGGAATGGGATGAGGGTGGTAGGGGCGAGGCGGCGCCTCGCCCTGGGTAACCGGCGGATCGTCCCTACATGAGGGGAAAAGCGGCGCGGGGGAGGAGACCCCCACGCGCGATTATCCTTCTGTTTCGACCGCTTCCGACTTGATGACCTCGACCTTGACCTGGGCGGTCACGTCGTGATGGACCTTGACGGGAACCATGAAGGTCCCGATCTCCTTGATCGGCTTCTCAAGCTGGATCCTTCGTTTGTCGATCTCAAAACCCTGAGCCGCAATGGCGTCGGCGATATCCTTGGAGGTGACCGACCCGAAGAGCTTTCCCTCCTCGCCGACCTGGACCGGAATGGAAACGGAAACGGCGCTGATTTTCTTCGCCTCTTCCTCCGCCGCCGTCTTTTCTTTCTTGATCCGGTCGGCGATCACTCTCTTTTCGTGCTCGAGCGATTTGATGTTCTTCGTCGTGGCCAGCGCCGCCATATTTCTCGGAAGGAGAAAATTTCGGGCATAACCGTCCGCCACGTTCACGAGGTCGCCCATCCGCCCCAATTTATCGACATCTTCTCTTAAAATCACCTTCATAAAGCGCTTCTCCCTTCGCCGGATAGATTGCAAGACGAGGCCCGGCGGGGTGCCGGGCCGAATTTCGCTATTTTATTGGAGCGCGGCCGTCTTGTCAACGTCTATATCGATCCGCCTCAGATCCTCCTTGGCGACATCATAGAGGGTCCACCCCTTCTGATTGAGGGTCATCACGATCTGCCGCTTCCGAAGGCTCTGTTCGATATCAATGGAGGAAGGGGGCTCATTAAAACCGTTATGGAAGTGATAGAGGCCGACCACGCGCTCCCCGAAGGGAATTTTCCCAAGCGCCTCCTTGAATTGATAAGGGGAGAGGAGATAGCGCGACTCGGAAAGGGCCTCGAAGGTATCGATGAAGTTGTCGATGAGGCTCTGCTTGATCGGACCGCTCAGCCGTTCACTTTTCAGAGCGGAGACCAGATCGCTCCTCCATTTCTGCTGCACCCCGACCTTTTCGAACACCTCCTGGGCCTCTTTATCATCGAGGAATGCGATGAACTGCGACACCGAATCCCCTTTTTCTCGAAGCCGGCCGAGATAAATTTCATTCAGAGAGGTGATCTCATAAAGACGGATCGACGGATTTCCCTGCCGGTACGAGAGGGTCAAGATTCCTCCGAGCTCGCTTTGGCGATGACGGCGGGAGGCCGCC